>JAEUHJ010000204.1 GCA_016795375.1 Verrucomicrobiaceae bacterium
ATAGCTGACCGCCTTCGTTTTCGCGATCTCCATAAACTTGTCGAAGGTGATCGCGGTGCCATCGGCGCGCAGCAAGGGGCGCTCGAACTTCGCGTTGCTGGCCGGATCAGCGATGATTTCGAGCTGCCACGTCTCGCGCACCATGCCGATCTCGCGTTGTTTCCCGATGGGCAGCTTGTAAGGCAGCGGATTGCCGCGCTCGACGTTGTAAAAATCGCCGGATGGCGTGATGCAGCATCCACCCTCCTCGCACACAGGGCCCGCTTTCCTTCCCGCAGCTTGTGCCTCAGCCCCCGTGAACACAGCAGCCCCCGCGCTGCCAAGTTTGAACAGATCGCGGCGGCTGAACGATTTCGGTTTCATGGCGGCATTCAAAACGAACGCACCCGCCTTCACTTTGCCTGGAAATAGCCGCGCTGCTTCTCGCTGATGGGCAGGCCGAGCTTTTCCATGACCTTGAGCATGTCCTCCCACACCTGGCGCTTCGCACGGATGCCGTCTCCCATGCCTTCCTCGCGCAAAAGGTCGGACGGATGGTAGGTGACCATCGTGGGAATGCCGCTGGTGCTGTGAAAACGGCCGCGCAGGCCGCCGACGCTCCCCGGAATGCCCAATCCTTCCGCTGCTGTGGCCCCGAGCGCGACAATGACCTTCGGCTGGATGAGGTCGATCTCCGTGAGCACGAACGGCAGGCACGCGCGCATCTCCTCGGCGGTCGGTTTGCGGTTCTTGCTGCCTTGATCGTCCATCGCCGGGCGGAATTTGCAGATGTTGCTGATATAGACCTGCGCACGGTCGAGCCTCATCGCCTTGAGGATCAGCGTGAGCTTCTCACCGGCGGGGCCGACGAAGGGCTCGCGCAGTTTTTCCTCCTCCGCGCCCGGCGCCTCGCCCACGAACATCAAACTGGCGCGCGGGTCGCCCACCGCGAAGACCATGGCCTGCCGCAGGCTGTTCATCGCACGCGCCGGTTCCCATGTCTCCGCCATCGCGCGCAGCGTCGCGAGTTTTTCCTCGACCGTGCTGCCAGCAACTTCGAGCAAGGCGGCTTTCGTCGCCACCGGGGGCGGATTGTCGAGGATCTGGCGGGCTTCCGGCGCGGGATCGACCGTGATGGGCTGCGGCGGCGTGGGAGCTTGGCGGATCGCCGGCTTGCGCCCGAGTCCGCTCAATTTCTCCAGTGCCTCCGGCCGCAGCGCCACATGCGTCGCACCCTGTTGCTGACGGTGCAGCAGGTGCTGTTTGAGGAGATTCGATGCGGCTGACATGAGGGGAGGATGGCGAATGACGCAGGAATGTCGAATGCGGAGATGCTCATGCCTGCGGCCTCCCGGCGGTGAAAATGGCCATTGCATTCGACGGTAAAGCATTACCCTCCGGCCAACCATCCATCCAGGCCATGAACCGAACCTTCCATCTCGCGGTCAGTGTGCTCCTCATCGTCGTCACCTGTGCCGCAGGAGCCGACAAGCCCAAAAAGTCACCGAAGCTGCCGGAGTATCCGAAGCAGCCGAACATCAACAAGGCTCTTCATCATCTCGCCAAGGCCCAAAAACTCGCCAAAGGCAGCGCCAAGGAAGTGGCTGATGCCATCGTGTGGCTCAAAAAAGCCGAGACTCAACTGGCGAAGGACAAGAGCAACAGGCACGGCTCCTTCAAGGAGAGCGCCCACCGTCTCAGCGGCCAGGCCGCGAAAGATCTGGAGAAAGGTCTCGCGGACAAGGCCCTCCACAACATCGACGAGGCCATTGAGGCCACCCACAAGGCCGGCAAGGCGGGCGAGGACTGAGTTTCGTCACGCTCTGCGGCCCAGCCGCATGTCCATCCACACGGCGAGAATCAGCACGACGCCGCGGGCGATGAATTTGCGCTCCGGCGGCACGGACATGAGCGTCATGCCGTTGAGCAGGCAGGCGATGATCAAAGCGCCGAGCAGCACGCCCAGAACGGTGCCGCGACCACCACGCAGACTCACGCCACCGATCACGCAGGCGGCGACGGCGTCGAGTTCCATCAAATCGCCGACCGTTGTCGTGGATGAACCGGCATAGGCGGTCTGCATGAAGCCGGTGACGGCCACGATCGCGCCCATGCCGCCGTAGGCGGCGATCACGGTGCGTTTCATCGGCACGCCGGAGACGAACGCGGCCTCCGTGTTGCCCCCGATGGCATGCAAATGCCTGCCGATGCGCGTGTGCTGCGTGACCGCATACACGATCATCGTCACGCCGCCGAGAATGAGCGACGGCAGCGGAATGCCGCGAAACTGGCCGGTGACGAGCACGAACAGCGCGATGGCCTGCGCGGTGACAAACAGCCTCAAAAAGGCCATCTCCCTGCTGTCCACGGCGAAACCATGTGCGAGGCGGCGCTTGCGGGCGCTGATCGAGGTGAAAATCAACGCGGTGACAAGAACCACGGCCAGCAGCCAGCCGAATCGTCGCGGAAGGTAATAGGTGGTGAGCAGCGAGTAGAGATTGCTCTGGCCGCCGGGGGCGACGGGAACCGTGGCGTTGTCGATCACGAGCCAGAACAGGCCTTTGAAAATCAGCAGTGCTCCGAGCGTGACGATGAACGACGGCATGCGCTCGCACACGATGAACGCGCCCATCGCCACCCAGATCAGCACGCCGCAGAGCAGTCCCAGGCCGAGCGCGGCGGGCGCCGGCAGGTGGTGATGAAACACGAGCACGCTGGCGACGCCACCGAGCAATCCAACGCCACTGCCTGCTGACAAATCGATGTGTCCGGGCAGCAGAATCAGCAGCATGCCCATCGCCAGCGTCGCCGTGATCGACAGCTCCGTGGCGAGCATCGACAGGTTCCGAGCGCCGAGGAACGCCGGCTCCTGCGCCGCGAAGAAAGCGCAGATCGCGAGCAGCGCGATGGCGATGGGCAGTTCTCGAAATTTGAAGCTCACGACAACTCAGTCCTGCGATGCGAGAAAGATGCCGAGGATGATCAGCGCGATCACGATGGCGATCGTGATCTTCACCCAGCTCAGCGGATACTCGCCGCCGATCTTGCCGGTGGCCCCGTTCACGGCGACCTGGTAATTTTTCGTGCCGTAGGTGTAGGTGAGCAGCCAGACGGGCAGCAAAACATGTTTGAAAGTCTGCGCGCTGTAGTCGGGGGCGATCTGCAGGTTGCGATGCGTGTCGCCGGGAATCTGCGAGGCGCATTGGCTGCGCAGGGCGCCGTCCATGCGGCCGCGTGAGTCCTGCGCGGCCTGGAGGAGATCGATCTGATACTGCTCCACCACCCAGCCGGAGAGATATCCGGGGTCGTAGGGCAGTAAATCCGTCGTGGTGGGGAAGGGCTGGAGTTTTTCGAGCAGGTTGCCATGCACGCCCTTTGACGCTGGCACGAGCACGTCGTCGAAATCGGAGCTGACATGGCCGGAGGCGTATTCCCAGCGCGTGTGGCGCGTGCGGTTGCCCTTGCTGTCGGTCGTGTAGTAATAGTAACCGGCCTCCGCCTCCCACGGGCACTCCGCATGCGCGTCGAAGGTCCAGTAGGGCAGGTAAAGCCCGTGCAGCGTGTCGGTCATCGCCTTCTGCCCGAGCGCGTTCGGCGCCCAGAAGTGGCTGCCATACCAGCGGCGGATGTCTTCGCGCACCTGGCTCTGGGAAACCTTGAAGGGAAGCTGGCTGCCGGGCCGGATCGGCGCGCCGACATCGTCCACGGCCATGACCGCGGGTGAGCCGCAGAAGTCGCAGTTCTGCGCGACGCGTTTCTCGTCGAAGACCGAGATCGCGTGGCAGCTCTGGCATTTGACCGTCTTGCGCACCGCCGCCCAGCCCCGCTGGTCATCGGGAATGGCCCGCAGCATGGCGACGAGATCGTTTTCCTCCACCAGCGTGCCGTCTGATTTCAATTCGGCGGGCGACTCCGTGCCGCAAAACGGGCAGACGAGCGCGTGTTTCGACGGCGTCCAGACCGCCTCGGCACCGCAGGCCGGGCAGGCGAATTTTGAAATGGCGGTGACTTCGGACATGACCGCGATTTACCGGAGGGAAACACATCCTGTCCATTCCAAAAATGGCGCGGTTGTTTTACAGGCTTGCCAGCGCGGCGCCATCTCATGCAAAATGTCGCGCATGAAGGCATCCCTCCTCATCGCCCTGTTCCTGGCCGCCGCCCATGCCGAATCCGTCAAAGACCGCGAAGGCGCGGTGCGTGGCGAAAAGGCGCGGATGGAGAACGACGCGCGCTGGAACTGGAACGACATCGACGGCGGTTTCCGGCTGGCCAAAACCACCGGCAGGCCGTTGCTCGTCGTGCTGCGCTGCGTCCCGTGTCTGTCCTGCGCGGGGATCGATGCCAGCGTGCTGCAGGAGCCGGAGCTCGTGCCGCTGCTGGACCAGTTCGTCTGCGTGCGTGTGATCAATGCCAACACGCTCGACCTCTCCAGGTTTCAGTTCGACTACGATCTGTCTTTCTCGGCGGTCATGTTCAACGGCGACGGCACGATCTACGGCCGCTACGGCTCGTGGCTGCACCAGAAGGATCCGCTGAACAAGACCACGGCCAGTTTCAAAAAGGCGCTGGAAGCCGTGCTGGCCGTTCACGGCGGCTATCCTGCCAACAAGGCCGCGCTCAGCGGCAAGCAGGGCGCCCCCACGCCTTATCAGACGCCCATCGAATTCCCGAAACTCGCGGCCAAGTATCAAAGCAAGCTCGACTGGGACGGCAAAGTCGTGGCGAGCTGCGTCCACTGCCACATGGTCGGCGACGCGTTCCGCGCGCACTACCGCGGCCAGAACAAGCCCGTGCCTGTCGAATGGATCTATCCGCAGCCGTCCATCGAGACTCTCGGCATCACGCTCGCCGCGGATGACATCGCCAGAGTCGAGGCCGTGGCCGCCGGTTCGCCCGCGGCGAAGGCGGGCGTGCAAACAGGCGATGCTTTCATTTCACTGAACGGTCAGCCGCTCGTCTCCACCGCCGACGTGAGCTGGGTGCTGCACCGCTCACCGGATGCGGGGGCGTTGTCCGCCATGATTCGACGCAATGGCATGGAGAGCGGGATCACGCTCGACCTGCCCGCCGGGTGGCGTCTGAAATCTGACATCGGCAAACGTGCCGGCACCTGGCCCATGCGCGCGATGGCCTTCGGCGGCATGAAAATGGATGACATTCCCGACGAGGAGCGGGCCGTCCTCGGCCTCGACAAGGACCAGATGGCCCTGCGTATCTTTCACGTCGGCCAGTGGGGCGAGCATGCGAAGGCGAAGCAGGCCGGTTTCCAGAAGGACGACATCCTCATCGAGGCGGGTGATCTGAGACAACGCATCACGGAAAGCGGCATCATCGGCCACCTGTTGCTGCATCACCTCCCCGGCGAAAAACTGCCCGCCGCCGTGCTGCGCGGCGGGAAGCGGGTGGAGTTGAAGCTGCCGCAGCAGTGATGCATCACCGCCGCCTGTGCGCGGAGCACCCGCCGCCCAAACAGCCGGCAAGCGTTCCCGCAAACTGGCGGGCAGGCTGCCACGACGATGAAAGCCGCAGGAGCAGGCCGGGCATCTGGCGCTGATCGTCCGCGTGCCTCACAGCAGCGCCTCGTGCGCGCGGCCGTCCTTCGCCTCGCAGTAGAGGATGAAGGAATGGTTCACCACGGCGTAGCCGCCGGGGGTCGGGTAGTCGCCGCTGAAGTACCAGTCGCCAAACTCGGCGCCGAGAGCCTGATGAAGGCCGGGGATGGTCTGGTAGATGACCTCGACGGCACCGGTCCATGAGGTTTCCTCGGGGCTGATCATCTGCGCGATCTTGGCGGAGATTTCCTCGTCGGTGAAGGGCGCGTAGATGGCCTTCACGGCGTTGCGCATCTGCTCCTTCGGCTTTTTGAGCTCGGCCTTGCAGGCGCGGTAGGTGCTTTCCACGACGTGGGACATGCCGCGCTCGCGCAGGAGGGTCACGGCGGCCTGGAAGGCGATGAATTTTCCCAGCTCGGCCATGTCGATGCCGTAGCAGTCGGGGTAGCGGATCTGCGGCGCGGTGGAGCAGACGATGATGCGCTTCGGATTGGTGCGGGCGAGGATGCGCAGGAGACTTTTCTTCAGCGTGGTGCCGCGGACGATGGAGTCGTCAATGACGACGAGGTTGTCCTGCGGGGTGACGACGCCGTAGGTGATGTCGTAGCTGCCGGAGACGAGCGCGTCGCGCCCGGTCTCCTGCGCGATGAAGGTGCGCATCTTGATGTCCTTGAGCGCGATTTTTTCGGCCCGCGGCCAGTTGCGCAGCACGAGGTCGTCGAGGCGCGCCTCGTCCTCGGCGTCAAACTTGCCGTCCTTGAGCATTTCGACGAGCGCCTCCTTCACCACGACGCGCCGCGCCTTGCGCAGGCCGTCGAGGAAGCCGAAGTAGGCGGTCTCCGCCGTGTTCGGGATGAAGCTGAGCACGGTGTTTTCGAAGTCGTTGTCAATCGCCCGCGCCACCTGCGGCACGAGCTGCTCTCCCAGCGCCTTGCGCTGGCGGTAGATGACGGAGTCGTTGCCGCGGGAGAAGTAGATGCGCTCGAAGGAGCAGGGCTTGAACTCGCGCGGCGCGGTGAAGGGCTGGATGCTCATCGTGCCGTCGGCCTTGATGACGGCGACGTGCGCGGGCGGCAGTTTTTTGACCTCCTGCTCCGTCACGCCGAAGACGGACATGAGGGCGACGCGCTCGGAGGCGATGGTGAAGACTTCGTCGTTCTCGTAGTAGTAGCAGGGGCGGATGCCGTTCGGGTCGCGCATGGCGAAGAGGTCGCCGTTGCCGATGACGCCGATGATGGCGTAGCCGCCGTCCCAGCGTTTCGCGGACTCGGTGACGAACTTCGTCACGTCGAGCTGTTCGCTGATGTGGGTGGGGATTTCCGCGCCGGGCACGCCGGAGTCGCGGTTCGCGTGGTAGAGCTGCGTGTGCGCCTCGTCGAGCTGGAAGCCCATCTCCTCCAGAACACTCTGGGTGTCGGTGCCGAAGACGGGGTGCTGCCCGCGCCTCATCATGATCTCGTTGAGCTCGCGGGTGTTGGTGAGATTGAAGTTGCCCATGACCATGAGCGTGCGCGTGGGCCAGGTGGTGCGGCGCAGGTAGGGATGCAGCGAGCCTTTGCCGAAATCCCCGCTGGTGCCGTAGCGCAGGTGGCCGATGTAAATCTCCCCCGCCATCTCGAACTCGCGTTTGATGGCCTCCGGGTCCTCCTCGAAGGGCACGAACTCCCGCCCCTCCTGGTCGCGCTCGTCCTTGCGCTGCTTGTCGATGCGGCGGGCGATGCGCTTCAAGTCCTTGCGCATGCCGTCAAAGACGGCGCCGATCTTGTCCACGCTCTCTGTGCTGCGGTCGCGGAACATGTAGGGCAGGCCGGGCGGCACGCCGAGCTTGGTGCAGCCGATGCCGAAGCCGTCCTGGCCGCGGTTGCGCTGCTTGGTCATGAGCGCCTGGAGGGCGTCCAGCCCGTAAAGCGCGTTGCCGTATTTTTGATAGTAGTAGCCCAGCGGCTTTTTCAGCCGCACCACGGCTATGCCGCACTCGTGCCGGATTGGGTCGCTCATTCAGGAAGGAGCGCCCATACATGGCTAGTGCTGCGGGGAGTGCAACCGGCGGAACTCAGTTTCTCAGCGCTCATTTTTGCATCCATTGTTATTCACAAAACGTCAACGCGCTCCCCGCTGCCACCAGCCCAGCGCAAAACCGATGCCCGCACCGAAGCCAAGGCCATGAAACAGTCCCCAGCCTAGCTTCGCCACAATGGACACCTGCGGCTTCGCCCAGCCTTCGATGCCGCTGCCGAGAACGCCATACATCCACTTCCCGCCGATGAAATAACCCGCCGTGTGCAGGGTAAACAGCACGATGGCAGCGATCCAGAAGCCCGAAGGCTTTTTCAATGAACTCCAGCACACCCAGGAGAAAAACAAGGTGCCCGCCGCGGCGCCGGACCACTCGCGCAGCTTGATGCCCGGCGGATCCTTGATCAAAAACCACACGAGGCTCCAGATCAGCGCATACCCGAAAAACGCCGGCAAAAACATGCGGTAGAAGCGCCCGAGCTTGTTCTCGCCGCTCAGCAGCCCGCACAGCACCAACCCCGCGCCACCGAGATACACGAGCGCGATCAGCGCATACATGCCAGTTTCACTTCCGGCGAGGCGCGGCACGAAAGCCCAGATGGAGTAAGCGGCGACGCTGACCAGGCCGAAACCGAGACAGCCATGCAAGATGGAACGAAAAAGAGCATTCATGGTGCCGCCTACAACGTCGCAGACCGACCTGGTCTGCCGCCAGATGCAAGAGTCCGGTCAACTTCGCGTTCAAGGCGCGCCATGAAGCGCCTTCTCGCCTTTCTCCTCCTCTCCACGCCACTTTGCGCCGCCGAATCGAAGCCTGACGTGCTGTTCATCGCCGTCGATGATTTGAACGACTGGACCAGCTACCTCGGCGGTCATCCACAGGCGAAGACGCCGAACATCGACCGCCTCGTGGCACGCGGCACCGCGTTCACGAACTCGCATTGCGCCGCGCCGGCCTGCAATCCGTCGCGTGCGGCGCTGATGAGCGGTTTGCGTCCGTGGCAGACCGGTATCTACACCAACAGCGATCCCGCCCAGGGCGTGCTGAAGGATGTCGTCACCATCAACCGCCACTTCCTCGCCAACGGCTACACCACGCTCGGCGGCGGCAAGATCTACCACAACTACAACGCCGAGGGCCGCACCGATTCGTGGACGAAGTGGGAAGGCCTGTTCCCCAGCATCAAGAAGCACGAGGAAAACATGAACGGCCTCAAGCGCGGCCACTTTGACTGGGGTTCTGTCGAGGTCAAAACCGGGGAAATGGGCGACTTCAAGGCCACCGACTGGGCCATCGACCGCCTCAAGAACGAACCGACGGACAAACCGCTCTTCCTCGCCCTCGGCTACGTCAAACCCCACCTGCCGTGGTATGTGCCGAAGGAATATTTCGACCGCTTCCCGCTCGCCGACATCCAGCTGCCCGTCACCAAGGAACATGACATCGACGATCTGCCGAAAACCGGTGTGAAAATGGCCGGGCCCGAGGGCGATCACGCCGCCGTGGTGAAAGCCGATCAATGGAAGAAAGGCGTGCAGGCCTATCTCGCGACAATTTCATTCCTCGACGATCAGGTCGGCCGCCTGCTCGATGGACTCGATCAAAGCCCGCGCAAGGACAAGACCATCATCGTCTGGTGGACCGACCACGGCTGGCACCTCGGTGAGAAGGAGCACTGGCGGAAATTTGCGCTTTGGGAGGAGGCCACGCGCACCAGCATGGCCATCGTCGCCCCCGGTATCGCCAAACCGGGCACGAAGTCTGACGCGCCGGTCGATTACACCAACCTGTATCCGACGATCTGTGAACTCACCGGCCTGCCTGCTCCAGAACACGTCAAAGGCGCGAGTTTGACGCCGCTGCTCAAGGATCCGTCCGCCAAGTGGGACGGCGTGGCCGTCTGCACCCACGGCAAAGGCAATCACGCCGTGCGCGACGCTCAATGGCGCTACATCCGCTACGCCGACGGCGGTGAGGAACTCTACGACCACTCCAAAGACCCGCACGAGTGGACCAACCTCGCCGGTGAAGCCAGCATGGGCGACATCAAGGCGAAACTCGCCGCCGCGCTGCCGAAGGAAGAAGCCAGGCCAACCGCTGGCGAAAAAAAGAAAGGCGGTGGCAAGGCGAAGAAAAAGGCCGGGAAGATCGAGGCTCTCCCAAAGGAGCCGCAGACGCCGAAGAAATAGCCCGCATGCGCTTCGCACGTCTCGAATCCATCGCCGCCAGCGTCGTGAAGGCCACGCTGGCCTCGCTGCCGCCGGTGATCCGTGATGAGGCGGCGGATTGCACGATCGAGTTCGCCGAGATGGCCGCGCTGCTCGACATCGAGGCGGATCTCGATCCCGACCTTCTCGGCTTGTTCGAAGGCAATGCGCGCTGCGATCCGCTGCCTGCCGCAGCGGATGAGATGCCGCGCATCCGCCTGTTCCTTGATAATTTGTGGGATGATTGTGACGGCGACTTGAAAACGTATCGCGACGAGGTGCGCATCACGCTGCTGCATGAGCTGGGGCATTACCTGGGCCTCAATGAGGACCAGGTGGCGGCGCTGGGGCTGGCGTGATCAGGCGCCGGGCTCGCACTCCACCACGGTGGTGTCGGCGATGAGGTCGTGCAGGCAGCGCTGGTCCTCGCGGAAGATGAAGCACGCATCGACAATGCCGTAGAGCGGCACGAACTGGTTGATGATGGCATTGACCACGGCGCGCAGCAGGAATGCCTTCACAAAACCGGCGTTCTGGCCGTCAGGAAACGTGACAACACGGATCTTCAGCATGCGCTTGGCGATCGTCTGGCCGTATTTTGTCAGCCACACGGCGTTCCAGACGAGCAGGCCCAGCGTGGCCAGTCCGGCGACGGCGAAACATGCGACCGCGGCCACCGGCACGTCATTGCCGCCCGCCTTCTCGGCCTGGCCCATCAGCACCACGCCGATCACCACCGGCACCGTGATGACCAGCAGGATGATGAGCGTGTCGATGATCGCCGCGCCGAGGCGCGCCCCGCGGGAGGCGAGCTTCAGCCGCGGCAGCATGGCTGCGCTGATGATGTTGGACTGCGGGGCGGCGTAGGGATTGAACGGCGCGGCGGCAGCGGCTGAGAATGGGGGTGGGGAAGGGGTGGCCGGGGCGCTGAATTTCGTGCTCAGCGGCTTCCAGTCAGCCATCCCTTCGCTCCAGCACAGGTCGTCCGGCAAAAAGCGTCCGGTGGCGATTCCAGGCTGGATTTCCTCCTCGGCAAAAACGCCGAGCTGCTGGCCGTTGCGTGCGAGATGATAGTCCATGGGATGAATGCGGTGATTTAACCGAGTCTCCTGCGTCCATGCAATGCCTGATACAACGTCAGCTCATCCACATGATCGAGTCCGCCGCCGGCGGGCATGCCCTGGGCCAGCCGGGAGACGGAAACGCCCGAGGGACGCAGCAGGTCGGCGATGTAGCTGGCGGTGGCCTCGCCTTCGACATCGGAGCCGAGGGCGAGGATGACCTCCTCGGCCTGCAAATCGTGAACACGCCGCACCAGCGGCTCCATGCGCAAATCGTCCGGCGTGATGTTGTCGAGCGGTGAGAGGCGGCCGCCGAGCACATGGTACAAACCTTGAAACGCGCCGCTGCGCTCCAGCCGCAGCACATCGGCGGCCTGCTCGACAACACAAAGCAGCCGCTGCTGGCGCCGCGGGTCGTGGCAGAGCAGGCAGGCGCTGCCGTTTTCGATGAAGAAGCCGCAATCATCACAGGCCACGATGCGCTCCTTCGCCTCGCCGAGTGAATGGACGAGCGAGGAGATGCGCTCATCCCGCATCTGGAGCAGCCAGAGCATCAGGCGCTCCGCGCTGCGGGGGCCGAGGCCGGGCAGCGCCTTGAGCTGGGCCACGAGACGCTGGATGGCGGGCGGATAGTCGATGCGCACGGCGGGTGGGATCAGATGGCGGCCAGCTTGCGCGCGTGTTTGGGCGTCTCCTTCTCAGGCACGGCCTTTTCCTTCAACGCGGCCTCGACGCGTTCGGTGAAGTATTTCAGCGGCGCGTCCTCGCGGTCCTCGATGGCGGCGTTTTTGAAACTTTCGAGCGCCTGCTTCAAGTCGCCTTTGCGATACTGCACCACGCCCTGCCAGAAGGCGTCGCGGGTGCGGGTCTCCTGCTCCGTGAGCGTGCCTTTCTCGGCGAGCAGCTCGTACACCTCGCTCATCTGCTCGGAGCCGGAGACACTGACCATCTCCATCGGCCGCACCTCGGCGGTGTCTTTGACGAGGGTGTAGGTGCGCGCGCTGAGCAGCACCTTGCTGCCGTATTCGGCGTTCAGATTGCACAGGCGCGTGGCGAAGTCGATGACATCCCCCACGGCGCTGAAGCTCTCAAAATGGTTCACGCCAAACAGTCCGCACACCGCCGCCCCGCTGCTGAAGGCCACGCCGAAACGCGCCTGGATGCCGAAGCGCGCCTCCATCTCCCGCGTCAGGGCTGCCAGATGCGCGCGCAGCACCGCCGCGACCTGCACGGCATGCACGGCGTGGTGCTCGTCCGTGAGCGGGAAGCCGAAGAACACGCGCACCTGCCGCGCGTCGCAATCATCGAGGTAGGCACCGCGTGAGATGAGAAACTCCGACACGCTGCGCTGGAAATGCGCGGCCACCTCCTCGAAGCGCCCCGGCTCCATGCCGGTGGCGATGCCGACGTGGTTGAGCAGGCGGCAGGTCAGCACGGTGATCTCGCGGCGCTCCGTCATCTTCGCGGGCGTGTTCTGGTCCGCCAGTTCCTCGAACAACGGTGTCGAGAGCCTGCCGACGAAATACTCCCGCATCACATGACGCCGGTAGCTGTTCACCGAGCCGCCCACGGCGATCCCGACGATCCCGGCGAGCCACAATGCCAGGGAGCCCGACACCGGCTCGAACAAAATGCCGCTCATCGCCATGATGCAGCCGAATGTGGCGGTGAGGAACGTGCCGCCAAGCAGGAACGCGAAACGTCGCCACTGGGAGAGCATCTCGATGCACACCCAGGCGCTCACAAAAGCCAGCGCCGTGTAGTAGCCGTATTGCAGCCAGACGAGCTGCTTCAATCCGGCGGGCGGCAGGATGAAGCCGCGCGCATACAGCGCCGCGAACCATTCCGAGGTGCTTTTGAAATAACCGAAGTGATACAGGGCCAGCAGCGGGATGCAGACGAGCACGCCGATGAACATGGCGGCGGCGTGGTTACGATTCATGGGCGGTGGGTTCGGGGGTGATGTCGATGACGTTGGACGATGCTGACTCAGGATGCTGGCGGCGGCAGGCGCTGACGACAAGCTCGCTGACGAACTTGTCCGGATTCGCGACGGCTTCCGCTGAAAGATCGAAGCGCGTCCCGCCGGTGCTGCGGGTGACGAGCTTCAGGCCGAAGGGATAGTCTTTGAAGAGTCGCGCGCACAGCGCCTCGACGTTCATGCCTTCCCGCTGCGCCCGCGCGGCGACCGCCGCGACGGCGGCATCGTCAAACACGAGCGTGAAGCCGTGCTCGCGCTGGAAACGCTCCGCAAAGGCGCGCGCCTCGCCGGCATGGGCCGCGCCCAGCTCCACGGCGAGGCTGGCGGCCATCTGGCGATATTTCGCGAGTGTTTGCGCGGAATTTTTGACCAGCGCGGCGTCGATGCAGATCTCCGGCAGGCCGAGGCTGGGCATCTCGAATTTGAAATCGCGTAACACGCGCTCCCAGGCGGTCACCAGGCCGCGCGCGCCGGTCTTCTCCTCCTCTGCACGGCTGGCGATCTCGCGCAGCGCGTCGTCTTCAAAGACGGCCTTCAAACCGTAGGCGGCGAATTCACGCTCATACTGGCGGATGAGGCTGCCTTCGGAGTTTTTCATGATCTGGAACATGTCGTCCGCGCTGAGCGGATCGCACACGACGCGCACGGGCAGGCGGCCGATGAACTCGGCCTCGAAGCCGAAGTCGATGAAGTCCTTCGTGCGCGCCTCGCGGAACAGATGCTCCGCGGCGGCGGTCTTCATGTCGGCGGAGATGAAGCCGATGGACTTCCGGTTCGTGCGTTTCTCGATGATCTTTTCCAGGCCGCTGAACGCGCCGCTGACGATGAAGAGGATGTTGCGCGTGTTCACCACCTCGCGACCGGTGCGGCCCTTGCGCGTGTCGAACATCATCTGCATCTGGCTGCGGATGTCGTTCGGCGCGTAGAGCGGCACCTCGGTTTCTTCCATCAGCTTCAGCAGCGCGGTCTGCACGCCGCGTCCGCTCACGTCGCGGCCCAGCTTTTCCGGCCCGCTGCTGAGTTTGTCGATCTCATCGAGATAAATGATGCCGTGCTCGGCCAGCTCGATGTCGCCGTTCGCCTTCGCCACGAGATCACGCACGAGGTCGTCCACATCCGCGCCGACATAGCCTGTTTCGCTGAATTTCGTCGCGTCGGCCTTCACAAACGGCACGCCGATGAGATCGGCGATGTGTTTGACGAGGTAGGTCTTCCCCACGCCCGTCGGGCCGATGATGATGACGTTCTGCTTCGAGAATTCGAGACGCGGGCCGGGCGTGCCGGACTCGCGGTCCTCCCGCAGCATGCGCGCGTGGTGGTAATGATCGCACACGGCGGTGGCGAGCACCTTTTTCGCCTCGTCCTGGCGGATCACAAAGCGGTCGAGGTGCGCCTTGATGTCGGCGGGCTTGTGATGGAACTCGAATGCCGCGCTGTTGTCCTCCTGCGGCTGTTCCCCGGCCTTGCCGTCGCTGTTTTCCTCCGTGCGCTGTGCGGCCGGTCCGTCCACGCGGGTGAAGAGCACCTGGCCGCCGAGGGTGTTCTTGATGAAGTCTTCCAGTTTGCGCGTGACCTCCTCCGGCGTGGCTGGAGATTTCGGCTTGTCAGCTTCGGGTGTTTCAGGCGGGCGTTCGCTCATGACGGGGTTTCAGGTAGGCGTAATTCACGCCGGAAAGACTGCAATAGGGGAGATGCAACTCGGAACCCGTTCTGTTTCAGGATTTTCATGGACGAATCAAAGTCCAGCGTCCCCAACCGATGCCCGTCGGCCATCAAGGCAAGCAGTCCGCGAACGCGCAATCCCAAGGCGCGCGCAACGGCACGCCCGACGCGCTCATCGATCAGCAGCAGCGCCTCGGTCCGATGCGCCCAGGCAAGGCTGATGGCTGCCGCTTCACCTTCATCCAAAGTGGCGGTTTCAGACAGGAGCTCCACATGACCGGCCACATGAATGAAAGGCGGCAGCTCCTGCAATGCCTGCCTCAGCACCTCGGGTGCCCCGGCATGCAGGCATTCGGCAATCACCTTGTTTGGAACAGTCACCTCGCCAAAAAGATCGCGCAGCAGATCCAGCTTCCCAAGCACCGCCAGATAACACAGCACGGACGTGTCGCTGACGACGATCATGAAGGCAGCGGGGCGAGTTCAGACGCCACGGCAGCCTCATCGTAGCTCGGCCACGCTCCGCGTGATGCCAGGAAGTTCTGCGCCTCCCAGCGGGATGGCAGCCCCAAAAGTTCGCGCACCTGCGCCATCGACAGCGCCCCGTTGCGATACCCTTCCACCGCCACGCCCTCCAGGGCGGCATGGGTGAGATCAGGCACGCCGCGCTGCAACGAATCGCGCAGGGAGTCGGGAATGTGAATTTCGAGAAGCATGCTGAGAGTTTGCCCGATTTCAGCCTTTCTGACAAGCGGCACGATGCGTGCTCGATAAGGCGCAGAAATGACTTTTTTCCGGGTTGCGTGAACTTCGCGCCATTTCATACTCCGCCCCCCGCACATGTCCGCCAAAGTCAAAGTCGCCGTCGTTGGAGCCAGTGGTTATTCAGGAGCCGAGCTGCTGCGCCTGCTGCTGCGTCATCCGAACGCCCAGCTCGTGGCGGTGACTTCGCGCTCGCTGGCCGGGAAACCGCTGTCGATAGAATTCCCGCGCTTCCGTGGCGTGGGCGTGGCGGATTCTCTGACCTTCACCGCGCCGGATGCCGCCGCTTTGAAGGCTGCGGGAGCCGAGATCGCCTTCCTTGCCGTGCCACATGGCGTCGCCGCGGAATACGCGAAGCCCTTGCTCGAACTCGGCCTGAAGGTGCTCGACCTCAGCGCCGACTTCCGGCTGCGCAGCGCCGCGCTGTATGAAGAATTCTACGGCCACGCGCATCCCGCGCCGGAACTGCTGGATGAGGCCGTCTATGCGCTTCCCGAGGTGCGTGCGGAGCAGATCAAGGCCGCGCGGCTCATCGCCTGCCCAGGCTGCTATCCCACCAGCATCCTGCTGCCGCTCATTCCGCTGCTGAAGGCCGGTTTGCTGGCAGATTCACCCCTCGCCGTGGCCAGCATGAGCGGTGCGAGTGGCGCGGGCCGCAAGGAAAGCATTCCGCTGCTCTTCAGCGAGGTGCAGAACAGCGTGCGCAGCTACTCCGTGCCGGTGCATCGTCATTTGAGCGAGGTCGGCCAGGAACTCGCCCTCGCCGCCGGACGCGAAGTGAAGCTCTCGTTTGTGCCGCATCTCATGCCGACGCATTCCGGCATCTGCACGACCACGTTCGCGCAGCTCAAGCCGGGTGTGAGTGTGGATCAAGTCGGTGCCGCGCTGCATGCCGCGTATGATTCGCAGCCCTTTGTGCGTCTGCTCGGCGTGAATCAATCCCCCGACACCAAGAACGTCACCGGCACGAACTTCGTGGACATCGGCTGGTCCTTCGATGGACGCGCAGGGCAGCTCATCCTGATGAGCGCGGAGGACAATCTCGGCAAAGGCGCCTCCGGCCAGGCCGTGCAAAACATGAACCTCATCTGCGGCTTCGAGGCCACCGCAGGCCTTCTCAACATCTGACATGCCGCACAAGCACGACAACGATCCCTGCAAAGGACGCACGCCTTTCAATGTCATCGACGGAGGCGTCACCGCCGCGAAGGGCTTCCGTGCCTCCGCCGTGACCTGCGGCATCAAAAACCCGGAAGCCACGCGTCTCGATCTCGCGCTCATTGTTTCCGACACGCCGACCGTCACCGACGCCGTTTTCACCACCAACAAGGTCCGCGCCGCCTGCGTGCGCGTGTGCCAGCAGCACATCAAGGACAGCGACACGCGCGCCATCATCGCCAACAGCGGCAATGCGAACGCCTGCACCGGCGTCCAGGGCATCCAGGACGCCAAGGCCATGACCAAGGCCGTCGCCGAGGAACTCGGCGTGAAAATGCGCCAGGTGCTCGTCTGCTCCACCGGCATCATCGGCATGCAGATGCCGATCGAGCGCATCCTGCCGAAAGTCCCCGACGCCATCGCCAGGCTGAACGACAAAGGCAGCGACGACGCCATGCGTGCCATCATGACCAGCGACACGCGGCCGAAGACCTTCGCGGTCGAGGTGCCGTGCGGCAAAGGCAGCTTCCGCATCGGCGGCATCGCCAAGGGTGCCGGCATGATCTGCCCGAACATGGCCACCATGCTCTGCTTCATCACCACCGATGCCAAAGTGGCCAAGGATGAGATGAAGCGCAGCATGCGCTACGCGGTCGAGAAGTCCTTCAACTGCATCACCATCGACGGTGACACCTCCACGAACGACACCGTCATCGTGATGAGCAACGGCCAGAGCGGCCTGCCGACCATCAAACGCAACACACCCGAGGCCGAGCTCTTCCGCTGCGCTTTGCACAAGGTGATGCTCGAACTCGCCAAGATGATCGTGTGCGATGGCGAGCGCGTGACGAAGTTCGTCGAGATCCGCGTGCGCAATGCCCGCACGCTGGGCGATGCCCGCAAAGTGGCCGAAACCGTCGCGAAGAGCCTGCTCGTGAAATGCAGCTTCCATGGCTGCGATCCGAACTGGGGCCGCATCATCCACGCCGTCGGTTATTCCGGTGCGCGCATTCGTGAGGAGCTCATCGACATCTACTTCGGCGGCCTGCAGGCATGCAAAGGCGGCCTCGCCACCAAAACACCCGTCACCGAGATGGAGAAGGTCGTGAAAGAGCCGAAATTCACCGTCACCATCGACCTCAACAGCGGCACCAGCGGCTACACCGTTTACACCAGCGACCTCTCCGAGGAATACATCGATTTTAACAGCGCCGAGTACTCCGCAGCCATCCACGCCAAACGCCAGAAAGGCTTCGCATGACCGATCAAATCCAAAAGTCTGCGGTGCTGCTCGAAGCCCTGCCTTACATGCAGTCGTTCCGCGGCTGTACGTTTTTGATCAAGGTCGGCGGCAGCGCGATGGAGGATCCGGTGCAGGTCGATTCCTTCCTGCGCGATGTCGTCTTCCTCGAAGCCGTGGGCATCAATCCCGTCATCGTGCATGGCGGCGGCAAGGCGATCTCGAAGGCGATGAACGAATCCGGCCTGCAGGCGAAGTTCATCAACGGCATGCGCGTGACCGACGACGAAACGATCAAGATCGTCGAGGAAACGCTCGCCCGTGTCATCAACCCGGAGATCGTGACCAAGATCAACGCCTTCGGCGGCAAGGCAGTCGGCATTCCGGGAACGGAAGTATTTCTCGGCGAGAAAATGACCGGCGATCTCGGCTGGGTTGGCGAAGTAAACGACTGCAAGCTCGGTTTGATCCAGGCCGCAGTGGCTGGTGAGTTTGTTCCTGTGGTTTCACCAGTCGCGCGCGAGCTTGCCTCCGGCAAAACGCTCAATGTGAACGCCGATCTCGCGGCTTGCGCGCTCGCGAAACGGCTCAAGGCCACCAAGCTCATCTTCCTGAGTGATGTGCGCGGCGTGATGCGCGATCCGAAGGACGACAACACGCTGATCCCGAGCCTTGACGAGGCCAGCATCGCGAAACTGAAAGCCGAAAACATCATCAGCGGCGGCATGATCCCGAAAGTGGACTCCTCGCTCGATTCGCTGCGCGGCGGCGTGGGTAAGGTGCATCTCATCGACGGACGTCTGCCGCACGCGCTGATCCTCGAAATCTTCACCGACGGCGGCATCGGCACGGAGATCCACCTTTGAAAGCAGGGTTGCTGTTTCCAGATCGGGCACTACTTTCCTGTCATGAGCATTGTTGCCAAACAGAAGCTGGCCGAGATCACCGCGCTTTCCGCCGATGAAATGCGTGAGATCATGCTGGGCATCGAAAACGCCCTGGAGGAATTGGAGGACATTGAGGACGTGAAACGCATCCATGCTGAGATTGCACGGGGAGAGGCGGAACTGGTGCCTTGGGAGGATGTGAAGAAGAATCTGGGGTTGGGAAAATGAATGCCCGGTATCAGGTCGTCTTCGATCGCCGTGCGGAAAAGTCGCTTAAATCCCTGCCGGGATCGGAACAGCGACGGATTGAGAACGCCATCGACGGCCTTGCGATCAACCCGCGGCCCAACGGAGCGATCAAAATGACGGGAGTTCCATCCTGGCGTCTGCGTGTCGGCGATTATCGCGTCATCTACGATGTTCACGACAAAGTGCTCACCGTGCTCGTCCTCAAAATCGGCCACCGCCGCGAAATCTACCGCTGACAAATCCGCTCCGCCTTCCATTCTCCACGACTTCAACCCTCCATGTCCACCGCCTCAAACCCCGAAACCAACTGGCTCTCGCAATACGTCCTGCCAAATTACGGGCGTTACGATGTGTGGCCGGTGCGCGGCGAGGGCGCTTACGTCTGGGATCGCGATGGGAAGAAGTATCTCGACTTCGCCGGTGGCGTGGCCGTCTGCCCGCTGGGTCATTGCCCGCCGCCGGTCGTCAAAGCGATCACGGAGCAGACGAACACGCTGATCCATGTGTCGAACTGGTATTGCATCGACAAGCAGGCCGCGCTGGCGCGCATTCTCGTCGAGGAATGCGTGCAGATTCCGGGCAAGTGCTTCTTCTGCAACAGCGGTGCCGAGGCAAACGAGGGCCTGCTCAAGCTCGCACGCAAATACGGCCAGCAGACCGGTGGTCGCTACGAGATCATCACCTTCACTGGCTCCTTCCACGGTCGCACATTTGGTGCGATGACCGCCACGGCGCAGGAAAAAATCCATGGCGGCTTCGGCCCATTGCCGCCAGGCTTTGTTTATGCGCCGTTCAATGATCTGGAGGCCCTCAAAGCCGCGATCACGGACAAAACCGTCGCGATCTTGCTGGAGCCGATTCAGGGGGAAAGCGGCGTGAATCCGGCCACGCCGGAGTTTTTGCGCGGTGCGCAGCGTTTGTGTCGTGAAAAGGACATGCTGCTGCTGTTGGACGAAGTGCAGACCGGTTTCGGCCGTGCGGGCGAACTGACCGGCTGGCGGAGCATCATCCCCGGTGATGAAATCCAGCCTGATGGCATCAGTTGGGCCAAAGCACTCGGCAGTGGCTTCCCGCTCGGCTCGTTCTGGGTGAATGATCGTCGCGATTTGAGCAAGCTGCTCGGCCCCGGCACGCATGGCACGACTTACGGCGGTTCACCGCTCGCCTGCGCCGTCGGCATCGCCACGCTGCGCGCGATCATCGACGAAAAACTCTGCGACAACGCCAAAACACGCGGCGCGGCCATTGCCGCCGCTGTGCGAGCGTGGAAGCACCCGCTGATCAAAGAAATCCGCCAGATCGGCATCTTCATCGGCTTTGAACTCAACGCTGACGCGATCAGCGCCAAATCAAACGGCAAGCTGCCGTCCATCTTCCTCGCGCAAAAGCTGCTCGACGCCGGCATGATGGTCACCCCTGCCGGCCCGAACGTCGTGCGCTGGCTCTCGCCGCTGAACATCACGGCAGAACATGTCGAAGAAGGACTGGCGATCTTTAAGAGCGTGCTGGATGCGCTCGCTGCCTGAATATGGACGAATGATGAAATCCGAATGACGAATGAAGTCCAAAGCACGAATGTCGAATGGCCCGTCGCTGTGAATCGCGGCGTCCCGATCTGATTCGTCATTTGCCCGCTCCGCATCGCCTCAAATCTCCCTTTCATGATGAACCATCTCCTTTCCATCGAAGAGCTCAGCAAAGAGCAGATCGAAAAGATCGTCGATCTCGCCTGCGTGCTGAAGAAGGACCGCAAGTCGTCGCCGCAGGTGCTCACGGGGCAGCAGTGGGCGCTCATCTTCACGAAATCATCCACACGCACGCGCGTGAGCTTTGAAGTCGGCATTCGTGAGTTGGGCGGGCAGGTGATGTTCCTCTCCGGCGCGGACATCCAGCTCGGCCGCGGCGAGCCGATCAAGGACACCGCGCGCGTTTTGGGCCGCATGATCCACGGCGCGGTCATCCGCACCTTCGCGCAGCAGGACGTGGTCGATTTCGCGAAATACAGCGGCATGCCCACGATCAACGCGCTGACCGATGACGAGCATCCCTGTCAGATTCTGGCCGATTTGCAGACCATCCAGGAGCGTCTCGGTGGCTGGCAGGGGAAACGCGTGTGTTTCCTCGGCGATGGCGATTGCAACGTCGCGCGCTCGTGGATTTGGGCCTCGTCGAGACTCGGCTTTGAACTCGTCATCGGCGCGCCGAAGGAGTTTCAGCCGCAGGAGAGCTTCATGCGCAATGTTCCGCCGCAAACGATCCGCGTCGTCGATGATCCCGCCGAGGCGGTGAAAGGTTGCGACGTGCTCTACACCGACGTGTGGGTCAGCATGGGCAAGGAAGCCGAAAGCGCCGACCGCATCGAGATTTTGAAGCCCTGGCAGATCAACGACGCGCTGCTCAAGCACGCGAAACCGAACGCCGTCGTCATGCACTGCCTTCCGGCTTATCGTGGCAAGGAAATCACCGACGAAGTCATGGAGGCGAACGCCGATGTGATCTTCGACCAAGCCGAAAACCGCCTGCACGCGCAGAAGGCGGTGATCGTGGAGATCACACGGAAGAGTGTGAACTAGGCCATCGGTTCGATCCGCTGTTCAGCGTGATTCCAGCATTTTTCTGAGCTCCGCCTTGCC
Source organism: Verrucomicrobiaceae bacterium (assembly GCA_016795375.1). Taxonomy (GTDB): domain Bacteria; phylum Verrucomicrobiota; class Verrucomicrobiia; order Verrucomicrobiales; family Verrucomicrobiaceae; genus Prosthecobacter. The sequence continues at coordinate 21,392 of JAEUHJ010000204.1, forward strand.
TGCATCGGTCATCTTCGTGCCGCCCACGGGTACGTTGTTGAGCGTGGGGCAGGTCTTGAGGATGGGGATGACGGCGTCCGTGACGGGCGTGCCGTCGAGGCGGAGGTAGCCGAGCGGCAGCTTCATCAGGGGCGCGAGACCTTGATCCGTGATCTTGGCACCGGTCAGCATGAGATAGTCCACGGATTTGAGCTGGGCGATGTGGGGCAGCCATTCGTCTGTGATCTTGTCTCCACTGAACTGCACCGAGGTCAGGTTCCGCAGGCGACCGAAGGCCCGCGAAAAACCCTCCGGGGTGAGGGTCGCCTTGCTCCGGTTGTCATGGCCCATGCGGAACATCTTCAGCTCCGGCATGGCGTTCGCGATCGCTGCCAGGCCAGCGTCGGAAATCGGGCAGACATTCACGTCCAACTCCCTGAGGCTGCGGAAGTCTTTCACGTTTTGCAGGCTTTCGCCGGTGAAGAGGGCGTTGAAATTCAGCGTCAGTTCCTGCAAACTGCCCAGTCCGGCGAGGACGGCTGCGGCTGCTGGCGGGAGATCGACGGGCGGCATGCTGAGAATCTCCAGGTTCTTGAGCCTGGCGAGGTGTTTGAAATGCTCCGGCTTGAAGGTCTTGACGACTTGCAGGTCGAGCCGCTTGAGCTTCGAGTTCGCGGGCAGATGAGCGAGGAAGGAGCCGTCGAGGCTGCGATCGGACACGTTCAAGTCCTCCAGTTCCGTCAAGGCCGTCAGCCCTGCCAGCATGGCATCGGTGAGGGTGCTACCTGCACCCTGGCGGCCGCCGGCCAGATCGAGTTTGCGCAACTTCTTGAAGCGGGGCAGGAAGGCCATGCCCTCCGCGGTCAGGTTGGGGCTGCTGGTGGTGAGTTCGAGCAGGTTCTCGTTGATGTAACCCAGACCCGTGCCATGAAAATGTTTGATCAGGTTGCCGATGGAGAGTGACTCCAGATTTTTCAGGCCCGAGAGATGGGCGAAGGCGGCATCATCCACTGCGGTTGGCATGAGATGCGCCGCTTTCAGCTTCGCCGCACCACGCAGCATCTCCACGGGCATGGTGCCTGGGCACTGGAAGAATCCGATCTTTTCGAGGTCCGGCGTACGGCCGAGGATCTCGAACCACTTTCGTTCATCCTTGTCCGGGGTGAAGGAAAAGGTGTTGGCGTAGAATTCCACGAGGGTGAGTTTGCCTTTAGGCACGGGTTCACCCTTGTTCAATTTCTTCACCTCGCCGTCGCTTCGAAGTTTCACGTCCCAGGCTCCCGTCTCGACGGCGAATTCGCAAAGCGCACGGATCTCCTCCTGGGTGGCAGGCGCCAGTGGTGGCAGCACTTTGGCCGCCGGCAAGGGCGGTGCTGTGGGAGCGGTCGGCACTGTAGTCTTGCCGCTGCTGCCGAGGGGGGCTTTAGGCGACGTGGTAGCGACGGAGGTGCTGGTCGGTGCGGCGGACTCACGCTGCGAGGCGACGTAGTCACGCACGCCCTTCACGCGCGTGGCCTCGTCGAGCTTCTGCGCCTTCGTCAGTTCGTCCTGGTAGGCCGCCAGCGCACGATCATACGCGGCGTGCAGCGGGGCGGCGTCTTGATCGCGTTTGGCAATGAGGGAGGTCATCTGCCCGCGCCAGGTCTTGCGCAGGGTTTGCAGAGAGGCTGGCGTGTCCTCGCCATCGATCTCCGGCACGGCGGCGGTGTTCTGGATGAGCGTTTTTTCATTCCGCAGCGCGAGCGCCTCATCGAGTTTGCCCGCCTTGGAAGCCGTGGCGATGCTGCGATCCAGCGCGGCGGTGTATTTGGTGTTCAAATCGGCCACGGCGGCTTTGTGCGCGGCTCCGGCCTGTCGTTCATAGGCTTCCAAGAAGGTTTTTTCGAGGTTGGCGAGCTTCGCGGAGACGGGATCGGCGGGTGCCGGGGGCTGCGACACGGGCGCGGCAGACGTCATCGCTGGCGGCGGGGAGGTGGCAGCCACCGTCGGCTTGGCAGGCTCGCGAATCCAGGAGACCTCGCCATCGACGGCCTGGAGCCGCACTCGATGGAAGGTGGTGCCTTCGCTTGAAGCGCCAAAGGCGAAGTGGCCGGCTTTGGCCGGGCGCCAGACCCTCGAGCCGCCGCTCGTCTCGCTGCGCGGCCCCTCCCAAGCCAGCAGCGGTGATCCGTTCAGCCAGGCCTTCAGAGACAGGCGGTCGGGCTTCTGCAGCGTGACCTGGACGGTGATACGGCTCCTGCCGACGAGCGGTTTTTCCAGACTCACCCAGCCCGGAGTGCCTCTGGTGAAAGCCGGTTGAACTTGGAAATGCACGAAGCCGGCCCTCACCTCCCCATGGTTGCCGTGCTGGATGGTGAAGAGGGTGTTTTGGAATTCATCATCGCCGTCCTGAGCGAAGGGAAGGAACAGCGCCACCTCACCCGGAGTCTCGCTCGGGGTGACCTCCGCATCCAGGATGTAGCCTGCGCTGGGACGCACGGGAACTTGGAGGCGTGCATGCCAGTCGCCCCTGCGCCCCGAGTGGGTCACCGCATCGCCATCGCGGGTCCATTTTCCAGTCACCGCGTCCAAGCCCAGATCAATGCCCGGCAGCAGTTCCACCGCCTTGGCACCCAGCACGGGAACCGGCTCCGTGAACGCCGGAGGCGGCGGTGTGGCGACGACGGCGGGCTTGGGTGCGGGTGGTGTCGCCGACTTGGGGGATGCCGGGGCTGGCTTCGATGTTTTGACGGTCGGGGGCTGGGACGAGGCCACCGGCCGCGGTTTCGGCTTGCCGCCGAGGATAAAAAACACGCCGATGGCAGCCGCGGCCGTGGCTCCGAGGCCGATCCAGAGCCCTGCGTTCGATTTGGACTTCGATTTCGCCTTTTCAGACTTCGCCGCAGGGGCCGGTTCATCTGTCTTTGCCGACGCGACCGGACTCGCGGCAGGCTTTTGCGCCCGTGCCGCCCGCGCAGCCGCTTCCGCGGCCTCCTGCTGGCGTTGAATGAGCACCGAACGCGGCAGCGCCAGGATCGTGTCGAGTTCTTTGCGGATCTCCGCCGCGCTCTGATAGCGCGCCTCACGATCCGTCTGCATCGCCTTCGCAATGATCGCGTCGAAACGCGGATCGGTGCCCAGCTTCACGCCCGGCATGGTCCACATGCCGCGCGGAATTTCACCGCTGAGCATCTGACAGAGCATCACGCCGATCGCATACAAGTCCGCGCGGCCGTCCAGCGGAATGCCGGGAATCAGGGCTTCGGGCGCGACAAAATCAGGCGTGCCCATCGCCATGTTGGTCTTCGTCAGGCCGCTTTGGCTTGAATCGCTCTGCTTCGCCAGACCGAAGTCGGCCACCTTCACCGCGCCTTCCATGTTGATGAGGATGTTCGCGGGCTTGATGTCACGGTGGATGACGCCACGCGCGTGCGCATAAGCCAGCGCGTCGCAGACATGGGCGGTGATGGAAAGCGCGTAGTCCTCCGGCAGCCGCCCCTGCGCGACGATCATCTGCGCCACGTCCGTGCCGTCGATGAACTCCATGACGAAATACAGCAGCCCGCTTTGCGTCTCGCCGAAGTCGAAGACGTTCACGATGCTCGGATGGTTCATCTTCGCCATCGTGCGGGCCTCGTTTTTGAACCGCTCGGCAAACTGCGCGTCCTCATCGCCGATGAGGGCGCCCGGCAGCACCTTGATGGCCACCGCGCGGTCCAGCGAAGCCTGCACGGCCTTGTAAACCGCCCCCATGCCGCCACGCCCGAGCAGTTTTTCGAAGCGATACTGCGGCAACATTGCCTGCATCTCCTCCAGTGATGGAGGCTGCCATCCGCCGGAGGGTTTGGAACCAGATTGCGTCGTGCTCATGGAATGAGGAATGCGAGTAGGGATCAAGCCAGCCTAGCGTGGCCTTTGTTCCCTTGGCGACGTTTTTTTGTCGTGTGGCGGGGCGCACCACCCAAATGCCACCTTGCAGGCCCGCCGGGCCACGGCATTCATCGCCTTTCCCCATTCCCAATGAGCAGCTCCGTCACCGCAAACAGTCCCCTCGGCGTCTTCGACTCCGGCGTGGGCGGATTGACCGTGGTGCGGGCGCTGCGGGACCTGCTGCCGAACGAATCGATCGTGTACCTCGGCGACACCGCCCGCGTGCCCTACGGCTCGAAGTCGCCGGACACGATCCGGCGTTTCTCAATGGAGGACACGCAGTTTCTCGTCTCACACGGCGTCAAAGCGGTCGTGGTGGCCTGCAACACGGCCACGGCACATGCTCTGCCCGCCTTGCAAGCGACGTTCCGTGTGCCGGTCATCGGCGTGCTCGGCCCGGGCGTGGAGGCGACGCTTTCGGAGACTTCGTGCGAACGCGTGGGCATCATCGGCACGGCGGGCACGATCCGCAGCCATGCCTACCAGCATGAAATCGCCATGCGGCGGCCGGATGTGATGATCGAGGCCAGGGCGACGCCGCTGCTCGTGCCGTTCGTCGAAGAAGGCTGGACGGATCATCCGGCGCTCAAATCCGTGCTGCGCGAGTATTTGAAGCCGCTGCTCGACAAGGGCATCGACACGCTCGTGCTCGGCTGCACGCACTATCCGCTGCTCGTTCCGGTGCTGAAGCGCATGCTGGGCCAAAAAGTGCGCCTCGTGGATTCGGCAAGCACCTGCGCGGCGCATGTGAAGGCAAAACTGGAACAAGACGGATCGCTGCGCACGACGAAGTCGAAGCCAACGCTTGAGATCTATCTCACGGACCATTCCGAACAGGCGGAGAACCTCGCCAGGCGCTTCCTGGGTACCGATTTCGGCAAGGTGAAGAAGGCGGTGGTGTGATGCGGGCATTCTTGCCCGCCGTCGAGAACTCACTTTCACGGACTGGAATGTCCGCGCTACTTGCCCCACGTTCACATCTCGCTAGCCTCGCTGGCACATGTTTCCGCGCATTTTTGACCGTTACCTCGGCCGCCAGGTCGGCTCCGCCACGCTGATCGGCGTGGCGCTGCTCAGTGGCGTGATGGTGCTGGGCAACGTGTACAAAAAGCTCGACGAACTGCTCGGCAACACCGAGCTGCCCATCTCGGTGATCCTGGAGTTCGTGGCGATGGTGATCCCCTTCTCGCTCATCTTCACCATTCCGTGGGCTTTTCTGACCGCCATCCTGCTCGTCTTCGGCCGTCTGTCCGCCGACAACGAGCTCGTGTCGTTGCGCATGACCGGCATGTCGATGGCACGCATCTGTGTGCCCGTCTTTGCGCTGGCGCTTTTGCTCAGCGGCATCTGTTTCTGGGTGAATGTGAGCCTCGCCCCGGCGGCGAAGGATCACATGAAGCGGCTGTTTTACCAGGTCGCGGTGAAGAATCCTGAAACATTGTTCCAGGAAGGTCAGGTGCTGGAACGCGTGCCCGGCTACCGTATCTACACCGGCAAACGCGACGACAAGGCGCTGTCGGATCTGCACATCATCAAGCTGGATGAGGCTTCCAATGCCGGGAGCTACATCCGCGCCAACCAGGGGAATATCCAGACGGCGGAGGGCAAGCTGGACTTCACCATGCTGCTCAAGGGCGTGAGCATCGAGCACCTCCCCGCCGCCGACGGCAAAGGGCAGGGGGGCGTTCCCAAACCGCTGAGCCTGGAGGAATTTCCTCTCGAATTCCCTCTTTCTGAAATGCAGAAAGACGCGGTGCGGGTGAATGCGAGCATGAAGACGACCGCCGCGCTGGCGGAGGAGGTGGCCACCTGGAAGGACAGCTTCAATGGTGATGTCCTGACCGATGTCACGCGCTCGCTCTCACGCACGGAGCTGCACAAGCGCTACAGTTTCTCGCTGGCCTGCTTCACCTTCGCGCTGGTCGGGATTCCACTCGGCGTGACGGCTCAACGACGCGAGACATCGTCCGGCTTCGCGCTGAGCCTGATCACGGCCACGGTTTACATCGTGTTCATCATCCTTGCCGACACGTTGAACGACAAACCATCCTCAATGCCTCATCTGATCATGTGGGCGCCCAATGTGATCTTTCTCGGCATCGGCGGCTGGCTGTTTTACAAGCTGAGCCGGAAGTAGCCGACGCGGGGAGGTCACCCGCGCATCAGTCCGATCACTGCGGAGGCCATCGCCTTCACGCCGGTTTCGATGCTGGGTCCTGGGACGGGTTTGAACAGCGGGGAATGCAGCGACGGCAAAGTGGCGCCTTTGGCCTTTGCCTGGGAGACAGCCTCCGGGGGCTGCGTGCCCAGCCAGAACATGCAGAGCGGCACCTTTTCCTTGGTCATGCCGTATTCGGAGAAATCCTCCGCGCCCATCACCGGTTCGCGCGTGAGGACGTTGTCCGCGCCGATCGCCTGACTGGCGAGCGTGCGCACCTCGGCGCAAAGCGCGGGCTGGTTGTAGAGCGCGCTGGCGCTGTCCGGGGAGATGATGACCTCAGGCATCCTGCCGGCGGGCATGTTCGCGGATTCCGCCTGCGCTTTGACGATGCGCTTGATGGAGTCGATGAGGTGCCGGCGCGTTTCAGTCTTGTAGCTGCGCAGCGTGAGCTGGAGGCGCACCTCGTCGGAGATGATGTTGCTCTTCGTGCCGCCGTGGATGCTGCCGACGGTCACCACGGCCGGATCGCCCGGCCTCACCTCACGACTGACGATGGTTTGCAAGGCCAGCACGATCTGCGAGGCGAGCAGGATCGGATCCTTGCACAAATGCGGCATCGAACCGTGGCCACCGACGCCTTTCACGCTGATCTCGACGCTGTCCACATTCGCCAGGGCGAAGCCTTCGACGATGCCGATCTGCCCGTGCGCCATGTCGGACGCGCAGTGCAACGCCACGGCCTTGTCCGGCTTCGGGAATTTTGAAAACAGCCCGTCACGCAGCATGAAGCGCGCTCCCAGCACGCGCTCCTCCGCGGGCTGGCCGATCATCACGACCGTTCCCTGCCATTGTTCCTTCGTCTTCGCCAGAACCCGCGCCGTGCCGATGAAGCTGGCCATGTGGATGTCGTGCCCGCAGGCGTGCATGACGTTCACCTCGTTGCCCTGGTCGTCCTTCACCACTTTCGTGCTGGCATAAGGCGCGCCGGTCAGCTCTTTCACCGGCAGCGCGTCCAGGTCCGTGCGCACCAGGATCACCGGCCCGTCACCGTTCCTCAAAACACCGACGACACCATGCCCGCCGACCTTCTCGGTGACCTCCAGGCCCGCCGCGCGCAGCTCCTTGGCGACCCGCGTCGCCGTCTCGACCTCGTGCAGGGAAAGCTCGGGGTTCGCGTGCAGCTCCTTGTAGAGTTCCACGAGCGACGGCAGCTCTTGTTTCGTGATCGACGCGACGTCAGCGGCGATGGCGGATGAAACTACGAGAATGGCGGCAAGGATGGTTTTCATGAAGGTGTGCTGCAGAGGGTGAGGCCGTCCGTCTCTGAGAATGAACAACGAGCCAGAGCGAGGATACTGTCACAGAAAATCGTCTCCGCATGCGCCGGTATGCAGCGCCCTCATCGTCACCAGGGCGCCCAGCGCCGAAGACTGCCGTGAGACACGGCGCAAACCGGCGCTGTGTTCGCAACCGCTTATCACCAACCTGGCGGCGAGGGTGGGGAAACGGCGGCGGCTGGTTGTTGCGTGTGATGGTAACGAGATCAGGAGGATCAAGGCAGCTCAGATCTCAGGGCGCGTTTTCAAGCCAGCCCATGCTGCGCATCCATTCGGCGCAGCGCTGCGGCCAGGCGTTGATGGGGTGATGGTTGTCGCGCATGCCGAAGCCGTGGCCGCCTTGGGTGAAGAGGTGGAGTTCGCAGGGGATGCGGCGCTTTTTGTATTCGAGGTAGAGCACGGCCGCGGCGGCGGGATTCTGACCGTCGTCATGGGCGCAGGCGAGGAACATGGGCGGCGCGCCTGCGGGCACGCTGAAGCCGTCTTTGAACTTCGCGGGGGACTTGGGATCCACAAAACCGCCGCCGTAGATCATGATGCCGAAGTCCGGCAGGGCGGAGGCGACGGGACGATCACACGCGAGGTGGGCGAGGAGGTTCCCGCCAGCACTGAAGCCGAGCAGACCGACGCGGGCCGGATTGAGTCCCCACTCTTTGGCATGGGAACGGACGAGCAAGAGAGCCTGGGCGGCATCCCGGACGGGTTTTTCGTGCGGCGCGGCCTCGTCGCGGGTGGGCGTGCGGTATTTGAGCAGGATGCTGGTGACGCCGATGCTGCCGAGCCACTCGCAGACCTGCGTGCCTTCGTGAACGGCGGAGAGGAAAATGTAAGCGCCGCCAGGCGCGACGATGACGCTCGTGCCATTGGGCTTTTCAGGCCGATACACGGTGATCGTGGGATCGTGGATGTCGGTGATGGTGCTTTTGCCGGCCCTGGTGCGGATGAAGTCATCGGTGGCTTTGGAATGCGGCTGCATTTCTCCAGGAGCGCCATCAGGCCAGAGTCTGATCTCGATGGGTTCGGCGGCCTGCAACGACAGCGCGGCGAGGACGAGCAAAGGCAGCAGTTTCATGCGGAATGACCGCATGATGACGGAAAGGCTGGATTTGTCACCCGGGGAGAAAGCGCCGGCTTGCGGTTGCAGTTGATGGTTGCATCCCGTTTGCAGCGCGTGTTTGGGTCGCCGATGCTGCTCCTCCGTCTTGTTGTTCTCTTCGCGCTCGTCGTTTGCGCAGTCGCATGTAAGCGTGAGGCTGAGAAATTCATTCCTGATGGGGAGGGTGACGGCAGCGTGTGGGTGGTGGACGGCCCGAATGGCGGGCGGCTGTATCTCTGCGGCACGATCCACATCCTGCGTGAGAAGGACTACCCGCTGGCTCCGGCCTACGAGGCGGCCTATGCGAGTTCCAACAAGCTCGTGCTGGAGCTGCCGCCGGGCGCGACGTCCGGGCCGGAGCTGGCGGGCCGCATGTCGCAACTCGGCCTGTATTCAGCGGACACGTCGTTGGAGGCGAACGTGGGCAGGGAGACGTGGGAGGCGGTGAAAAAGTGGACGGAGAAGCGCGAGCTGGAGGTTTCCTCGATGAACCGCTACCGCCCGTGGTTCATGGCGTTGCTGATGACGAACCTCGAATATGCCAGTCTGGGGGCGAAGGCGGAGATGGGGGTGGACACCTATTTTGAGAAACGGGCGAAGGAGGACGGCAAGCCCGCGGAGGGACTCGAGACCGCGGAGTTTCAAATCCAGCTTTTCGCCTCTCTGAGCGACAAACAGCAGCGGGAGTTGCTGGAGCAGACACTCGCCGAGATCAGCCATGTGGCGGAGGAATACGAAAAAATCGTCGCAGCATGGAAACATGGCGACCTGGCGGCGTTGGAGGAGATGATGACGCGCGAGTCGGAACGCTACCCCGACTTGAACGAGCTGTTCGTCACCGCCCGCAACCTGGCCTGGATGGGCCGCCTGGAGCAGATGCTCAAAAACGGGGAGAGGGTGATGGTGCTCACCGGGACGCTCCATTTCATCTCGGACACGGGCCTGGTCGAACTGATGCGCAAACGCGGCCATCGCGTGCGGCACTACCGCGAGGTGACGGACTTCTGAAACAGTTTCACGTTGTCCGAGTGCCCGGCTTGAAACTTTGAGCTCTATATCAACCTCAGCCGCGTGAGATCCTGCGTGTCCACCATGCCGACGGGCCTGCCGTCGTCATCCACGACGACGATGTCATCGACACGGTTGTTCTGCAACGTGGCGAGCACCTCGGCCGCGAGCTTGCCGGCCTGGATGCTGATGGGGCGTTGCGTCATGAACTCGCGCACTGCGCTCTCGGCGATGCGGTGGTCCTTCTGGAAGGCGCGGACAAAATCGCCATGCGTGAAGACGCCGGCGAGCGTGCCGTCTGCGTTGGCGACGACGGCGGCGCCGCTGCGCGCTTTCGTCATGGCCTGCAAAGCCTCCCTTACAAGGGTTTCAGGCGTGATGATGGCGAGCTGCCCGCCGCTGCGCATGACATCACTCACGCGAGTGAGCAGCGCACGGCCCAGCGAGCCGCCGGGATGCAGCCTCGCAAAATCCTCCGCCCGCACCCCCCTGGCCTCCAGCAGGGTCATCGCCAGCGCGTCGCAGAGCACGAGCATGGTCGTGGTGCTGGAGGTGGGCGCGAGATTGAGAGGGCATGCCTCCTGCGTGACCTGCACGTCGAGCACGACGTCGGCATTTCTGGCCAGGGTGGACTGCTGGCCACCGGTGACGGCAATGATCGGAATGCCGAAGCGCTTCAGGTGCGGCAGGAGATCGAGCAGCTCGGAGGTCTCCCCGCTGTAGCTGAGCAGGATCGCCAGATCGCCCTCATCCACCACGCCGAGGTCGCCGTGCAGGGCGTCACCGACATTGAGCAGGACGGTGGTGGCCCCGGTGCTGTTGAGCGTGGCGGCCAGCTTCCGCCCGATGTTGCCGCTCTTGCCCACGCCGCAGACGATGAGTTTCCCTTTGCCGCGGACGCAGGACAGCAGCTTCTCGACGGCATGGGCGAAGTTCCCGTCTATGCGCGCATGCAGGCGCTGCAGCTCCTCGATTTCGAGCTGGATGACGTGTCGGGCTTTTTCCGGGTAATTCATGGACGGGAAACTTTAGACGGAGACGCGGAGGCGGCAACCAAGTGCTTGAGCCTGGGCCGATTCCCCGCCAAGATGGTCGTTGCCGCCCGCTCATACACAACAACGTATGTCTTCGCCTTCCGGTTCCAACGGTTCCCACCGCGCCTTCCTGGGCGTCTGTGCCACGCTTTGCATCTGCCTGTTGCTGACGCTTTTTGTCGGATGGAAATGGTATTTCGAAAACCTCTCCAACCGCAATATGCTGATTGAGCTGGCGAAAAAGGCCGAGGCCCGCGCCCAGGGATTGGAAAAAATGGGACTCATGATCGACACCGGCGCGGCCACACCCTCACCGTCGGCACCGCCAGCTTCCAACGTGAGCGAGCTTCCTGCCCCGGCGTCCGCCACCGCCCCACCCTCCGACGATGAACTTCCGGGAAAATTCTCCATCAAGGAGTTGCCGCTTCTGGAAACCTCCGAGGAAGTCGTGCAGGCGCTCGCCATGCTCGATCAGTATTGGAAGATTGAAGCATGGCAGGACAAAGTGCCTTTCGTGGCCCGCTCGGACCGAGTCTCAGACCTGATGAAAGACTTTTACGAGACGCAGAAGGGGGCGGATCCCATGCCGGGCGGGCTCGTCAGCAAGGCTCGGTATCAGATCGACGGCATCGAGATTCTTTATTTCAGCTACACCAGCAACCGTCCCAGCGGCACGCTGGAAGTCGCCATGCTGCGCGAGACGGATGGCAAGTTCCGCATCGATTGGGAAAGTCTCACGGGTTACGGCGAGATGTCCTTTGGAGACTTCCGGGAAAAGCGCCCTGTCAAACCCGTGACTTTGCGCGCTTATGCGCGGCGTTTTGAGTACTTCAATTTTGAGTTCTCCGACGCTGACAAGTATCTCTGCGTCAAGCTGACCGCCGGAAACGGCGAAAGCTCCATCTATGCCTACTGTGAACGAGGGACAAAGCTCGCCCGCTGGCTGGAAAGCGACATGGCAGGAACCGGACCCACCAGCCTCAAGGGCTACACCGTGCAGGTCTCCTTTCCTCCGAACGCACAGTCAAACCAGTGCGTTTTTCTCAACAAGCTGCTCACTCCCCGCTGGCTTTCCCTGCGGTAAGCCATGCCGTTGTCCGGCGGAGCGGAAAAAGAATCACTCGCCGTCGCGACCGATCGCCTCCACCGGGCAGCCCGTCAGGGCTTCTTCGCAAAGATTGCGCTCGTCATCGTTCTCCGGCTGCTTGTAGAGGAAGGAATGGCCGCCGTCATCATCGCGCTTGAAGTTGGCCGGGGCCGTCTCGCGGCACAGGTCGCAGTCGATGCACTGGTCATCGACATAATAGGCTCCGGGGGCGTTCTGGGAATACTTGTTTGCTGCGTCGGCCATGTGGGTCTGGGGTGAGGGCCGCGACAGTAGTGCCCGCCCCCCCTGTTTCAAACGCTTTTTTGCCCGCGTCAGCCGTGCTGCCTTGCCCGCCGACGGTCAAATTGACAGCCTCTTTACAATAAAAGCTCGCCACCGCCGTGATGCTCGCCGCATCATTGCTCCACATCCCGTCAACGGCCATGAAAACGCTCGCCCTCGTCCTCCTGCTGCCCCTCGCCGCCCTCGCCGAAAATGAAATCGGCTTCATCGAGCGCTTCGCCCTCGCTGCCGACCGTGCCAAAGCCCTCGCCGAGCTCGTCCCCGGCTCCCATGAGTATTACTTCTTCCACGCCCTCCATTACCAAAACACCCGCGACACCGCCAGACTCAACACCCTCCTCAACGAGTGGCGCAAACGCACGCCGGACGAAAACGAGGCCCGCCGCGTCATTTTGAACCGCGAGGCCGTCCTCGATTACGAGAAGAACCCGCAAGCCACGCTGAAATACCTCATCGAGCGCCTCGGCATCCGCCACGACCACCAGCGGCAGGTGCCGGATGCAAAGCCCGACCTGCCCACCAGCCTCGATCCGGCGAAAATCAGCCGCGAGGTCTTCCTGCGCGATGCCTTGAACAACGACCGTGGCCTCCAGAGCCTCTCGCAGGACGCCCTCGCCTCCCTCCTCCGAGATCAAATCGCCCTCACGCCCGATCAGCGCCGCGCCGTGCTGCAAAAACTCCAGCGCCCCGATGTGCCGAACCTCGTCGCCGCGCTGAATGCGGACTTCAAAGCGGAGCCGTTCATCGGTTTCGGCGATCTGCCGATTCATCGCCAGCTTTTGATCTCGCAGCTTGATGAGCTGAAAGCCGAGCACGGCCAGAGCACCAACTTCATCTACACCTACCTGCGCAAACTGGCCCCCAGCGCCGATGTGAGCCTCGAATACGATGAAGCCGAGCGCGAGGTCTGGCTCGACCGCGTGTGGGCCTTCGCGCAGGGCGTCAACTCGCATAAAACTCTCAAAGCCCGCATCCTTTACCTCCGCCTCGATCACGACCGCAAAAAGGGCGTCTATGATCGCGGGCGCTTCCTCGCCTACCTGCAGCTCCCGCGCCGCATGGCCTACATCAATGAGGACTTCCTCCGCACCTACAACTCCGACTGGTGTGACCTCGACGCCGACCTCAGCGACCCACTTGTGAGCTCCCCGCCCGTCCACAACGACGAAGAACTCGTCCGCGACTACTTCCTCCACCTCTTCGCCAGTTCAGCCGACCAAAACTCCACCGCTCCAGCACTCCTCGCGCCGTGGACGCCGCACGTCAGCGACAAATGGCTGCGACCAATCCTCGCCGAGGCGCTCATCACTAATGGCATCGGCAATGCCGAGAAATGGGCCTCGCTCATCACGCCCACGGAGTTTCAGGCGCTCAAAGACCGTGTGGACATCGAATTCCCCGCCACGAACGCGCCGCAGTTCCTGCCGGGCGATGACATCGCGTTCGACGTCGTCGTCAAAAACACGCCGAAGCTCATCGTGAAGATTTTCGAGCTCAACACGCTCAATTTCTTCCAGACGCAGCAGCGCCAGCTCAACACCGACCTCAATCTCGACGGCCTCGTCGCCAACAGCGAGCAGACGCACACCTTCGACACCAGCCCCTTCAAGCGCACGCGGCAAAAATTCGCCTTCCCCGACCTCAAAGGCAAACGCGGCGCCTGGATCATCGAATTCATCGGCGGCGGCCGCAGCAGCCGCGCGCTCATCCGCACCGGCCAGTGGCATGTTTTGCAGCAAACCGGCCCCGCGGGCGAATTGGTGCTCGTTCTCGATGAAAAGAACCAGCCCGTCAAAGACGCCGTCGCGTGGTTCGAGGGCCGCAAACTCACCGTGGATGAAAAACTCGGCCGCATCGCCATTCCGTTCACGAACCAGCCTGGCACGAAGAATCTCATCATCGGCGATGCCGCCGGCACCTTCGCCACGCTTACGCAATTCAATCACAACTCCGAAGACTATCGCCTCGACGCCCAATTCCACATCGAGCGCGAGCAACTCCTCGCCCGTCGCGAGGCCACGCTGGCCGTGCGCACGGCTTTGATGCTCGGCGAGACCCATCTCGCCCCTGAGCTGCTCACCGAGCCAAAACTGACCATCACCAGCACCACGCACGACGGCATTTCGACGACTCGCGAAGTCAAAGACCTCAAACTCAGCGCTGGCAGCGTCCTCACGCACACGCTCAGCGTGCCGGAGCGCCTTGCGAGCCTCGCCGTCACCTTCACGGCCAAAGTCGATGTCCTCAGCAACGGCGGCACCAAAAAAGACCTCACAGCGCAACACGCTTGGATCCTCAACGACATCAACAAAACCGAAGCCACCAACGACGGCCACCTCAGCACCTTCGATGGCAGCCGCGTGTTCGAGCTTCTCGGCAAAAACGGCGAACCTGTCGCCGACCAGCAGGTCATCTTCACCTTCAAGCACCGCGACTTCACCCGAGTGCAGACTTATCCGCTCAAAACCGACGACAAAGGCCGCGTCGCTTTGGGCAAACTCGAAGGCATCGAGCAAGTCACCGCGAAAATCCCCAACGGCCGCAGCAGTTCATGGCCGCTCGAAGAAGCCGACAGCACGCTTTCCACGATCATCCAAGCCATCGAAGGCGAACTCGTGCGCATTCCGGAACGTAGAACGGGTTTTCAACCCGTTTCCCTACTCTCCCAATCCGCCGGAACCTTCACTTCCGACCATAAATCTCTCCTCAAAGCCGAAAACGGCTTCCTCACCATCACCGGCCTCAAACCCGGCGACTACTCCCTCAAACTCGCCGACCAACTCATCGCCATCAAAGTCACGAAAGGCGAAGTCATCGGCGGCTGGGCGCTGGGAAAACATCGCCAGCTCGAACTCAAAGGCAATTCGCCGCTTTACATCATTGATGTCGCCTCCGACAAAGACTTCATCACCGTCAAACTCGCCCATAGCAGCCCGTTTGCCCGCGTGCATGTCGCCGCGTCGCGATTTCATCCTGGCAGCGGCCTTTTCGGCGGTCTCGGTGGCTTCGCACGCTTCGGCGCGGCTGCTGGCACGCCCGCCCGCAATCCGAACCTCTACTCCGCCGGTCGCGAGATCGGCGATGAATACCGCTACATCCTCGAGCGCCGCTATCTAAAACTCTTCCCCGGCAACATACTCACCCGCCCCGGCCTGCTGCTCAATCCATGGGAGATTCGCAGCACCGATCTCGATGCGTTCGACAATCAGGCCGGTGAAGGCGCATCCATGACTCGCGGTGGAGCCGCTGGAGCTGTCGAAAGCCCCAAAGCCATGCCTGCGAAGAAAAAGAACGGTCGCGATGCAGGCCCGCAAGGCGGCACGAACCTCGATTTCCTCGCCGCGGCCGCGCCGGTCATCTACAACCTCGTTCCCGACAAAGACGGCGTCGTGCGCATCGAGCGCAAAATGCTCGGCGACCGCCAGCATGTGCAAATCTATGCCGAGGATCTGCAAAACGCCTCGTGGCGCACGCTCACGCTGCCGGAGGTGCCGACCAAATTTGCCGACCAGCGCCTCGCGCGGAATCTCGATCCCGCGAAGCCCTTCACGCAGAAAAAAGAGATCACCGTGCTCGATACCGGCAAGTCGCTCACGCTCGCCGACATCCTCACCAGCGAGCTGGAGACCTACGACACGCTCGGCGGCATCCACAGCCTCTTCACCACGCTCAGCGGCAATGGAAACCTCGCCGAGTTCGCCTTCGTGCTGAACTGGCCGAAGCTCAAGGACGACGAAAAGCTCGCCAAATACGGCGAATACGCCTGCCACGAGCTGAACTTCTTCCTCCAGCGCAGAGACAAGCCCTTCTTCGACAAAGTCATCGCCCCGTATCTCGCCCACAAGAAGGACAAGACCTTCATGGACGAGTATCTGCTCGGCCTCGACCTCTCGAAACATCTCGAACCCTGGGCCTACGCCCGCCTCAACATCGTCGAGCGCATCCTGCTGGGCTCACGCATCCAAAACGAAGCGCCAAATGCCGCGCGACATGTGCGCGAACTCTGGGAGATGATCCCGCCGAATCCCGAGGAGGCCGATCGCTTGTTTGAAACGGCGCTGCGTGGCCGGGCGATGGAGAGTGGGTATGGCGATGATAAGTCTGCGCTTGGAGACTTGGAAAAAGCGAAGCAGCAGGCCGCTGTCGCCATGCCACCATCTGCGTCGATGGATTCCATGCCTGCGGCAGCGCCTATGGCTGCGGATCCTTTTGCCGCCTCTTCAGCCCCCAGTTCAGGCGGCGGATTTGGCAGAGGCATGGGAGCGGGCGGCGCGCCCGGCGCGTTGCGTCGCTCAATGACTGCGCAGGAACTTCAGCAGCTTTCCGAATTGAAAAAAGCGGATGCAGGTTACGACCGCATCACCGGTCGCAAAGAATTGGAGGCTCTGGCTGACAAACGTGAAGGCGAACGAAGGGTAATGGTTGTCTTCAACGAAACAATCGCCCTCGGGGCCAGTGTCAACGTCAGCAGCGGCACGCTCGGCTACTTCGGCAAAGACGCCGCAGGCACTGCCCGCCAAGAGGTCCGCGCATTCTATCGCGCGCTTGGCCCGACGAAGGAATGGGCGGAGAACAACTACTACAAGCTGCGCATCACCGAGCAGGATGCTGATCTCGTCACCGTGAATGCGTTCTGGCGTGATTACGCGGCGTGGGTGGCGACGGGATCGAAGGGCGGGTTTGTTTCGTCGAATGTGGCGGAGGCGCATCGAAACTTCACGGAGATGATGCTGGCGCTGGCGGTGCTCGATCTGCCGTTTGAGGCACCGAAACACACGACGAAGGCGGAGAACGGCCAGTTCACCTTCACCACAGGCGGACCGTGCATTCTTTTCCACAAGGAGATCAAGCCCGTGGACGGCGACAAGTTGGCGCAGGGCCATCTCCTCGTCTCGCAAAGCTTCTTCCGGCACGGCGACCGCTACCGGATGGAGGGCAATGAGAAGTTCGAGAAGTATGTGACGGATGAATTCCTCACCGGCGTGACCTACGGCGCGAATGTGGTCGTCACGAACCCGACGAGCAGTCGCGTGAAGGCCGCCGTGCTGCTGCAAATCCCGCAGGGCGCGCTTCCCATCCTCGGCAGCAAGGCCACCGATTCGAAACAAGTGCGCCAGGAGCCTTACACGACGCAGACCTTTGAGTATCACTTCTACTTCCCCGCGGTGTCGGCGAAGGCCGGCGTGAAGTTCGCACACTTCCCCGTGAACGTCGGCGGTGCGGCGGCGAAGCCGATGGAATTCAACGTCGTGGCCAAACTCACGCAGGTGGACAAGGCCTCGTGGGATTACGTCTCGCAAAACAGCACCGAGGCGGAGGTGTTTGCGTTCTTGGAGCAGAACAACCTGGAGGCGCTGGACTTCGAGCGTGTGGCGTGGCGCTGCAAGCAGGCGGATTTCTACAAGAAGCTCATCGGCTTCATGAACCAGCATCATGTCATCAACGACGCCGTTTTCAGCTACGCCTTCCTGCACAACGACGCGGGCATGCTCGGACAGCTTTTGAAGGATGACGGAGGCTACGGCCCCTACTTCGCGAGCAAGCTCGTGAGCATCGACCCCATCGAACTGCGCAGCTATGAGCACCTCGAATACTCACCGCTGGTGAACCAACGCGCCCACCGTCTCGGCAGCGAGTGGCGCATCGCGAATCCGGCGGTGCTCCAGCAATACACGCAGCTCCTCACCGCGCTGGCGCACAAGCCGCAGCTCGATGCCATGGATAGCATGAGCGTGGTCTATTACCTGTTTTTGCAGGGCCGCGTCGAGGAGGCGCTGGCGCGCTTCAAAGCCATCGACGCCACGAAACTGCCGACGCGGCTGCAACATGATTACTTCCAATGCTACGCGGCCTTTTATGAGGGAGATGTGGCTGCAGCGCGTGGTGTGGCCTCGAAACGGCTCGCAGGCTCGGAACTGCCTCCACGCTGGAAAACGCTCTTTTCGGATGTTTTGACCCAAACCGACGAGATCGAAGGCAAAACCGCCAAATCCGAAAAAGCCGACCAACCGGACCGCGAAGCCCAGCAGGCCGCTTTGGCCTCCACGGAGCCCGGTTTTGACTTCAAAGTCGAAAAGCAGACCATCTCACTCAATTGGAAAAACCTCTCCGAGGTCACGCTGAACTACTACCTCATGGATCCGGAGTTCAGTTTCAGCAGCAATCCGTTCGTGAGCCAGGACGCAGGCCGTTTCAGCATCATCAAGCCGAACAAAACCGCCACGCAGGCCCTTCCCAAAGACGCCACCAAGCTCGATGTGCCACTGCCGGGCGAATTCGCGAAGGCGAACGTGCTCGTGGAGGTCATCGGAGCCGGAAAACGCCAGACGCAGGCCTACCACGCCAACACGCTCAAGCTCGCGCTGACCGAAAACTACGGACGCCTCGAAACGCGGGACGCTGCCACCGACAAACCGCTGCCGAAGGCCTACGTGAAGGTCTATGCGAAGCTCAACAACGGCACCGTCCGCTTCTTCAAAGACGGCTACACCGACCTGCGCGGCCGCTTTGACTACGCCAGCCTGAATGCGCCTGAAAATGCCGCTGCTCCCTCCGGCACCGACATGCCAGCCAACGGCCTCGACTACCCGATGCTGAAGCCCGCCGAGCTGAACAACGTCTCGAAACTGGCCGTCCTCGTCCTCAGCGACACACACGGCGCCACCGTGAAGGAAGTCGATCCACCGGGGCGGTGAAACGTCTGCGCCAGGCAGGTTGTGAAAAAAACGTGGAAGGACGCGGGAACACCGCGAAAAAAACTCGAAAAAGCCGGCAGAGAGCAGGGCACTCCGACTCCATTGGAGTGGTTCAGCCAGATGCCCCCTCTCTTTCCGGCGGGGTTGGAGCATGAGAGGGCGAATTGGCAGCGACTCTTGAATTCTTCATCATGAGCCGCTACACCCACGCATGGCACTCAAAGCGACCATTCACAAAGTCGGCGTCTCGTTTTCCGACCTCGACCGCAACGTGTATGCGGATCATGAGATCACGCTGGCGCGGCATCCTTCCGAAACGGCGGAGCGGATGATGGTGCGGCTGCTGGCGTGGGTGCTCAACGTGCCGGAGAACAACGACCACGGCACGCTGGAGTTCGGCAAGGACATGTGGGAGCCGGAGGAGCCGTCGCTGGTGCGGAATGACCTGACCGGATTGCGCCTGCATGAGATCGAGATCGGCCAGCCGGAGGAAAAGCGTCTGGTGCGCGCCTGCGGCCGGTCGAAGCAGGTGACGGTTTACACTTTCAGCAGCACAGCGGCGGCGTGGTGGGCGGGCGTGGCGGAAAAACTCGCGCGCGTGAAGAACCTGGCCGTGTGGCAGCTCCCGCCGGAGCAGGTGAAGGCGCTCGCCGCGCTGGTGGACCGCACGCTGACGCTGCAAATCACCGTGCAGGACGGCGTGATCACCGTGGATGGCGGCGGCAGGAGCGTGGAGGTGGCGGCGGCGCGGCTTTTCGGGTGAGCGGCAGAGAAGACAGGCGGAGGTTGGCCGAAATAGAGAAAAGAAGGAAAAAATCAGAGGAGCTTTTTTTGAACTCTTTCCTCTCTTTCGGCCAATCATTTCAGTGTTCTCCATCCCATGCCAGACGTTTTCACCAAAGCCAAACGCAGCGAGGTGATGAGCCGTATCCGCGCGTGTGGGAACAAGGACACGGAGCTGCGGTTGATGACAGTGTTTCGTGAGCAGGGCACCACGGGTTGGCGCAGGCAGGTTCCAATCCGGTTTCAAGTTACAGGTTCAAAGTTGCAGGTCCCAGCACGGCGGAAGCGAGCGAAGAACTTGAAACCTGAAACCTTGAACTCGAAACAGACAAAGTCCGTGCGGCCGGACTTTGTGTTCCGACGGGAGCGGCTGGCGGTGTTTGTGCATGGCTGCTTCTGGCATGGCTGCGCGGAGCATTATCGACGCCCGAAGGCCAACCGGAAGTTCTGGGACGCGAAGATCGCACGGAACATGGAGCGTGATGCCGCGGTGACGAAGGCGCTGCGCAAGGCGGGCTGGCGCGTGCTGTGTCTCTGGGAGCATGAGCTGGCGAAAAAACGCGAGCGGAGGCTGCTGGCGCGGTTGCGGCGGTGGATTGTTTTTGGAGATTGACGCAGGGCGCGCCTTCCGGCTAAACCGGGAGGATGAAGATGCCGCGTGTGATTTTCCACGGGAGCGCCGCCGCGCTGCTGCTGTTGACGGGCTGCTCGCCGATCCGCACGGAGACGATGTCGGTGCATGCGGCGCGGCGTTGTCTGAACAACACGGTGGACTTCGGCCATGATGGCGGCGTGGTGCGCCCGGACGTGCTGCGCGTGATCGGCGTGGATCTCATCATCCACCGCGCCACGGCGGGCGGTCATGCGGACGCGGATTACGCGCGGCGGGAGCGCGCGGCGCGTGTCGCAGGCATGAAATGGGGAGCGTATCATTACATGAAGCGGCGCATGAGCCTGGAGTGGCAGCTTGCGCAGTTCATGAACACGGTGGCGTCGGTGGCGCGGCGCAACGGGACGACGGCCCATCCGCTGATGCTGGTGCTGGACAACGAGGGCGCGGACCGTGTGTCGTGGAGCGAGCTGGCGCGCGCGGCGCGGATCGTGAGGGCGCGCACGGGGGCGTGGCCGCTGCTGTATTGCAGCGTGCCGCTGCGGGGGACGACGGCGTTTGCCCGGCAATGCGGGGAGCTTCAGGCGCTGGCCTCCGATGACCGCGGCGTGCTGCGTGCCTGCGGCCTGTGGATCCCGCGTTATGGGGAGCAGCCGGGGACGCGCGTGCAGTTCAGCGTGCCGCGTGTGTTCGGCGGCTGGAGCTTCTGGCAGTATTGCGGCGACATCAGCGGGCGGCCCAAGACGGCGTTCCTCGCGCCGGAGTTTTCCGGGAACGTGGGCGCGGGCTTCACGCGCAGCGGCGGCGGCGCGGCACTGCGGCATTTTTGTGACCGGAGTATCTTCAACGGTTCGCGCGGCGCGTTTGAACGATTCTGCCACGAGCACGCTTCGGCAGTGGTGATGTGGCGGTGAGAATTTCGCCCTGGCATGAGCTTCACTCAATTTCGACGGCACTTTCGCGCCCAAGGCAGCGCTGCGCGCGCGATGGTCGCGCTGCGGTTTTTCAAAACGGGTCCGGGTGAGTATGGCGAGGGCGATCAGTTCCTTGGACTCACCGTGCCGCAGGTGCGTGCGGTGCTGCCGCAGACGGATGAATTGACGGAAGCGGAGGTTTTGGAGCTGCTGCGCTCGAATTGGCACGAGGAACGACTGCTGGCGCTGTTGATCCTGGTGCGACGTTTTGACAAGGCGAAGAAGGACGAAGCGGTGCATGCGCAGATCGTGAAGCTGTATCTGGCGAACACGAAATGGATCAACAACTGGGATCTGGTGGACACGAGCGCGCCGCAGATCCTCGGCGCGTGGCTGCTGAGGCGTGATCGCGCCGTGCTGGGAAAGCTGGCGAAGTCGAACAGCCTGTGGGAGCAGCGCATCGCCGTGCTGGCGACGCTGGCCTTCATCCGCACGGGTGATTTCGCGGACACGCTGTGTTTGTGCGGGCAGTTCCTGACGCATGAGCACGACCTGATGCACAAAGCCTGCGGCTGGATGCTGCGCGAGGCCGGCAAACGCAACGTGGAGGCGCTGCGCGAGTTTTTAAACTCTCACGCATCACACATGCCGCGCACGATGCTGCGCTACGCGATCGAAAAACTTCTGGAACCGGAGCGGCGGCGGTGGATGGCGAGGCGATGAGCTGAAGCGGTCGATTTGCGGAGAGAATGCTTGCCAAAAAGGCGGGGCGCGGGCGTAATCTGCGGCTCCCCTTTTTATGATCTCCCGCCTCGCTCTGTTCCTTGTTTGTTCGATTGGTTTTGCCCGCGCTTCGCAGCCGACATCGCTGGCGGACATGCCGGATGCGAATCCGGAGGCGGAGTTGAAGGCGTTTGTGGTGCCGGAGGGGCTGGAGGTGAACCTGTTCGCGGCGGAGCCGATGATCCAGAAGCCGGTGCAGATGAACTGGGATGCGCAGGGACGGCTGTGGGTCGTCTGCAGCTCGACGTATCCGCAGATCAAGCCGGGGGAGTCGGCCAAAGACCAGGTGGTGGTGCTGGAGGACATGAATGGCGATGGCAAGGCGGACAGATCGACGTCTTTCGCCGAAGGACTGCACATCCCGACGGCGCTGGCCCCGGGGGATGGCGGCCTGTATGTGGCGAATTCGACGGAGGTGCTGTTTTTGAAGGACACGAACGGCGATCTGAAGGCGGACGAGCGGAACATCATCCTCAGCGGATTCGGCACGGAGGATACGCACCACCTGCTGCACACGTTCCGCTGGGGGCCGGAGGGGATGCTGTATTTTTTGCAGTCGATCTATATTCATACGCACATGGAGACGCCGCATGGTGTGCGCCGCCTGATGGGGGGCGGGATCTGGGAATTCCGCCCGGAGACGCGGCGCGCGGAAATCCTGAGCAAGGGGCTGATCAATCCGTGGGGTTTTGAGTTTGATCGCTGGGGCCAGAGTTTCGCGTGCGACGGCGCGGGCGGGGAGGGGATCAATTTCATCTTCCCCGGCAGCGTTTTCGCCACGTCGCCGGGCGCGAAGCGCATCCTGCACGGGCTGAGTCCCGGCCAGCCGAAGCAGTGCGGGCTGGAGATCGTGGAGGATCCGCATTTCCCGGAGGACTGGCAGGGTTCGTTCGTGCTGAACGACTTCCGCGGCAACCGTGTGAACCGTTTCAAGCTGACGCCGAGCGGCAGCGGCTACATCGCCAAACAGATGCCGGATGTGCTGGCGAGCACGCACCGGGCGTTCCGGCCGATCGATGTGAAGGTGGGGCCGGATGGCGCTCTTTATATAGCGGACTGGTACAATCCGATCATCCAGCATGGCGAGGTGGATTTCCGCGATCCGCGCCGCGACCATGCGCATGGCCGTATCTGGCGCGTGACGGCGAAGGGGCGTCTGCTGAGCGCGAAGCCGAAGATCGCGGGTGCGAGCACGGCGGAGCTGCTGGAGATGCTGAAAAGTGATCGCGCCTACATGCGGCGTTTTGCGAAGCGGGAGCTGCGGGACCAGGGCGCGGCGAAGGTGACGGCGGAGCTGGACGCGTGGGCGGCGAAGCAGACAGACGGGCACGCCTTGCTGGAGGCGGCGTGGGCGCGGGAGGGCGTGAATGCGTTTTCGCCGGTGATCTGGCGCAAACTTTGGGAGAACAGCGATTACCGCATCCGCGCGGCGGCGTTGCGCATCCTGAGCCATCGCTGGCGTGAGTTTCCCGATGCGATGAAGGTGCTGGAGGCGGGCGTGGCGGATGAAAATCCTCAGGTGCGGTTGTGGGCGCTGGCGGTGCTGGCGGACATGCGCAGGCCGGGGGCGATCAGTGTCGCGCTGAAGGTGCTGGACAAGCCGGTGGACGAGTCGCTCGACTTCCTGCTGGAGCTGACCTGTCGCGAGCAGGCGGACGTGTGGATGCCGGCGGTGGTGAGCGGGAAATTGAAGCTGGACGAGCGTCCGAAGCATCTGGTGTATGCGATGAAGAGCACGGGGCGCAGTGACGCGCTGCCGCCGCTTTTCACGGAGTTGAAAGAGGGTAAATTGGGCGTGGAAGACGCGGCGGCGGTGCTGGCGATGGCCGGTGACTCGGCGGATGCGGCGCAGGCGAAGACAATGACCGGCATGGTGAATGACGCGGCGATGGCCGCGCACTACATCGGCCTGCAGGACGCGTTGGTGAAGGCGGCGACGGACCGCAAAGTGATCCCGGAAGGCGCGGCGGAGACGGTGATGGCGTGGTTCGCCCGGCCGGAGCCGCATGTGGTGCATCGCGCGGCCATCCTGGCGGGTCTTTGGAAAGTGGAGGCGGCCCGCGACAAGCTGGTGGCGCTGCTGACGGGCGCAAAAACGATCCCGCCAATCCGTGACGGGGCGGTGCGCGGCCTGACGGCGCTGGGCGGGACGAAGACGCGCGATTTGTTCGACAAGCTGTTCGTCGAGTCGGCTGATCCTGGGCTGAAAGCGCTCATGATTGACGGCTTGACCTCGGTGGGGCCGCAGATCGCGGCGAAGCGGGCGGTGGAGATTCTTGAGAAGGCCGATGTGGAGGGCGCGAAGCCGGTTTTGACCGCGTTTTTGAAAAACAAACAGCTTCCCGGCGCGCTGGCGAAGGCGCTGGCGGGCAGGACGATTCCTGACCTCGTGGCGGTCGAGGGCATCCGCATGGTGAGCAGCCGGGGCATTCAGGGGCCGCTGGCTGAGGCGTTGAAAACAGCCGGTCATGTGAAGCAGATGGACAAGCCGCTGACGGGGCCGGAGATGGCCGCCTTGGTCGAAAAAGTGAAGACCAGCGGTGATCCGGCGCGCGGGGAGGCGGTTTATCGCCGTCAGCAGCTTCTTTGCACAACGTGTCACGCGATCGGCGAGAGCGGCGGCGTGCTGGGGCCGAACCTGGTCAGCATCGGTGCCTCGGCACCGGTGGATTACCTGATTGAGAGCCTGCTGGAGCCGAGCAAGAAGATCAAGGAGGGCTACCACATGGTTGTTGTGAACAAAAAGGATGGCGGCGTGGTCTCCGGCGGGCTGGTGAACGATGGGGCGGAGGAGTTGACGATTCGTGACCCCGCCAATCAGACTGTGAAGGTGGCGAAATCAGCCGTGGCGAGCCGCCAGATGAGCCCGGTGAGCATGATGCCGCCTGGATTGACCGCGAGCCTGCGGGAGGATGAATTCGTTGATCTGGTGCGGTTTTTGAGCGAGCTGGGCCGGGAAGGTGCCTACAAAACGCAGCCGAACCGTTATGTGCGGACGTGGAAGGTGATGGGCAAGATGGAGCAGAAGGATGTCGATCATGTGCGGCATGTGGGCAGCTTTGCCCTGAATGACGAAAAGTATGCCTACCCGTGGCAGATCGCGTTCAGCCAGGTGAACGGCGAGCTGCCGCTGGCTGAACTGCCACCGGCGCAGCGGATGTATCCGTGGTTTCCTAAAATCGCGCAATTTGGGCTGAAACTGGACGGTGGTGGGAAGGTGAAACTGGGTTTCAGCGCGGTGAAGGGGATTGTTGTGGCGGTGGACGGGACAGAATTGAAGGAGCTAAATGCCTTGCAAGCGCTCGAATTGAGCGCTGGCACGCATCGTGTCAGCGTGCTGATCACTCGTGACGCTGGGGAACTGGCGGCATTCCGGGTGGAAATCCTAGATGGTGCTGCTGTGGCGGTGCCGTGAAGCTTGGGAAATCTGAAAATTTGTATTGTCCATGTATTTGCGTTGACGCTGGACGGACGACCTCGCTATTCTCTGAACGTAATGCCCGGAAATCTTGTCACACGGTGGCAAGATTTCTGGCGCTATTCGCAATATTGTTCATGCCTCGTTTTTTCACCGCCCCTCAATTGATTCCAAGCATGGCTTGGCTGTCCTTGGGCGGTGCTATGTCACCGCCGGTTTCCGACCGGATTTTTTCCCTCACTGCCGCCCCCTTTTGATTCCAGCTCCCGCTGCTCTTTAACACGATGAAAACACTCCGCAGATACCGCCTCTTGCTCGGATGGTTCATGACCTTCCTGGTGTTCAGCCTGCAGGTTGCCACGCCGTTGCGTGCGGCGACCGTGTTGTGGAATCCGTTTGGATCGCCTGTCAGTTCAGGAGATTGGGACACGAGCACGGCGAACTGGGGAGCCGGAGGTTCGTCACTCTGGGTCAACGCCAACAACGACATCGCCAAATTCGGGGACGCGGCCAACGGCCCGCCTTCCTCGGTATTCATCACCGCGCCTGTATCCGCCGGAGGGCTTTTTCTGGAGGCGCAAAGTTCAAGCGCGATGGATTTTTCATTGATCGCGAGTGGGGTGAATCCGGCGGACAACACGTTGAATTTTGCGGGTGGTACTCCAACGGTTCATTTCAAAGGGAGTTCAGCACTGGGTTCGGACCATAGAGCAAGCATCAATGCGAAGCTGACGGGAACCCAGGGCCTGATCGTGGAATTTGAGGACACCGCCGGCACGCCAGGGAGCGGCTATGGCGTTTTGAAACTCGGGCAGGCGAATTTCAATTACGCCAGCACCTTGAGCGGGGGAATCACAGTCAAGAACAAGGCAGGTCTGGCGGTGGCTGTTTCCCCCTCGGATCTGGTCGGCGGAAATCATCCCTTGGGGACGAATACCATCACCCTGGAGGGAGGATCGAAGTTCGAAATCAGTGGGGACAAGACGTCCAATGGATTGTCCGGAAGGGTGTTCGCCACAAATGGCACCGGCGACACCAGTCGTGTGGATTTCACCGGTATGGCGAGCAGCCTGCGCACAGACAACCTGCTCAACAACCTGAACATCAACGCCTCCAACACGGCGGTGCAATGGCAGGGCAAGGTGGAAATCGGGACGGCGGGTGCCTACACATTCTTTGCCAGTTCGGACGATGGCAGCAGGATTTTCATCGACGGGCAACTTGTGGTCAACAATGACGGTGGCAAAGGCAACACGGATCTTTCCAGCGCGCCCATCTTTCTGTCGTCGGGGTTGCATGACATCCGGGTGGACTATGTGCAGGGCGGAGGCGGGGCGAACATCAATCTGGGCTATGCGGGGCCGGACACTGACGGCAGCAACGGGCAGGTTCGAACGGTGATTCCGTTCAGCAAGCTTTACCAGGCGGACGTGAACGGGCTGGCCGGGGTGAGCACCGCGTTGCAGCTCGGGAACGGGCTGAATGTGACCGGGAATGCCTTGGTGGACCTGCGAAACGCCAGCTTCAGCTCCGCCCAGTTGGGACGCCTGCAAATGAGCAATGACGCGACGCTGACCGTGAAATCCACTGACTTGACCGGCAATCAGGTCGTGGGAGACGGGGCCGGCTTTGGCAAGACCCTTCGGTTTGGCGGAACCACCGGTGATCCGACAATTTTCGGCACGCCGTCGTCCTCGGGGACGCACACGGTGACTTTTGCCTCGGACGTGAATGTTGCCTTTGACGGGGTCGTCACTGACGAGGGGCGCACGATGACCATCGAGAAGACGGGGGCTGGTTGGCTGTCTTTCAACCAGACTGGCAGCGCCAATACTCTCGGCTCCGCCAGCAACATTCTGATGACCGGCAGCTCCACGGCACAAACCGCCACGTTCGGCAGTTATGACAGCGGCTTCTATCGCAGCACGCTGACCACGGGAAGCACCGCAGGATTGTCAGTCGGGATGACGGTCAGTGGCAGCGGCATTCCTGCTGGAGCGGTGATCGTCGAGATCGTGGATGGCACGACTTTCAAAATCACCGGCAATGCCTCCGCGCTCGTGCCGAGCACCAACCTGGCGTTCTCCAAAACACCCACGCTGGTGCTCACCGGCGCACCGGGGGGCAACAACCCGATCGGTTCCGCGGGTGTGGTGCTGGCAGGGGGCAATCTGGTGCTCGACTCGAAAGGTGCGACCGCCGCAGGTGTCGGGCCGGTGTTCAACAACCTGATCACCGTCAATCAAAACGCGGTGATCCAGTCCGTGGCGAATGCGTCCACCCTGACCTTGGGAGGGAACATCAGCATCGCCGGGAACAAAACCCTCGTGCTGGACGCGATCGCCGGTGGGCGTCCGGCCACTGATCCTGGCGCGAATCTGATTGTCTCCGGAGGCATCACTGGAGACAACACCACGACGCTGGTGATCCGCTCCACACAGAAAAATGCGGGTACGACGATCAATGCGGCGGCCGCGCTGGCCAACGGAGTGGCACAGCAGACGGGATTCGCGGCACAGAGCGGCGTGGTGACGCTGAGAGGGGATAACTCCGCGTTCAGCGGCATGTTGAGTTTTGAGACTGGATCGAATCTGCGGGTGGAAGGGGTCAGCGCGCTGTCCGGAAAAACCTTCACGATGGCCGGAGGGACGTTGCAGCTCCTGGATGATGCCGATGGCACGGGGGGCACGCAAAACCTGGCTTTCAACCATTCCATCACGGTGACTGGGAACGCCGCGTTGACGGTCGGGCGTACTGCCACCACACAGGCTCCCTACTTCCTTCAGGCGTCGAACAAGAGGGCGCAGATCAGCAGCCTCTCGATCGGCCGGCAGACTCTGAGCGTTTCCAACAACAATGATTATGGTCTGCAGGTGACCGGTGCCACCACGCTCAATGGAACCCCGACCTTCACGGTTGGCACCGGTACCGCCTCCAACGTGGTGCAGGGGCTGCATCTGGCCGGGCAGGTGACGGGAGCGGCCAGCATTCTGAAAAACGGAGGAGGGACGCTGGTTCTCGACAATGCCGCCAATTCCTTCGGCGGGGCGGTGAACTTCTCCGCTTTCGGTTCCACCAATATTTTGACCGTCGAAAGCGTGAACAATCTCGTCACCGGGCAGCGCCTGCAACCTAGCGCGGGAATCAGTGCCGGAACCAGCGTCACGGCCGTCAATGTGCAGAATTTCGCCGGCAGCGCCGCCTCGGGCGCCACGGTGATCACCGTGGCCGCGGCAGGCGCGTTTGCCGTCGGAATGCCGGTGAGTGGCAACGGAGTATCCGCAGGCACGACGATCGCCGCCTTCAATGACAACGTCACGAACACCACGACGGGGGACACTTTCTTCAACCCCAACATTCTTTCAAATGTACAGGGCGGCACGAGTGACTTCCGGGTGGGGATGGCTGTCAGCGGCACCGGCATCCCGGCGGGTACGGTGGTGGTGGAGATCGTGGATGGCACGACCCTGCGGCTGAGCCAGAACATCACGCAGGACAATCCCACACTCGTGCGCCGTCAAGTGACCCTCAGCCAGGCGACCACGTCGAGTGATCCCACGCTGGTGCGCTCGCAACTGACGCTGAACCAGAATGTGGCCAGCCCGGGAACGCAGACGGTGGACGCAAACTCGATGGTGAACGTGTCCGGCGGCGTGCTGGCTTTCACCAGCGACGGAGCCTTGGGGGCTGCGACCAACGAAATCCTGGTCAACACAAATTCCACCACGACAGGATTGCGGGCGGACGGCACGTTCAACATCCCCAACACCCGCGCCATCATTTTCAACCAGACGAACAATTCGCTGGAGGTGACCGCTGGAAACACGGTGACCATGGATGGGGCGTTCACATTCTCGAGCGCGAACAACAATCTGCAAAAGAACAACCGGGGAACGCTGGTGCTCACCCAGCCTCAGAGCACCTGGAACGGCAATCTCACCATCGGGCAGGGCGTGGTGCGCATCAACGCCGCCGCCGCCTTGGGAAATGCCGGATCGTTCAATCTGGGCACCAACGTCGCCACGGCGGCCACCCTGGTCGCCAATGTGGCTGCGGCGCTGGAGCTCTCCGGTGGCATCACCCTCTCCGAGGCGCTGGTGTTCACACCGGGCAACAACAACACCTCCAACGGCATCAGCGGCGGCGGTGCTTTGCGGAGTGTCTCGGGCGGCAATGTCTGGAACGGCACCATCGCCATGTCCGGTGCCAGCGGTACGGACAATCAGATGCGCGCGGCGACCATCGGTGTTGATGCAGGCTCGATGCTGACGATCAATGGAGCGATGACAGCGCGCATCGGCACCGGGGGCAGCGGTCGTGGCGCCTGGTGGGGCCTGGTGGGGGCGGGTGATGGCATCGTCACAAGCACCATGACTTACAATGGCGACTTGTCTTTCGGAGCCTACTCGCTGGCGAAGGCGGGCACGGGAACCTGGGCGTTGACTGCGGCCAATGCCTTCAACGGGCAGAACGTGTATGTGAACCAGGGGACCCTGGCCCTCAATGGGACAGGCACGCTGGGAGTTCCCGGCGTCAATGGAGGAACCGGCACGGTGTTTGTCACTTCTGGCGGTGCATTGACGTTGGACAGCACCGGCACCAACACGAGCAACCGCCTCAGCGCACGTGTGCTGACCGTGTATGGAGGCTTGGTGAACATCCTGGGCAATGCTTCCGCAACCACCAGCGAGACCACCGGTGTCCTGACATTGAATTCAGGACACTCGGTGTTCACGCTCACCCCTGGCACGGGCCAGCAGGCGAACCTCACCACCGGGGCGGTGACGCGCAACTCAGGCAGCACCGTGCTTTTCCGAGGCAATGGCCTGGGAACTGCGAATGCGGAACGGGCCAACATCCAGGCCACGGGCGCGGGTTTTGTGTTTACCGGGCAGAACGGCGCTGTTGGCGCGAAAAACAAGGGTATCCTGCCGTATGCGATCATTGACTCCTCGTCCTCGGGCCTGGGGACTTCCTTTGCCACCGCTGATTCGGTGACGGGCGCCTTGCGCGCCCTCGACTCCACTGAGTTTGAGACGAGCATGACGAACAACCTCGGCAACGCGGCGGTGCCGCTGAATGTCTCCCTCAGCAGCACGCAAGGCGTGGCCAACCCGCTGACGGGCAGCACCATGACCGTCAATTCGCTCACTCTTGGCAGTGGCGGTGGCATTTCCATCACTTCCGCCGAGAGCCTCATTCTGGACAGGGGCGGTGTTCTTGCCTTCAGCGGCAACACGGGCATCAGTGGCGGGCGGCTTTCCACCTCCAGCAACCGCCAGTTCATTTTTCACGCGCTTGGAGACCTCACCGTGTCCTCGGCTATGCACGGCTCCTCGGGCGGTCTGGCAAAGTCTGGCACCGGGGTGATGACGCTGTCCAGCCAGCAGTTCTACAACGGGCTGACGTCGGTCAATCAGGGCACGCTCAAGCTGGCCGGAGGAACCAACACTTTGTTCTTCAACAATGATTTTGCCTTGCAGGGTGGCTCGCTGGATCTCAACGGGACCATCCAGGTGCTCAACGTGCTGCGCACAGACACTGCGGTGGCCCAGAACGCCAATCTCGTGCCAGGAGTGGGCGGGAGTGTGATCAACAGCTCCGGTGCCCAGGCCACCTTGGGACTTGTCAATGCGGGCGGCAGTTTCTCAGGCACACTCAACGGCAACTTGGCGTTGGTGCGTTCCACCAATGCAGGGAGTTTCAGCGATTGGAACATCTACTCGGCCAACGCATACACTGGTGCCACCATCCTCAACGGCGGACGCACCCAGTTGCTCGGCAATGCGACGCTTGGCAGCACGTCATCCATCGAAATCAGCCAGGCCACGCTGCTGATCTCAAACAACAATGCCACCAGCTTCCTTGACCAGCAGGTGGACAACCGGGTCAACGACACAGCCCCCATCCTGATGCGCGGCGGCATGCTGCAATACCGCGCCCGCAATGGATTCGAGGCGACGGAGGCATTTGGCGCGCTGACCCTTGCGGAGGGCAACAGCGTGATCGACGTGGCCGAGCCGGGCTCGGGTATCAACAGCTCCACAGCCACCTTCACCGCCCTGGCCCGTCAGGCGGGTTCCCATGCCACCTTGCGCTTTTTCAACGTGGACGGCGCGCAAGGCAGCCGGGCGCGGGTGTTCACCTCCAGCCTCAATGGAGTGGCCACCACCAACGTCGGGGATGGCCTGGTCAATCATATCATCGGCGGTTGGGCAGTGTTTGAGCGTGAGTTTGCCAGCTACACTCCGGGAACCGGGGTGGGTGCGCTGAACGGGGCGGGTTATGCCGGCTATTCCCCCAACGACATCAACACAGGCACCGCCACGGACAACATCCGACTGACTTATCCCGCCATTTCATCCACCGGAACGGTGGGGACAAACTTGCTCACGATTGCCGACACCTCCGCCCTGAACGTGGGGGATGCTGTGCTCGGAAGCGGCATCCCGGCGGGCGCGCAAGTGGCCTCGATCATTGACGGCACCCAGTTCACTCTCAACACTCCTCTGGGAGGGGCCAATCCGACGCTGACCCTGCCGCAACGGGTGTCGCTCACAGCAGACCGCACCATCAACAGCCTGGCGCTGGTGGTCTCCGGGGACAGCACCCTGGACCTCGGCGGACACAC
Source organism: Verrucomicrobiaceae bacterium (assembly GCA_016795375.1). Lineage (GTDB taxonomy): Bacteria > Verrucomicrobiota > Verrucomicrobiia > Verrucomicrobiales > Verrucomicrobiaceae > Prosthecobacter. The sequence goes on from JAEUHJ010000204.1 coordinate 53,140, forward strand.
GCTAAATCTGGCCAGCGGCGGCCTCATCGCCTCCCAGGGTTTCAGCACCACCAATGCCCAGGTCACCGTGGTCAACAGCTCGACCACCAGCAATATCATCGAGCTTGCCAGCGTCCCCCAGAACTTTGTCATCGGCTCCACTGTGCTCGGGCGCACGGTCACCGCGGTCAATGGCCTGATGGTGACGCTTGATGGCAACGCGAACACCACCAGCAGCACGCCGACCGGGCGTGACTATGTCAGTGCTCTGTACATGCCGATCCAGATCCAGAACGGCAACCTGACCGCCGGCGGCACGCCAAACACGGCCGCTGATCTTTATCTGCACGCCATCGGCTATGTGAACGGAAACGTAAATGTTCAAAATCGTGATGTGCTGGTCGCTTCCAACATCGTGAACAACGGCACGGGAGCGTTGACGCTGGTGATCAACGGCACGGAAGGACGCGGCAGTTTTGCCGGCATCAGCGACTTCCGCACCAATGAGCTGGTGCTCAGCGGCAACAACACCTACACCGGCGGCACCTTCGTGAACGCAGGCTTTGTGGTGCTGAATTCCGCCGTCGGGACCGCTTTGGGAGCCGGTGATGTCACCATCACGGGTGGAGCCAGCACCAACGGCAGCACGTTCCAGGAGCGCACCACCACCGTGGTTTTCGGGCGGTCGAACCAGATCGCCAGCACGGCCACGGTGTCAATGCTCGGCGGCTCCACGCTTGAACTCAACGGTTTCAACCAGACCCTCGGCGGCCTGGTGTTCAGCAACACGGGTGGCAGCACGCCGACGCTGATGGCCGGCACCGGCGTGCTGACGCTGAATGGTGACATCACGGCCACGTCTTCCAACCTGGGAGCCAACACGGCATCCACCATCACCACGGGTTCGGTTTATTCGCGCCTCGTCACCGGCAGCAATACAATCACCCTGGGCTCGACGGCCGGTCTGACGGTGGGGACTGTGGTGAGCGGCAGCGGCATTGCCGGCGGCACCACCATCGCTGCCATCAACAACGCCACCACCGTCACGCTGTCATCAAACGCGACGGCGACTGGAAACAGCCTGCTGACCTTCGGTGGCCTGGGTTCCATCAACCTGGGAGGCTCGAACCGTACCTTCGACGTGTCTGCGGTGACGGCCAATGGGGTCAGCCTGGCGCCGTTGCTGCCGTCGATGAACATCACCGGCACCATGACGGGGGCCGCCGGGGTCATCAAGACGGGTAACGGCCTCTTGCAGCTCAGTGGAGCCAGCACATTCAGCGGAGGCGTTGATCTGCAGGCCGGGGGGATATTGGTCTCCGCCAGCAGCACATTCAACAATGGTACTCCCGGCGTGGTGTCCGCAGGACCGCTGGGTACGGGCGCTGTGACGCTGGCCGCCGGCACCCGTCTTCTTTCCAATGGAAACTTCATCATCGGCAACAACGTGACCGCTGCCGGGAATTTCAACTTTGACAGCACGGCGGCCGCGGGCACCAACCTCACTCTCAGCGGTACGGTCACTCTGCCCGGCTCTCTCATCATTGATGTCAACAATCCGGGCATGACGGCCGCTCTGGGTACTATCAGCCGGGCGGGCGGGCCGGGAAGCATCAACATCACGAAAACCGGCCTGGGCACCCTGGCGCTTGGCGGGATGACGGCTGGAAACACCGTCAATCTGACGCTCAGTGGCGGCGGCCTTTCACTTCTGCATGACGGGGATGGTACTGGATCGCGTCAGGTCGTCAATTCGGGGGTCACCCTCAATGCCTCAGGTCCGGTGAACCTGACGGTGGGGCGCCTTGGCGGCACTTATGCTCCGCTGTTCACTTCCGCCTCAAACAAGACCGTGCAACTGGCGGCCTTCACACTGAACGGGCCGCTCACCGTCACCAACAACCACGGTCATGGCCTTGAGATCACAGGCACGGCAACCCTGGGCAGCGGGCAGATCATCAATGTCGCGAACGCGAGTGACTCCAACCGGGTTGCGGGACTCACATTTTCCGGCGCGGTTGCCGGAGCCTCAGGCATCATCAAAACCGGGCCTGGGACGCTGGCTCTGACAGGCACGAACAGCTTCACCGGCCTGGTGGATGTGCAGGGTGGGGTGATCGCGGTGAACACCGATGCAGCGCTGGGCAATGCCGCCAACCAGGTGGCTTTGAACATCAATGCCGCCACCGGCGCGGGTTTGCGGGCCACCGGAACCTTTGCGACGAGTCGCGTGATCCAGCTCAATCGCGCCAGCAATGCGATCGAGGTGACAAGTGGCAACATACTGACCCTGAACAGCGCCTTCATCCTCGGCACCGTCAGCAACGCCCTGCGCAAGAACGACAACGGCACGCTGGTGCTTGCAGCTGCGAACAGCACCTGGACTGGAGGACTCACCATCGGCGCGGGCGCGGTACGGATCACCCACAACAATGCGCTGGGAACCACGGGTGGCAGCACCGTGGTGAGCGGGACGGGGGCGGCGTTGCAACTCGGGGGCGTCACCATCGCAGAGCCGTTGACGTTGAACGGAACTGGCATCAACGGGGAAGGGGCCTTGCAGGCGTTCTCCGGCATCAGTACCGTCAATGGAACCGTGACCTTGGGATCTGCGGCGACCATTGGAGCGAATACGGGAGCGACCCTCAATCTGACCGGGGCGCTCAGCAGCGCCCAGGCGCTCACTTTCGTGGGGGCTGGCAGCATCAACAAAACCACCACGGGTTTCGGTGCGGTGAGTTCCATCACCAAGCAGGGCGGCGGCACTTTCACACTCGACGTGACCAGCGGTTCGTTTGGAGGCAGCCTGGTTGTCAATGAAGGCACGTTCACGATGAACTCCGGTGTCACGATTGGCGGCACGGGTACGATCACCATTCAGGGGCCCTCAGGAGTGCTGAACCTCCTGGGAGGACTGGATCATATGACTGGAGCCAGGGCGCTGACCTTGATTGGAGGTACATTCACTGTGGCGGGCGGGTCGGGTTCCACGGAGACGCTTGGGGCACTGACCACGGCACGCGGCGCCACCAATGTGTTCAACTTCAACCCTGGTGGCACCAGCACGCTGACTTTTGACCGTTGGAACAACAATGGCGACTCAAGCACCAGCTTCGTTGGAACATCTCTTGGCTCTGCCACCAGCCGCATCCTCTTCACCAATGCCCCCGGAGCAGTGAGCACCGCCGGCATGATCAACAATGTGCTCCAGAGGAGCACCATCACCGTTGGCGGTGCCACCCATTTCGCTTCCTACAATCATAATGGCTCGACGGCCAACACCAACGGCATCCAGGCTTTCACGAATTATAATGTCACCAACAACATCGACACGGCGTCATCGACCCACACACTGAACATCACCAGCACGCCGGTCTTCACGGGAACCACGAACCGGACTCTCAATGCGATCAGGCTCGACAAGACAGGTGGAGGCATCAACATCGGCAATGGCATCTCCCAGCAGGGGGCCACGCTGACCCTCACCGCTGGTGCGATTCTCAATGCCGTCGGCAACAACAGCCTCGACAGCGCCCTGCGCATTCATTTCAGCCCCCAGGCCCATGTCGCGGTGGCAGCGGGGACGATCCTCACCAGCAACAGCCTGCTGACCGGCACCGGCGGGTTTGTCAAAGACCTCGGCGGCACACTGGTCATCAACGCGCCGGACGATCGGGCTGGCATCGCCAACATCAGCGGCCAGACATTGACTGGAAACTTTGTCATCAACGCCGGAACGGTGAAACTGGGCGGTGGCAACAACACCTTGACCCCCAATCAGTTCCTGATCATCGCCCCTGGCGCCACGCTCGACTTGAACGGCACGTCCCAGTTTGCGTTTGGTACACGCGGGGATGGCGCGGCACTGCAAGGCAACGCGGGCACCATCACCAACAGCAACGCCGCGGCCGCTGCGCTCATTCTGGGCGCTGACAACGGCGGCTTTAACTGGGGAGGAGTCATCAAGCAGGAATCTGGAGCGGGGGCGATGAGCTTTCTCAAGAGCAGCCCGCAGACCTATGTGTTGCTGAATGAAAGCACTTACAGCGGGGACACCATTTTCGCGGGAGGGACAAACTACCTGGCTGATGGCGGCAGGTTGACAAACACGGCATCCATCGGAGTCCACTACGCCGTGCTGCGTCTGGATGACAACTTCAACTTTGCCCTGACCAACCGCGTGAACACAGGCGCGGACATCACTTTGCGCGGCGGATCGCTGGTTTATGTGGGGCGCGCGCAGACGGAATCAGCACAGTCTGTGGGGGACGTCATCCTGGCGGAAGGCTACAACATGATCCAGTCCGCCAATGGTGGCACCGGCATCAATTCAGCCACGCTGACACTCTCATCCCTGTCGCGCTCGCCCGGATCGGCGGCGACGGTGCGTTTTCCGGACAACAGCCTCGGCGTGGTCGGCAATGTCGGACGTATCCTGATCTCCAACTTGAACGGGGTGGACACCACCACTGGAGTGGTGGGGGCTGGATTGACTCGCAACCTCATCGGCCCGTGGGCGGTGGTTGACCGTGAATGGGCCAGCTACATCCCTGATCTTGGCGTCGGGCGCCTGAATCAGACGGGCTTTGCTGGATACTCCACCAACACACTCAATGGAACCCCGCTGGCCACCGACAACATCCGTGCCACGGGCAGTGTGGGGGCTTTGTCCGCCAACACGACAGTCAATACCTTCGCCATGGTCAATCCGGGATCCGCGCAGACCACGGTCGATCTAGGCGGCTTCCAATTGACGCTTCAGGGCGGGGGGCTGCTGCTGGCGCACAACGGAGACAACCGCAACATCACGATCACCAATGGCACGATCACCAGCGGAACGCTGAATGCCGCCAGCGACCTCTATGTGCATGCGCTGCCCTATGGGGGCACCAATCGCACCGCGGTCATCGGCGCTGCCATTGAGAACAATGGCAGCGGCGCGGTGCGCCTGGTCTATTCCGGCAGTGACGGCGCGGCGAATGTGACCCTCAACGGCACCAATACCTACACCGGAGGCACGGTCGTCAATGGTGGCGTCCTGGTCATTGGCTCCACGGGTTCGATCGCTGGCGGAGGCATCACTATCAGCGGGGGGGCGCAGTCAGGCAGCGGCATCCTTGCGCAGCAGGCGGGCGGCGTGATCGCCTCCAGCAACGTGGTGACCATCAATGGCAGCGGACTTCTGGTTCTGGCAGGTGAGCAGACGTTGCAGGGACTTGTTTTCAATGGCAACGGCGGCGGCACGGCGGCACCCACGGCCAGTTCCGGCGAGGGGTTGTTGACGATTGGTTCGGGCGGCATTGTTTCCAATCCGTTCAATCCCGCCGCCGCCCCCCTGGTTGTGGGACGCATCGACCTCGGTGCGACAGCGAACACAGTCACGGTCAACACCTATGACTTCAACAGCTTCACCAATTTCGCGCCGACCACGGCCGGTTTGGTACTCGGCGGCCTGCTTGGCTCGTCAGGAGGCTTCACCAAGAACGGCAACGGGGTTCTGCAAATCAACCAGTCCACTTTCACCGGCGGCCTGAACGTCGCCGCCGGCGGCATCCAATCTGGCGCGATCAACAGCGGGTCTCGTTTCTCCACGCTCACCTTGCAATCGGGCACCCGCCTCAATCTCAACGGGCAGCACACCAACTGGGGGGCGTTGGAGGGGGCCGGCATGGTGTTCAACAGCGTGGCGAACACGCCGACGCTGACGGTGGGCTTCAACAATGCCTCCACCACCTTCTCCGGACAGGTGAATCGTTTCAACGACGCCACGCCGGCGTCGCTCCATGTGACCAAAACTGGCGATGGCATCCTTACCATCACAGGTGTCCAGAGTGCCACGAACGGCACTTCCGGCATTCTTTCTGTCGCCGGAGGCGGCGTCACCTACAGCGGCGGCGGACGGGCGCTGCTGGCCAATCACACCATCTTGGATGGCGGCACGCTCCTTCTCGACAACACCGGTACGGCGACCAATAACCGCCTGTCCTCGCCGCTGACAGCCCTGCCAGGCTCCACACTCAACATCAGCGGCGGCCTGCTCACGATCCTGCCGAACACCAGTGCGAGCATCACCGAGACCATCACCGCGCTCACCGTTGGCGCCGGGGCTGGCGAGATGCTGCTGGACGCTGACCCGGCCACGGGCATCACGCTGACCATGGCGACCCTCAATGGAATCCAGTCAGGCGGCACCCTTTGGATTCGTGGTGATTTCAATGCCGCTGGAGCCAACAGCGTCAACGGTTTCTCCCGTGTGCATGTCACTACCACGTTCAATACCGTTGGCAGCCAGGGCGGTGGGGCGAACGGCACCACGACGATGACGATCCGTCCCGACATGATTGGTTCTGCGGTTGATGGCTCCGGTCTGGCCTTTATCACACGTGACTCGGTGACAGGTTTGCTGCGTCCGCTGGCTGCCAACGAAGTCTCCACCTCCCTCGTCAACAACTCGATCACCAACATCTCCCTCGGGGGCAATTCGAAGATCGCGTTCAGCCAGAACGTCAACAGCCTGATTCTCAACAGCGGCGGCGGCATCAGCAATGCCAATGTCGCGGCCTATGGCAAGTTCACCTCCTCCGCCGGCATCCTGACCGAGTATGTCCGCACAGGTGGTGTGATCGCCTTTGAAGGCAATGCCGGCCTCGATCTGCCGGCCTTCAACACCTACAGCGGCTTCTTTGCGTTTCATACGATTGGCGGAGCAACCACCCTCGCCATCAACGGTCATGTAGGTAATGCCAATGGCGGGGGGCTGTGGAAGTCCGGGGCAGGTACGCTGCAGCTCAACGGCCGCGCGTTTTACACCGGGCAGACCAGCGTCAATGAAGGCACATTGGTGCTCAACGGAGGGGACAACACCATCGTCGTGACCCCGACCGCCAATGTGGGTTCCTTCCAAAACCTGCTCATGAACGGGGGCGTCCTCGAGCTCAACGGATTCAATCAGATGGTGGGCACCTTGTTCACCACCAATCCGCTGGCCGTGGGCGGCACTATCATCAATTCGTCGGCGACTGCGGTGACGCTGCGCGCCAACACTGGCAGCAACACCTTCGCAGGAGTGCTGGCGGGCAACTTGAGCTACGAGCAGTCCGGCGGCGGCACGCTGGTGTTCAGCAATCAAAGCACCTTCACTGGCGGCACGACCGTGCGCGGCGGCAGCCTGGTGCTGCGTGACAACGGCGCGTTCACCGCCACGAGCGGCGTCTCTGTGCACTACGCGACACTCGACTGGGACAACACCGGCCTCAATCCTCTCGGCGGGGACAATCCGGTGCGTCTGGCGGCGAGCGTGCCGCTCACCTTGCAGGGTGGCAATTTTGTCATTCGCGGCGGCGGTTCGGCTGACACTGCGGTGACATTGGACACCGTCGTTATCTCGCGTGGTTACAGCACGGTGAACCTTGTGCCCACGGTCAACGCGGGCAGCTCCGTTCAACTCACCATTGGCAATCTGCTTCGCGGCGCCTCGGAGCATGGCGTGTTGAATTTCATCGCTTCTGGCGGCGTGGGCATGGGAGGGACTGGGAACAACAACAATGCCCGTGTCCTGCTTTCAGCGGTCAACGGTTCCGGGTTCTCTGCCAGTCAGTTGGTAAACGGCCTGATAGGCGGCTGGGCCGTGGTGCACGGCAACAGTTTTGCCACTTACCTGGACGGGGGGGGGGTGGGCGAGCTCGGCGCCACTGTGGGGGGGAACGCGTTTGCCGGGGGGAATGTCTTCCGCCCCTATGACGGCACGGACATCAGTTCCGGAAGCACCGAGACATCCTGGAACATCAGCGACAGCTCCAATCGCACGCTTACGCTCTCCAAGGCCGTCAACTCCCTGCGCCTGGGCAACGTCTCCGCCACGCAGACCCTCACGCTGGGCAGCGGCTCAACCCCCACGACGCTCACCCTGGGGGTCGGTTTGCTGACCAACACCGGGCAGGCCACCATCATCACCGCCGCCAATGCCGGCTCGGCGCTCACCGCATCTTCAGGAGAGCTGGTGATGTTCGTCAATCAGGGGACGACCACCCTCAACACAAAAATCACGGGTGGCATCAGCCTCGTCAAGAGCGGTGGTGGCACTCTCGCCTTGAATCCTGGACAGAACGCGGGTGTTTCCAATGACTACACTGGCGGCACCTTTGTCACGGCCGGGACGCTTAATTTGAGCAGCGCCGCAAACACCATCGCGGTGCCGGGAGACCTCGTGATCGACAACGCGACCGTGGCGTTTGCCAACGCGAACAAGTTCAACGCCACCACCAGCCAGATCGCCGCCGCCAGCAACGTGACGCTCAACGGCGGGGCCACGCTGAGCTTCTTCAGCTACTCCGGGGCGACGACCACCACGCTGGGCAGCCTGACCTTCAACAACGACGGTGGCACGACGCAGCCCCGTGTGCTGTTCAACACCCCTGGGGCGTTGCACACCCTGGTGCTGTCCGCCGCCAATGCCATCACCGTCGTCAACAACAACAACGGCACAACGCCCATCATCGCCGCGGCCAGCACCGCGACCAGCTCTGCGTTGCAGTTCAGTCATGCCGCCCCGGTCATCAATGTTTCCGGCTCCTCTCCCACCGGATTCATCATCCAGGCTCCTATCGTCACCGGCGGAGGTGCCATCACAAAGACGGGTAATGGTTCGCTGATATTGAGCGGGGCGAGCACTTTCAACAATGGATTCAATCTCAACGAGGGATCCCTCATCGTAGGCACCGGCACCACGGCGACCGCTGCGGGGGGGACCACCATCGCGAACGGCGCGCTTGGCGTCGGTGCCTTGAACATCGGTCAGGGGACGACCCTGATGGCATCAGGGTACACTGTGATCAGTTCCACCACGACGGGAAGTTCGACGGCGGTGACGATGGCCAGCCCGAACGGACGCCTGCTCACCGTCGGCCAGCCCGTCAACGGCACCTTCATTCCGGGCGGGGCCTTCGTCGCCTCCGGCATCACGGACGCGGGCTTCACCCTCCCGGCGAACGCCAGCGGCACAGGTACCAACAACCTGAACTACACCACCTGGCTGGCAAATAACATCAATGTGAATGGTGATTTCACCTTCGGCGGCACCAATTTTTCCCACAGCCTTTTCCTGACCGGCACGGTGAACCTCGGCAGCGGGGCCATGCGCACCATCACGGTGGACAGCCCCTATGTGACCTCCTACCTGCAAGGTGCCATCAGCGGCAGTGGTGGCGGTTTGGGCAAATCTGGCCTTGGTGTCCTGCAAATCTCCAACACCGGCAACAACTATGCGGGAGCCACCACCATCAACAACGGTGTGTTGCGCCTTGGGGCGGCCGGGGTCATTCCCGACGGCTCCGCGCTCACCGTCGCGCAAGGTGGCGTGCTGGATCTCGCAGGACGCAATGAGACCGTGGGTTCCCTGGCCGGCGCGGGTCTTGTGACGAATTCCAGCGGCGCCACTTCCACCTTCACAGTCGGCGGGGACAACAGCAGCACCGTCTTTTCCGGCGTGCTCACCGCTGCCACGGTCTCTCGCCTGAACCTGGTCAAGAACGGCAGCGGCACGCTGACCTTGAGCGGTGTGAGCAACTACACCGGCACCACCACCATCAACGGCGGCGTCATCAGCATCAGCTCGCTGGGCAACGGCGGCACTGCAGGGGGCATCGGAGCCGCCTCCAGTTCTGCTGCCAACCTGGTCATCAATGGAGGCACGCTGCGCTACACAGGTGTGACTGCCTCGACCAACCGTTCCCTGACGATCGGCAGCAGCGGGGCCACGATCGATTCATCAGGCACCGGCGCGTTGAGTTTCAGCGCCACCTCCCTCGCTTACTCAGGCACTTCAGCGCGCACGATCACCTTCACCGGCAACTCGGCCCCCGGCTTTGTGAACACCTTCACACCCGCCATCGCGAACGCCACGGGAGCGACCAGCGTGGTCAAGAGCGGCACCGGCACCTGGGCGCTGGGTGGTGTCAACACCTACACCGGAACCACCAGCGTCAATGCTGGCACCCTGATGCTCACCGCCGGTTCTCTTGGCAACACCGCCATCAGTGTCGCAACTGGAGCCACCCTCAGTCCTTTGGCGGCCACCTACAATGCCGGCACCGCCACCGCTGGTTCCGCCGGAGCCACCCTGACCCTGGCTGCAGGATCCACCTTGAACCTGTCCAACAACGCGGTTGGCACCTTCAACCTCCAGCAACAGACCACGTTTGCCGGGACAGCAATGACCATCGGTGCTGCCAGTGGTGCGGCGGTGAACATGTTCTTCGACATCGGCGGCGCCAACAATTTGGACATCGACCGCATCATCGTCACCAAGCCGGTTGTTCTGAACGCCAGCGGGGTTGAGATCACCGTCAATCCGCTTTCCACGATCACCCGCATCGTCACGGCCGGGGCTCCAGGGTCTCCGCAGATGTACAATCTGATCGCAGGCTCGACCTTCACAGGCTCGGCGTTCAGCCTCAGCAGCAACGGCCTTCTCGTCGGCTCCCAGGACCTCACGGGTAACGTCACCAATTTTTCGACGACCATTTCCGGGATTTCCAGCACCGCCGCCCTGAATGTCGGCATGCAGGTTACCGGCGTGGGCATTCCCGTCGGCGCCACCATCGCCTCCATCGTCGATGCGAACACCGTGACGATCTCGTCAGCCGCCACCAGCACGACTTTCGCCAACGAGTTGAACTTTGCCAACGCGTACAAGCTCACGCTCAACACCACGGGCGGCCCCCAGTTCCTGCGCCTGGGTGTGGAGACGGTGTCGTCCAGCACGCGCTACTGGACAGGCGGGTTGAGCGCAACTTGGGACACGCCCAACAACTGGAACACGCTTGCCACGGGGCTGGGATCGACCGGTGTGCCCGGGGTGGTGGACAGCGTTTTTATGACGGCTAATTCCGCCACGCGGCTGGACACCACGCTCGGGGCGAACATCCAGATCGGCAGGCTCACCTTCACCGGCGCAGGTACCGCGGCCACCGGCACCGTGACGATCAGCGGTGCGCCAGGAGCTGACAGGCTCACCATCGGAGCAGGCGGCATTGTGGTCAACGCTGGTTCCGGGGCTCATACCATCAATTCCACTGTCAATGTCAGGCTGGCTTCTAACCAGACTTGGAACATCGGCAACGTGGCCGCCAATGCTCTCACGGTAAACGCTCTCATCAGTGACATCGGAGCGGGCATGGATCTCACCAAATCCGGCACTGGCACCATGAGGCTCAACAACACGGCCAATACCTATCGTGGTGCCACCCGCATCAGCGGCGGCGTGCTGGAGGCGGTGGCGCTCGCCAACGGCGGCACGAGCAGCAGCCTTGGTGCTGCCGCGGATGATGCCGTGAATCTCGTGATCACCGGCAATGCCATCCTGCGCTACACGGGCAGCGGGTCCACGACGGACCGTCTCTTCTCCATCGGCACGGGCGGAGGCACCATCGAGTCCGCAGGCACGGGAGCGCTGGTGTTCAACGGCATTGGCACCATGGGCTTTGACGGGGTGACATCCGCGCGCACGCTTACCTTGCGCGGCATCAACACCGGTGCCAATACGATGATGGTGGCCATTGGCGACAACACGGGCGCCACCTCACTGGTCAAAGCGGACGCGGGCACCTGGCTTCTCGCGCCAGGCAACGCCTTCACTTCTGTCAGCGGTGTCATCAACGGCACCGCAACAGTGACTGCTGACGCCTCCGGTCTCGTGGTGAACCAGCTCATCACCGGTGCTGGAATCAAGCCGGGATCTTATGTGGTTTCCATCGCCGGTGACAAATTGAGCTTCACCATGAACCAGGCCAGCGAATCCATGGCCCCGGCGGAAAGCTTCAATCTCAATCTGCCAGAGCATGGGTTTGTCAATGGTGACAAGGCGGATGCGGACGGCACTCCCAATCCGGCTGGAGATTACACTGTCGCGGTGATCGATGTGGACAATGTCACGCTTGCCAAACCGGCCGAGACAAGCCGGGACATCGCCTTCGACGCAGCGGCTGGAAACGGCTACACCGGCACGACAGCGATCAATGGCGGGGTGCTCAGCGTGGCCGATTTGAAAAACGGTGGCATCGCCAGCGCCATTGGCGCTTCCAGCGCCGCCGCGGCAAATCTTGTCCTGAACACGGGCACGCTGCGCTACACTGGTGCGGGTTCCACCACGGACCGTCTCTTCACCCTCACCACCAGCGGCACGATCGAGGCCAACGGCATCGGCGCGCTCATCTTCTCCGGCACGGGCAGTCTTGGCGGAGGCGGCATCCTGACCTTGACAGGTACGAGTGACGCGGCGCTGCTCAACACGCTCACCCCCGTGCTCACGGGTTCCAGTTCGATCAGCAAGACCGGTTCGAACACCTGGGTGCTCGCAGGCAACAACACATACAGCGGCACCACAACCATCTCCGATGGGACCGTGAGAGCCGCGAAAATAGTCGTCGGCGGCGGCAACAGCAATCTTGGCAACGCGATATCGGCCGTCGTGCTCGGCGGTGCCGCCACGCAAGGCGCGCTGGTTTACACCGGCAATGCCGCGACTTACACGCGTGGATTCACCGTCAACGCCGGAGGGGGGCGTCTCGATGTGGCCACCAGTGGACAGACCCTCACTGTCGCCACCGGGGGCGTCGCCACTTCGGGGGCTTTCACCGTGGGAGGGGCTGGAAACACCACCATCACCAGCACCATCTCGGGCGCGGGCAGCCTCGTGAAAGCGGACGCCGGGCGTCTCGTCCTCGGCAGTGCCAGCAACAGCTATGCCGGAACAACCACCGTCAATGGCGGCGTCCTCCAGGTCGGCACGGCCGGCACGCACCGCACCGGCAGCGGGGCCACTATTGTGAACAACGGCGGCACACTGGCAGGCAACGGCATCGTCAACGGCACGGCGGGTACAGTCGGCAACTCCTTTCTTGACGGCACCAACCATGTGTTCAACAGCGGTGCGCTGCTCAGCCCGGGGACGAACTTCGGCGCGGACCGCAGCACCTTGACCTTCAGCGGAAATCTGGCCCTCAACGACGGCTCCTCCGCGCTGTTCCACATCAACCAGTCCACGCTGAACCAGACCGCGGCGATTGTCGCGGCCCTGAACGCCAACACCTACGACTCCATCGGCGGCTACCGTGATTCGAACTTCCTCACCTGGGACGCCACCGCGATCACCGCCGGCCGTCACGATCATATCCTGGTCAACGGCCAGATCACCCTCGGACAGAGCACGATCACCATCCAGGACGTGAACAATTACCTCACCCAGGCGACCTCTGGTGGCAAAGCCCAGGTGGGCGACATCTTCAATCTGGGCAACTGGCTGGACATCAGCGCGCTTTCCACCTTTGACGCAGGTACGAATTACCGCACCGGCGGCGACGGCGGCGGCAATCTCATCCTGCCCACCCTTGGCGGCGGCCTCGTCTATGACGTGAGCTTGTTCAACGACTACGGCATCATCGTGGCCATCACGAAACCCGGCGTGGTGCCGGTGCTCATGAACAGCCTGCACCTCCAGCGCAGCGGCTCCTGGAACACGAGCGCCAACTGGCGTCCCGCCTCCGTTCCGAACTCTCTCGGAGCCATCATCAACCTGACCAGCAACATCGGCGCCGGCGGCACAGGCGGCCTTCACGCCGCCATCTCCCTCGATGGCAACAAGAAGGCGGGCGTGCTTGTCATGGGCGACACTGACAACACGCACCGTTTTGAAATTGTCCGCGGTTCCGGCACCGGCAGCCTGATCTTCAACAATGGCGAGTACGGCCGCGCTCTGCTGAGCAAGGTGCAGTCCAACAGCACGACGGTGGGCGTTGACATGATCACCGCTCCCGTCGTTCTGGAAAGCAACCTGCGTGTGAATGTCAACTCCGGTGGTGCTGCGGCCCGCATGGACATCAGCGGCGGCATCTCCCAGGCCGCCGGTTCCACCTTTGGCATCGACTTCATGGGGGCCGGACGCACCACTCTCACCGGAGCCACCGCCAACACCTACACGGGCCTCACCACGGTGTTCAGTCGTGGATTTGGCGATGCCACCAATCCCCAACTCGTGCTGGCGCAGACCACCAGCAGCGTCAGCGCCACTCCCGTGGGCACCTCTCAGCAGGTGTCCACCGCCACCACCACAGCCAGCACCACCGTCAATCTCACCAGTGGCAACACCAACAACTTTTATGTTGGAATGCCGATCTCAGGAAATGTGAACATTCCGGCCGGAGCCGTGGTGACCCAGATCAACAGCGCCACGCAGTTTGTCATCTCGCTTGTACCCACGGCGGGGACCAGTGTGGCCACCACCTTTGACACCCGCCGCATGGTCACCGTGGCCAGCACCACCGGCATGTATGCCGGCATGGTCATCAACGGGCATCCCAACATCCCGAACGGTACGGTCATCCAGGCCGTGAAGAACCAGACACAGATCGTCATCTCGGCCAACGCGACCGGAAACACCGCCAGCAACGGCACCTTCGGGACCTACGTTGCGAACGGAGCCATCGCCGGAGATTTGAAGATCGGCAATGTCAGCATGGGCGGCCTGGGCAGCACCGTGGTGCAGCTCGGCGCCAGCGAGCAGATCGCCAACACCTCGCTGCTCAGCTTTGACGCGGGCAACGGAGCCGGCTCCACCGGCAACACCGGCAACAACTCCTATTTCAAGCTCATGGGCTTCAATGAGACTGTGCGCGGGCTGTCCGATTACTCCGCCAGCGGCGTGGTGGAAAACCTTGAAGGGGAGAACAGCACGGCCAACGGCATCCTGACCTTCAACACCAGCGGCACGAACTACTACAACGGCTTTCTGCGCGATCGGGCCAACAACACCGGCAGCGGAGTGTTGAGCCTCGTCGTCTCCGGCAATGGCACCCAGGTGCTGGCATTGGGCAACATCAGCTACAGCGGCAGCACGCTCATCAATCCGGGGGCCACCCTCGTGCTCGAAAGCGCCACGAACTTCGGCAACGGCGTCGGCAGCGCGGCCGCCGCCGCCATCGGCTCACGCACCATCGGCAACAACGGCACCCTCGGCCTGCGCATCAACAATGGCGCCACCTGGAACTTCAACCGCGTGGTTTCCGGCTCCGGCGGCCTCCTGCGTGATGGCGGAAACGGCATCTTGAACCTCAATTTCAACGCCGCCACCAACTCCACCTACACCACCAGCAGCACGACGGTCACCGTGCGCAGCACCGTCGGCCTTGCCGCCGGCATGGCCGTCAGCGGCGCCGGCATTCCCGGCGGTGCCACCATCGTGCAGATTCTCGGCCCCACCACTTTCCAGCTTTCCGCCACTCCCACCCAGGCGGGCACGGACGTGGGCCTCGTCTATGGCTCCGGCCAGTTTGGCGGCGGCATCTCCGTGGTGGACGGCGGCACCACCAATTTCAATTCCACCACCACCGTCACCGGCGGCGGTTTCTTCCTGCGTGGCATCGAGGCTTTGACCACCGTGAACTGGACCGGCGCGGTCAACATCCAGTCCGGCGGACTCACCCTCAGGGGGACCGGCGACAACGTCATCAACGGCGCCGTGCTCAACGTCAACTCCGCCAGCACCGTCAATGGCGTCATCGACATCAGGGCGGCTGATCTGCGAATCTCCGGCGCCAATGGATCCCTCTCCGGTGTGACATCAATCCGTGTCGCTGGCAGTGGCAGCACTGTGGGCGGCAATGTCAACCAGGGACTCAACCTCACCAGCAATAACACCGGCTTCAACACCAACCGAATCAACGACAGCGCGGCGATCGTCCTCGATTCAGGACGCATCACCCTCGTCAACTTCCACGACTCGTCCAACCTGACCGAGACCGTGGGGATGCTCTCCCTGGCTGGAGGCGCGAATCTCGTTCACAGCAGCACCACTACCAGCGCGTCCAACAGCTTGACCTTCGCTGGATTTGGCACTCGCACTCCCGGTTCGATGGTGGTGTTTGACGCTAGACTCTCTGGCTCTGAGCATGTCTTCTTCACCGCTGCCCCGGCCTTGACCAACAGCATCATGGGCGGCTGGGCGGTCGATACAGCGACTTTGTTTGAGTGGGCCACCGTGGCAGGAGGTGAGGTGGTCGGGCTCCCTGGCGGGAGCTATACGGTCACCGGCAGCGCGGCTGCATCCGACTCCTGGGCCTCGGCCCAGAATGTGAAAGTCACCGGCTTCAACCAGACATTGACCGCAAGCCGCGCCATTCACTCGCTGAACATCCAGGACACCGGCGGTCGCACCATCACCATCAAGCCCAACACGGTTGCCGCCGAGCAGAGCCTTGTCATCAACAGCGGCGGCATCCTTTCCACTCGCAACACACACACCATCGCCGGTGGCAAGCTCATTGCGGGCACTCATGCCGGCTCGTTGAATCCCAACGAACTCATCGTCTTCAGCCCTAACCAGCTCAACATCACCAGCGTCATCGCTGACACCACCACGCGCCTCACCGGGAATTCCGCCGATGTCGGAGGACTGACCGCCACCACCATCAGCGGCACCAGCGTCACCGTCTCCTCCACGACGGGTCTGGAAATCGGTGCCACGGTTTCTGGAGCGGGCATCGTTGACGGCACCACCATCGCCAGCATCACCAACGGCACCACCTTTGTGCTTAGCCAGGCTGCGGCTGGCGGCAGCAGTGTGGCGCTGACATTCGAGGATCTCACCAATGTCGTCACCGGCATCAACACTGCGGGATTGACGGCCGGCATGCGGCTCCTTTCCCCGGAAGGATTCCAAGGACCGGCCACCATCGTCTCGGTGGATTCCAGCGGCCAGATCACGCTCGACCAGGCGGTGAATATTCGCAGCGGCGTCAATCTTGACTTCATCCAGCAGTCCACCAGCCTGGTGAAGGCCGGCGGCGGCACCCTTGTGCTCAATCCCACCCTGAGCATCGGCACCAACGGCCTGATGAACCCCAACAGCTTCGATGTCACGCTCTCCTCGGGTTCCTTCAACACCGGCATCGTCGTCGGAGCCACGGTCACAGGCGCCGGCATCGCGGCTGGCACCACCGTGGTGGGACTCGTCGGCAACAACGCGGTCACTCTCTCCCAGCAGCCCACTGCCGCTGTCGCCAGCACGCTCACCTTCACCCTGCCGAACAACTACACGGGGAGGACCTACATCAACGAGGGAGTGCTCCAGATCGCCCGCGAAAGTGATCTCGGCCTCAATCCCGGAACCTTCACCGCCGACCATCTCACCATCAACGGTGGCATTCTGCGCGTCAGCGCGGACCTGGTGTTCAATGACAGCAACCGCGGCATCACCTTCGGCAACGCGGACGGCGTGTTCCGCGTGGCCGACAACCGCACGCTGACCATCGGCGCGGTCAATACAATCAATGGCGCGGCCGGACGCCTCATCTTCTCCGCGGACGGCGCCAGCCGCGGTGTCATGGTGGTGGCGGGGAACAACGACCTCTCCGGCGGCATCGAGACCAGCGGGGGGCGGCAGGAGACGACGGGCGTCATGGCTTCCACTTTCAGCAGCGGCTCCACCACGGTGACCGTGGGTACCACCGCAGGATTGGAGGTCGGGGCCAGTGTCACAGGCAACGGCATTGCCCCGGGCGTCACCATCGCCAGCATCACTGATGGCACCACTTTCGAACTTTCCGCTGCTGCGGAGGCGGACGGCACCGCGGAGAACCTGACTTACGGCGGTTTCAACACCCTCAAGCTCACTGGCAACAACACCATCGGCTTCGTGCGCGTCGTCGGCTCCACCATCGCCTTGCTCGGGAACAACACGCTCACCGGTGACATCTCGGTCAACTCTGGACTGCTCAGGCTGGGTGGTGACAACCAGTTCAATGGACTGCTGAATGTCACCGCAGGAGACGTGCGCTTCGAGAGCGACACCGGCCTGAGGAGCACCATCGGCGGCTACCAGCTCTTCACGGATGGCGTCGTGGACCTCAACGGCTTCTCCACCACGGTTTCGCGTCTTTCCGGCTTTGGCGCCGTCACCAACAACGGCCCCACCGCCAGCTCCTCCATCTTGACGGTGAACGCCACGGAGAGCTTCACGTTCTCCGGGTCGTTGATTGACGGACTCGCAACTTTTGGAGTGCTGGGGCTGACAAAATCAGGCAACGGCATCCTCACCCTGGCCAACACCGGCAACACCTATTCCGGGGCCACAGTCATCAGAGGAGGGGGCATCCGGGTTCTTGGTCTTGGTTTTGGAGGCTCCGCCAGCGCTCTCGGTGCTTCATCCAATGCGCCTGCCAACCTGTTGTTCGATGGCGGCTCATTGCGTTTCAACGGCGCCTTCACCACCTTCACCGACCGTTCTTTCACGCTCGGCACCGGGGACAATGCCGGGGCGCTCATTGCTGACGGCACGGTGGTTGGCGCCGGACTAAACTTCGGTCTTGCCGGCTTCTCACCGGACGTCGCCTTCATGGGGTCGGGAAGCCGCACGCTCACTCTCGGCGGCTCCAATCGCGGGAACAACCATTTCAACCTCGTGCTGGGAGATGGCGCTGGCGGACCCACCTCCGTGAACAAAATTGGCAACGGCACCTGGATCATGAGCGCCGCCAGCACCTACAAGGGCGAAACCGTGGTCAACGCCGGCATCCTGGCCGCGACGGTCAACGGAGCCTTCGGTGCCACGGGTGGCGCGGGCATCATCATCGCCGGCGGCACCAACGGAAGCACCTCTCTGGGCAATCAGAACGCCACCGTGGACCTGCGCAACGTCGCCTACACCACCGTACAGAACATGTTCCTCGCCGGTGGCACCCTGGCCACCAGCACCGGTTCCAGTTCCTGGGCCGGCCCGGTGTTTGTTACCGCCAACTCCAGCATCATCGTTGGCAGCGGAGCGGTTCTTGACCTCAAAGGCACCCTCGGCGGCGGCAATGCCATCTTCCAGGGCGGCGAGGGCATGCTCATCCTCAGCGGCCAGGTTGATACCACCACCCGGAATTCCGTGACCAATGGCATCGCCGCCCCCAGCCACACGATCCAGGCAGGCACCCTCCGCCTCGATTACGGCACCAACAACAACGGCAAGCTCTCTGACAACGGCCAGTTGGTACTCGGTGGCACCCGGTTCGGTGGCAGGCTCCAGCTCAGCGGCGGCAGCCATGTGGAAATCGTCGCAGGCACCACCATCGGCGCCGGGCGAAATTTCATCGAGCGCCTCAGTGGCACCGCCATCCTGCGCATGAACGGCATCGGCCGCCAGACCGGTGCCACGGTGGACTTCAGCGCCAATGACATCGCCAGCACTGACACGGACAATGTGAACGGCATCCTCGGCGGCTGGGCCACCGTGGGCGGCACCACCTGGGCCACCAAGAGCACCTTCACCGAAGCGCAGGTGGACAGCGGCGTCACCACGGGCGTGGACAAGCTCATCCGCGGTCTTTCCACCTACACCAACGTCGGCGCGCTGCCCGGTCCGCAGGCCGACGAGTGGGCGGTCAATGCGAACATGAACGTCATCGGCAACAGCACGCAAAACACCCGCACGGCCAACACCCTGCGCTTCCACAACTCCAACAATGTCGCCGGCAACAATCCTTTCCGCACCTCCCTGACCGGCGTCAACGTGCTGCAGTCCTCCGGCATCCTCTTCACCCCGAACATGGGAGCCCATTCTGGTGTCATCGAAGGCACGGGCTTCCTCACCGCCGGCGCCGGCGCCAGCGCCGACCTGACCATCCTGCAGAACAACACGGGCAGCGGCTCCTTGGAAATCAGCGCCGTCATCGCCAACCTCGCCCCCACGGGCCGGAGTGGCATGCTCAACGCCAACAACTCGATCACCGGTGTCAGCCTGGTGGGACTTGCGCCCGGCCTGACAGTCACTGGCACGGGCATCAACGCCGGGACCACCATCACCGCCATCAGCGTCACGGATCCGGTCAACCAGATCGGCAACCTGACCATCAGCTCCAATGCCACCGGCTCCGGCTCTGCGGCATTGTCCTTCAACCCGGTGGTCAACGGCCTGGACAAGAGCGGCCCCGGCAGCCTCATCCTCTCCGGCCTCAATGTTTACACGGGCACCAACACGCTCAACGCCGGCACCACCACCATCCGCACCCTGGCGGTGGAAGGATATGGTTCCAACACCGCGCTCATTTCCTTTGCCCCGTCCCTCGGCCGCTCTCTGGCGGACGTGAGTGATGTGACCGGCCTCACCATTGGCATGAGCGTCACCGGCTCGTCTATCTCCCCAGGGGTCACCGTCACCTCCGTCAACGCGGTCAACAGGACCGTCGCGCTTTCAAACGGAGCTCTTGTCTCCCTCAACGACGCCAGTGTGACCTTTGGCAGCAACATCACGGCCAAGAGCGGTCTCCAGACCGCCACGGTCACCAATGGCAGCTCCATCGTCACCATCCCTGGCGGCACTGCGGGCATCACCATCGGTCAGGAGGTTTCCGGCACGGGCATTCCGGCGGGGGCGAAGGTCATCGCGATCAACAACACCACCCAGATCACGATCGGCCAGATCGTTGATCTCAACACCGTGGCGGCTGATCCTGCCACGGCCAATGGCACATCGGTCACCTTCGGTTCCAACTCCACAGCCGGGGGGGTGCGCACGGCTGACACGGACAGTGGCACCCGCATCGTCGTTGGCAGCACGCTGGGAATGACCGTCGGTCAGACCGTCTCAGGCACCGGCATCCCAGGCAGCACCACCATTCTGCGCATCCTGGACGCCAACACGCTCGAGCTTTCCAACCCGGTCACCGGCACCGGCCAGAACAACCTCACTTACACCGCCAGCACCGCCATCGGAGCCACCCACCTTTCCACCACCACTGCCGGAAGCGCCACCGTCACTGTGCCGTCCACCGCCAATCTCAGTGTGGGTGAACGCGTGACAGGCCCGGGCATCCCGGAAGGAGCCACCGTGGCCGCAATCCTGAGTCCGACACAGATTCTTCTCTCTGTCGGCGCTTTGTTCAGCGGTTCAAACACCCTGGTTTTCGCCGGCACCGCCAGCGGGCTGGGCGCCTCATCCAATGCCACCAGCAACATTGTCTTCAACGGCGGCATCCTCCAGTTCAACGGCACGACTGCCAGCACGGATCGTGGTTTCACCATCAACGACACCGCCATCTGGGATGTCGGCAACGCCTACTCGAACCTGCGTCTGGGCGGCAACTATGCCACCCCCGGCACGGAGGAGTTCTACTCCCTGGTCAAGCGCGGCGAAGGTGTGCTCAGCATGCTCGGCACGGCCTTTGGTGGTTACGGCCTTGAAGCGCTTGTGGCGGATGACGGCGTGTTGCGCCTCCTGCCCGCCTTCAATGACCAGTACATTCGTAATGACGTGGGCGCGCTCATTCTTTCCGGCGGCACCATGGAGCTGCAAAGCATCTCAGGCCGCACCACCACGCAGAACATGATCGGTGCCATGCAGGTGCGTGAGGGAGCCTCCGTCGTCCGCGTCATCGGTGCTGTTGGTGCTGGAACCTTCCTCAACCTGCAGGACATCAACAGCCCCACCTCCGTGGATTTCCAGAAAGGCGGCACGGTTTTGTTTGATGTTCAAGGCGGACCCACTGTCTCCCAGATCATCCTGGCCGGCCGTGCTCTTCTGGATGTCGGCGTCCTCATTCCCCGCGTCACCTTCACCAATCGCTCCGTCAACAATCCAGGCGTCAATGACTTTGGCTTCGTGGACTCCGCCACCTCCATTCTTTCCGGATCCGACATCAAGGGAGCCCATCATTTCCTGTCGGATACAGCAAGCTGGACGGGTTCCAGGAATGTGCATGACGGAGCGCTTCCTGAGGAGTCCTTCCGCGGCACCACGGTTTCCGGCGCCTCGGTCAACACCATTTTGTTCTTCAACAACGAGGTCTCCCTCTCCGGGGACCGCGTGACCGCCAACCCTGTTATCACCCGTGTTCCGGGAGTGGACCGGCTCCAGGTCGGAATGATGGTGCGTGGCAATGGCATCCCGGACAGCACCATCATCGTCTCCATCGACCAGGCCAACAACACGGTCACTTTGAACAACGCACCGACGCTTTCTGACAACACCGGCCTGCCTCTTTATTTCTTTGATGCCTCAACCACAGGCGACCTGGCTGCCGGCAGCACCACGGTCTCCAACATCAATGATCCTCGCCTGAAAGCTGGTCAGACGGTTTTTGGAACCGGCATTGCCAGCGGCACTACTATCGTCTCGGTCGATACGGGGAACAACACGGTCACCCTCAGCCAGGCAGCCACCGCCTCCGGAGCCGGTTCCACGCTCTACTCTGAATACCTGGCATCCACGCCTGCGGCGCTCAATTCGAGCACGGTCGAGGTCAGCGATCTTCTCACCCTGGTCAGCGGGGCCATTCTCCAGACCACCAACTCCGGCAATCATGTCAATTCCATCAACGGCGGTCTCCTGACCAGCGGTCTTGCCAACAGTGACGGCACCAGCGCCGACCTCATCATCCACAATTGGAATCCGAAGGAGGCATTCCGCATCTCCTCCAGCATCGTCAACAACACCGCTCTCAATCGGGTGGTCAATCTGGTGCAGACAGGGGACGGCACCACAGTTCTCTCCGTGGCGAACTCCTACACAGGCACCACTTTCGTCCAGGGAGGCGTCCTTCGCCTCGACAATGCCGGCGCGCTGCCTGCCGGCAGCCATCTCCGCCTTGACGGTGGCGTGCTCGGCCTTAATGTCGGCGACTTCACCCGCAGCGTCGGCACGGGGGCCACCCAGGTGGACTGGACCAGCAGCGGTGGTTTCGCCGCTTACACCACCAACCGCACCGTCAACCTGGGTGGTGGTGGGGCATCTGTGGCCTGGGGCAGCGCCGGATTTGTCCCGGACAACACTTCCCTCATTCTTGGTGCCCAGGATGCCAACGCCACGGTCATTTTTGCCAATGGCATCGACCTCGGCCGGAAATCCCGCATGATCGAGGCTGTGAGCGGCCAGTCAGCCACCTTTGCAGACGCCCGCATCACCGGAGTGCTGGATGGCGATGCAGGACGCATCGTCAAAGGCGGCAACGGCGTGCTCGAGCTCGCTGCGGTCAACACCTACTCCGGCGGCACCTCCCTGGCGCAGGGTACTCTCGTCGGCACGATGAACGGAGCCTTCGGCACCGGGCGCATCGAGGTGGGGACCACTACGGACACCCGCTCCGCCGGCATGGCGCTCAAACTCAGGTTCCAGGGGGACACTCTCGCCAATCAAATGACCTTCGGCCCGGTCAACGGGGAGGGAATTTCCGTCCTCTCCACCACTGCGTCACTGGCGGTGGTCTCCGGTGCGATTGAAGTTGCGCGTCTGCCCGGCCAGAATCTCTTCATTGATGCCTCGCAGTTCGGAAATGCAGATTTCCAGGGTTCCATGACCGGTACCGGGGCCATCACGGTCGCCGGTGGTGGTGTCATCCTCTCCGCCGCCAACAACTTCGGAACACTCGCCGGGCAGACCAGCGGTACCGCCGTGAACGGTCCCGTCGTCGTCCGCAGCGGGGCCTTGCTCCTCGGTCACGCCTCCGCCCTGGGCAGCAGCGGGGTCATCGAGCTTGGGGATGTCACCCCGGCCACCCTCACCGCTGATTTTGCCACCTCCGGCAAATCCCTGCTCGGTGTGGAGCGCGACACGCAGTTCATCGCCGACAACATCAGCGGCCTTGGCGGTGCTTTTGAGGCTCAGGCAAACGGTTTGGTCAATTCCGGCTTCCCCGAAGCCGGGCCTGGAGCCTTCTACAACGTCAGCCGTGTCATTGACGGCGTCACCTTCGGCTCCGCTGACATTGGCAAGAAAATCCTCGTCAAAGACGAGATCGACAATCCCGAACGCAACGGCGTGTATCAGATCGTCCAGGTCAACCAGGACCTCACCATGAACCTCGTGCGCGTCGCTGACTTCAGCACCACGGCCAACATGCTCTATGGCACCCAGGTCACCGTGAACGGCGGCACCGCCGCCGGCCAGACCTTCTTCATGGCCGCGCCGTCCGTCACCGCCGTCAATGCAGGCGGAACCGACCCCGTCCACTGGCTCAATGACCAGGTCAATGCCAATGTCACCCTGCGGGTCAGCAATCCTTCCGTCACCAGCGTCACACAGGCCATCGACGTCAATGCCAACGGCACGGGCTCGACCACCATCGCCTCCGACGCCCCCGTCACCTTCAGCGGAGCCGTGACTCTCCAGGATGTTCGTGCCAACGTCCAGGAAACCAAGACCCTGAGCATCGACTCCGGTACCACCACCGGTTCGGGAGTTGCCTTCAGCGGCCTGATCAGCGAGGCTGATGGCGGTTCTGGCCCCACGGATGACATCCTTTCGCTCCTGAAAGTGAACAGCGGCCTCGCCACCCTCAGCAACGCCACCGGCAACACCTACCACGGCAATACCACCGTCAACGCCGGAACGCTCCAGGTGACCAACACCTCCGGCAGCGGCACCGGCTCGGGCAATGTGGTGGTCAGTGCTTTCGCCACCCTGGCAGGTTCCGGCACCATCGCTCCGGGAGCCTCCAAGAATGTCACGGTCGCGGACTTGGCCACCATCGCACCGGGGACCGTCGGTGCTGGCTCCGGTCAGTCCCTCACCATCAACCTCAACGGCGGCACTTTCGACCTCCAGGGCATTTTGGAGGCGAATATCTTCGCCAATGCTGCCGGCACCACGGCGACGGAGGCTGACAGGCTCGTTCTCGCCGGCACAGGCACCGCCACTCTCGGCACCTACGCCACCCTGAAGGTGACATCAACCCCTGATCCTTCCACCTTCGTGGTCGGCGACACCTGGCAGCTCATCGACTGGGCGGGCATCACCCCGGGAGGCAAGTTCGCCGGCCTGGACGAGACATCGAATCGCTATGTGAACGACTTCAATCTGCCGACTCTTGGTTCCGGTCTCTTCTGGGACATCAACAATTTGTACACTAGCGGCACCCTCGTGGTCGCCGTGCCCGAACCCGGGCGCCTGATGCTCATCATCCTGGGCTTCTTCGCTTTGGGCTGGCGCCGCCGTCGCCGCTGGCTGTTCTGAGGCCGGAAACAGTGTCATTTGTAGTTACAAAATAAATACCCTTGCGGTTCGGGGGGCGATTTCATATCATCGCATTAAATCGCAAAAATAGAGGAGAATCTCCATGCACACAGCTCTCACATCCTCCATCCGCCATCTCAAGCGCCGCAAGGCCATGGCCCTGGTGCTTGTCATCATCACCGTCGCGCTGCTTTCCATCCTGATCATCGCGATCTTCTCCATCACACGCACGGAGTACAAGGCCACGCAGAACTTCGTCGCCGCACGTTCGGCGAAGCAGTATGCGGACTTCGCCATCGCCATCACCCAGGCGCAGTTGCAGAACGCGCAGAACACCTCCAACCAGGCCTCCGGTGGCGACCCTTCCACCACCACCAACCAGATCATCCACGCCACCCAGCCCGGCATGGTTCGCGTTTACCGGGCCAACGGCGAGTTCCTGCGGGCGCACAAGCTCTACTCCAGCGCCCAGATGGTTGTCGCAAGCCCCAACAACGAGTCCCAGATCTTTGCCCAGGCGAATCAGGTGCCCCAGGATTGGAAGTCGGACGCGAACAAGGCCCGGTACGTCGATCTGAACGAACCCGTGGTGCGCCCCGGCCTCTCCGCAGGTTCCACGCAGTCAGTTTACTTCCCGATCATTGATCCGCGGGCCGCCTACACCGGTTCGGTTTCCTCAGGCCAGAATCTCGTGGCGGTGGAGGGCTTCTCCTATGATAACCAGACACCGGCCATCGGTGGCGCCTCGCCCGTCAGCTATAATGAAGTCGTTCTACCCTCCCAGGCGTCAGGCAACCCTGACAAACTCCGCCTGCCCATGCCGGTGGAATGGATCTATGTGCTCCAGGACGGCACCACGGGCGCGCTGGATGCCTCAAACAAGTTCATCAGCTCCATCAGCGGGGTCACACCCTCCTCCACCAACCCCATCGTGGGCCGTGTCGCCTTCTGGACGGACGACGAATCCTCCAAGGTCAACGTCAACACCGCCACCGAGCCCACCTTCTTCGCCCCGCCTTACTTCTACCATCAGCGCGACTCGAAGTGGGCGAACTTCCCAGGCACCGCAGGCGAGTTCCAGCGCTATCCCGGGCATCCTGCCACCGTCGCGCTCAGCGCCGTGCTCGCTCCCGGCATCAATCTCGATCCTTTCGACACTCGCGTGAACCAGAACAACGTGGTGCAGGTCAAGGAACTCATCTACGGCCTGCTGCCGAAGGTTGCCGCTGGTGGCTCACGCGCAGGCACGCGCCCCTTCATGACGGATGACTTCTCCTCCAGCAATGGCGAGACAGCCCCGGCCGTCTCCGGTGACATCGCCGCCGCACGGAACGAGCGGCTCTATGCCAGCGTGGATGAGCTGCTTTTCCAGGACAGCGGCTATGACACCACCAACGGGCGCATGGCCGCCCGCGTGGAGCTGCCCGGCCAGAGTGGACGTTACATGTTTGACCGCGATGCTCTGGAGCGTTCGCGCTTCTTCCTCACCGCCCACAGCCGCTCCCCGGAATTCACCACCCGCGGATTGCCACGCATCGTCATGTGGCCGTTGCCGGACGTGCCCAGCGAAACCTCCGCCAGCAACAAGCGCAGCACCTTTGACAACCTCATCGCCCTTTGCGCCACCCTGCGCGCCACCGGCACCGGTTCCTCCGTGGCCAACAGCTACATCTTCCGCCGCGGCGAGCCGCATCACCCCACTCATGACGTCACCGGCTCCACGGGCGGGCTTGGCAGTTCTGCCGGCCTCCAGCGCAACTCCCGCCTGCTCGACTTCCTCTACGCCCAGATCGCGAACATGGAGTTCCCGCAGACTGGTGCCTTGGGCGGCGGCACCTCCACTTTCGGACAGAAATACGGCACGCAGAACGCCGCGCAGCTCGCCATCCAGTTCTTCGACTACATCCGCAGCTCGAACCTTTATGACGGCCTCCTGGCGCGTGACCAGGACGGCACCCCCGCCTCAGGGCTTTCCGGCACAGCGCTCTACAACAAGAAGGACCAGATGGATCCTCAGCGCCTCACCTACACCAGTCAGCGTGTCACGCGCAGGGCCACCGGCAGCCTCAATGACGGCACGCGGACAGGAGTCGGCAGCGACCTCTTGACTGACGATGCAGGCGTGCTCCCCGGTCACGGCCAGGTCAGCCCCGCCCGCTGGACAAAGAACGGCCAGACCTTCCAAGGATTCGGCCGCATGTTCACCTTCTCCGAGATCGGTTTCCAGATCATCTGTACCGCGGATGGAAAAAATGACGACCTCTATTTCGTGGACTGCGGCGGCACCAGGAGCGGCGGTGGTTGCGCACCCAAGGCGGTCACCGCGCCCCGGGTCCTCGGTACCGGCACCACACCGGCCTCCGCCCTGCCGCCGAATTTCGGCCCAGGCAACACCCGCATGGGTTTCAACCGCTGGTACTCCAATTTCCCGCCCCTCACCGATACCACCGGGCGTCTCTATGGCTGCGATCCGGGCAGTCCTCTGAAGCATCCTTCCCGCCATCCCGGCTACGACCCGACCAACTGGAATCTGACCCTGGAGACAAACACCCCCCTTCAGCCGACACAAAAACGCGTGCAGGTCATGCTCATGCTGGAGGCATTCTGCGCCATGGAAGGCTGGACCAAGATGTACCCCGAGTGGGCCATCGTGCTCGACGGCCAGTTCATGCGCTCCATCCAGCTTGACGGCCAGATTCTCTTCCCCTCCACACGTGACGTCATCGTCAAATCCAACGGCAATGTGTACGAGGCTTACGATGTGTACTCCAGTGGCGGCTTCGCCGGACCCACGGCCATCGCCGGTGGTCGTTCCACCCGCGGCTGGGGTGGGACGCAAATCGGGGACGACACGGATCCGTATGTCAATGGGGCCAGCCGCGCAAGCAGTGGCAGCCGGTATATTGAAAACTCAGGCAACCCCATCGCCCACGACGGCCTCAACAGTTGGGGGCTGGTCAGCAACTTCGTCACAATCAACCGCGCCGGCCCCATGCGCCTGACCTTCGGTCAGCGCGACATGCGCATCCGCATTTATGACAAACACAGCCGTGCAGGCAACAGCGGCCAGGAGGTGCAGACCATCAACCTCTCCTTCGACAACATGACTCTCCCGGTGCCTGCCCTGGCCTTCGGCGGCGAGCGCAGGCTTGCCTCTGACCCGGCTGGAACCAATCTTGGGAGCAAACTCCCGATTCATAAAGCGGAGATCAACCACTACTATTATGTGGACTCCTTCGGTCGTGATACGTTCCGCCGCTCCCTTCAAGCCCCGCACTGGTGGTGCTTCAATCGCATGGGTTGCATCGGTCGCATGGCCGGAGCGGTGAATCCCGGCTTCAATGGGTCCAACGGCCTCTGGAGTGTCCCCCCCTCCTTTGTCACCAACTTCACCAGTTCCGACCAGCAGGCGCTCTTCGGGCGTTTGGACACCGAGTCGCGCTTTTCCACCGGACCCGGTTCCTTTGATAATGGTGGGAGGGAAGGGATCAGCGTCATCCCTCCGGAGGCTCTGACTGAATACGATTCGGCCGGGAGGCCTCTGATTAATAACCCGCTCAAGGATGAGCTGGGCAACAACTGGTCCGGCAGCGATGTCATCCGCACTTATGTGCCTGCCGTGGGAGATTACCGCCTTGCCGCCGCGCGCAACACCGTCCCGCGCACCATGTGGATGAAGCATCCTGTCTGGCAGGCGGTGGAATCCATGGCTCCCCAGAGCCAGCCGCGCACCATTCACAGCTTCACCACCCATTGGGCAGAGACTGAAAGTGGTTCTGTCCTGCCGAAATTTGACCCAAACAACCCGAATGTAAAACCCCCTCCGGCCTTCCAACCCTATGTCCGCACGGAGCATATGCTGGGCGTTCAATTCCATGTCAGCAACCGTGTTCCCGACCTGCCGCCGGCAGACGGTTGGAGCCGCACCGCCAACAGCTACGGGGACTTTGACAACGGCATCGCCAGCTCCCGCGACGGCCCCTACATCAACAAACCGGATGAGGGCAACTACTTTGCCGCCAAGTTCGGTCGGTACAGCTCGACGAAATTCTATCGCTCTGGTTACTTTTACGAACCCTGGCACAACAGCGACGACTGGCGCAGCGGCGTTTACATGACCCCCAACCGCATGATCTCCTCCCCCGTCATGTTCGGCTCCCTGCCCACCGGTGTCTGGGGTGGTGGCAGTGTCAGCACCAATGCCGTTTCGACTTCAGGGGTTTCCTATGACACCAACCAGGATGGCAAGCCCTGGCAGACGCTGCTCTTCCGACCCTATGCCCGCTCCCACAACCGTTATGGCAGGCCTGTTGCTCCTGGTCATCCCGGGGACAACAACCCGCGTGACCACAACCTCCTTGATCTCTTCTGCATGCCCATTGTCGAGCCCTACGCCATCAGCGAGCCGCTCTCCGTCGCCGGGCGGCTTAATTTGAACTACCAGATCATGCCCTTCACCCACATCACACGGGCCACGGCCATGCATGCCCTGATGAAAGGGGAGTTTATGACCGCCATCCCCGCCAACGAGGATGTGAACAACGCCAAAAGCTACCAGCAGGTGGCCAACGCGGCCATGTGGGGCAACACCGGCGACCGCTTTTGGGATGAGGCGACGCACAGGAAATACTGGCACCGGCCCATTGACGTGACCAGGACGCTATACCAGTTCGAACAGCGCTTTCACCTCAGTGCCACCGGATCAAACCACAATCTCGCACGCATCCGCGGCCTCTTCCGCACCCCCAGTCAGATTTGTGAAATCCACCTCATTCCGAATGTTTCGCGCGGCCCCTCCACTGGTGAAAACATCGGCAGTGTCGGCAGCGTCAGCCAGAACACCAGCGGTTCCCAGCTCCAGCAAATCATGGATGATTTCTGGCAGAACCACGCCCCCACCGGGGACAACACCCGTGAGCGCCCCTACTCCAACATTTACAACCGCGTCACCACCCGCGGGAACACCTTCCGAGTTCACATGCGCGCCCAGACGCTGCGCAAGGCGCGCTCCACGGCTGCGGATGTCTTTGACCCCGTCAAGGACGCCGTCCTGGGTGAGTACCGCGGCTCCGCCCTCATCGAACGCTACATCGACCCCACCGACGTAAACAATCCCATCCCCGACTACGGCGAGTCCGCCAACCCTCTCGCCCTGCCGCCGCTCGACACCTTCTACAAGTTCCGCACCCTCGAATACAAGCGTTTCAGCCCATGATCGTGACTGACTTTCATCAACGACGCCCGGCCTCCGCAGGCTTCTCCCTTGTGGAGGTGACGCTCGCCGTCGCCATCGCCGCCCTGGCCATCATCACCCTGCTCGGCCTCATGCCCCAGGGGCTCGAAATGTCCCGCAAGACGGGCATCCTCACCCTGAACAGCAACATCATCGAACAGATCATCCGTGATCTGGAAAACACGCAGTTCAGCCTTCTTCCCGCCCAGGGAACAGGGGCCGCTTCCGGCGGTGGCAACGCCCTGCCTGAGAAAAGCCGCCGCTACTTCAACGATCAGGGCCAGGAGGTGGACCAGCAGTCCAAGGCGATCACTTTTGTCGCCGAAATCGATTTCTCCAAGCCGGCCTCTCTGCCCAAGACCGAGCAGACACAGCCCTACCTGCGCCGGGTCGTCATCCGCGTGGCCACCACCACCAATCCCGAATTCCAGTTCGGAGAAAACAACCGGATCGCCTACACCACCTTCAATCACCTGATTGCCAAAACTCGCTGAGTTTTCCGCCATGAACGCCGGATCATCACTCCCTTCCTCCCCGGTGCCGCCACCCCGGCCCCGCTCTCGCTGTCATCCGGCCTTCACCCTGGTGGAGTTGATGATCTCCATCACCATCCTGGTCATTCTCATGCTGGTGGTCACCCAGGTCATCGGCATCGTGCAGCGCAACTGGGTACGCTCGAACGCCCGCGTCTCCCAGTTCCGTGAGGCCCGTGTCGCCTTTGACACCCTCACCCGCAATCTCAGCCAGGCCACGCTCAACACCTACTGGGAAAGCGCCGCCGATCCCTTCCGCACGGATGCCGCCGGCCAGCAGGTCACCCGCGCCCGTGCCAATCTGCGTCAGTCGGAGCTGCAGTTCGTCTGCGGCCCCACCACGAAACTCCTCACCTCCGCCTCCGGCTCGAAGGAGAACTATCCGGGCCATGCGGTCTTCTTCCAGGCGCCTCTCGGTGTCACCCGCCTTGTCGCCGCCAACAACAGCCAGGCCAACACTGAGAACATGGTCAACCTCCTCTGCGGCCGTGGTTATTTTGTCGAGTGGGGGGATGACCAGCCCTACCGCCCGCCGTTTCTCAACCAGCTCACCAGCGTTCCCACGCGCCTACGCCTGCGTTTGATGGAGTACAGCCCCACGGCGGAGATGAACCTCATCTATGCCAACGGCTACCGCCTCATCGACCCCGCCGACCGCACAAAAACCCAGAACTCCCGCAAGTGGTTCCAGGAAGCGCTCACCAACACCGTCAAGGACAATGAAAAAGTCGAATCCCGTGCCTTCACACGGCCCATCGCCGAAAACATCCTCACCCTTGTCATTTCTCCACGCATTGAAACCAATGTGGCTGCCGGCGGTGGAAACACCGAGCCTTATGCCATCGCCCGGCAATATGAGTTTGACTCCGCCCTGGTCACCAATCCGGGATCTGCCTCCGGCAGCACGCCGCAGGGTACCCAGCACCAGATGCCCCCTCTGCTCAAAGTGACCATGGTCGCCCTCGACCAGCGCGGCGGTGAGACGCTCTCCAGCAACACCACCCTCCGTCAGAAAGTGCTGTCCGAGGCATCCGCGTTGTTCACCAATGCCGCCGATTATGATTCCGATCTGGAAGGCACCTCGGAGGAGCCCGGCAAGCTCAAAAAAATCCTCCTCGACAACAAGCTGGACTACCGCGTCTTCACCACCACCATCGCCCTCAAGCAGGCGCGCTGGAGCTTTTAACATTTCGTCCTTGCCGTCATGATTCATGCGCCCACATCCCCACGGCCGTCAGCCGCACGCGCCTTCTCCCTCATCGAAATGCTCGTTGTGGTGACGATCATCGTGCTGCTGCTCGCTTTTTCCGCCCCCGCTCTCTCCCGCACCCTCATGGCCAGCAAGCTCGCCTCCGCAGGCGAATCTGTTTTTGGAGCCATCTCCGAGGCGCAACAAATCTCCTATGCCAGCAATGTCCCGGTGGAGCTGCGCTTCTTCAAAGTGACGGACACCTTCGGGGCTAATCCGGCCTACCGCTCCTATCAGATATTCAAAATCAACCAGGTCACCGAGGGCACCGGGGCTGCGGCGACCACCAAGGAGTCGCTGGACCCTGCCAACAACCTTGTGAACCTCCCTGAAAGCGTCATCATCGTTCCAGACGACACCCTTTCCCCCGCGCTGAAAGGCGACGGGCTGCCGGACACCAAGGAAGGTTCCAGTGTCGGCTATTCCGGTGTCCAGAAAGCCGTTTACAATGCCTGGCGTTTCATGCCGGACGGCTCCTGCCGGAAAGTCGGCCAGTCGTCCGGCGGTTTTGCCGCGCTGGAGTATCAAAAGCTCACCGAGAGTTTCATCACCCTCACCACGGAAAGCGGCCAGGCCGTCACCGCGCAGAACCTGCCCAATAATTTCTTCACCATCCAGGTGGATCCATTCACGGGGAAGGCCAAGAGTTACAAACCCGGTTTCTGATTTTGATCATCAGGCGATTTTCCGCATGACAGCCGCATGATCGCCGCTTACCTGCGACATGGGTGAACTGCCTTCTCTTGCGTTAAGTTTCGACGACGTCCTCCTCCTCCCGGCGCACAGCGCCGTTCTTCCCGGAGAGGTCGATGTGAGCACCAAGCTCGCTTCCATCTCTCTCAACGTCCCCGTCCTCTCCTCCGCCATGGACACCGTCACGGAGTCCGAGCTCGCCATCGCGCTCGCCCGTGAGGGAGGACTCGGGGTCATCCACCGCAACATGCCCGTGGACCAGCAGGCCGACCAGGTCGCGCGCGTGAAACGCAGTGAAAACACCGTCATTCAGAACCCGCACACAGTCACCCCCGAGACACGCCTCGGAGAACTGCACCGCCTTATGCATGAGAAAGGCGTCAGCGGCTTTCCCGTCGTGGACAAGGACGGAAAACTCGTCGGCATGGTCACCAGCCGCGATCTTTGGTACATCGAGGACGAAAACACGCCGGTCTCCGCCATCATGACCCCGGGCACCCGCCTCGCCACCGGCACACCGCAGACCAGTTTCGAGGACGCCCTCAAAATCATCTACACCCACCGCATCGAGAAGCTCCCGCTCATTGACGCGAACGGCAGGCTCGCCGGCCTCATCACCAAGCAGGACATCATCAAGCGCCAGACTTTCAAAAGCGCCGCCAAGGACTTGAACGGCCAGCTTCGTGTCGGCGCTGCCGTCGGAGTCGGGGACGACTGCATCGACCGTGGCAAGGCGCTGCTCGCCGCAGGCGCGGATGCCATTTTCATCGACGCCGCCACCGGCCACACCAGCCGCGTCATGAGTGTCATCGCGAGACTGCGTGAGAACCTCGGCCAGAACATCCCC
Source organism: Verrucomicrobiaceae bacterium (assembly GCA_016795375.1). GTDB lineage: Bacteria > Verrucomicrobiota > Verrucomicrobiia > Verrucomicrobiales > Verrucomicrobiaceae > Prosthecobacter. The sequence goes on from JAEUHJ010000204.1 coordinate 86,653, forward strand.
ATCGTCGCGGGCAACGTCGTCACGGCCGATGGTGCGCGTGATTTGATGAAAGCGGGCGTCTCCGCCATCAAGGTCGGAGTCGGGCCGGGTTCCATCTGCACCACACGCATCATCTCCGGTGTCGGCATGGCTCAGTTCAGCGCCGTGCAGGAGGTCGCGGAGGTTTGTCGGCCTGCGGGGGTCACCGTCATCGCCGATGGCGGCATCCGTTATTCCGGCGACATCGTCAAAGCCCTCGCCGGCGGGGCTGATCTGGTCATGCTCGGCTCGCTTCTCGCCGGAACCAGCGAAAGCCCCGGCAGCATGGTCAAATGGCAGGGCCGCACCTTCAAGGAGTACCGTGGCATGGGCTCTCTCAAGGCCATGCGCAAAGGGGCAGGGGACCGCTACGGCCAGAACAGCTCCGGCAAGCTTGTTCCCGAGGGCGTCGAGGCTCGCGTTCCCTACAAAGGCCCGCTCGCCGACGTCGTCTTCCAACTCATCGGCGGTCTGCGCAGCGGCATGGGTTACGTCGGGGCGAATAATCTCGGCGAACTGCGCGCCAAGGCCCGCTTTGTCCGTATCACGGCCGGCGGCCTCAAGGAAAGCCACCCGCATGACGTCGTCATCACCGAGGAACCGGTGAATTACGAGCCAGGTTGAAACCGGAATTCCAAATTTCCTCTGCGGGGTGCGGGTTTTCAACCCGTGGAGCCTTCGGAATTCGGACTCAGCCAAAAAAAACGCGGGAGCCTTCCGACTCCCGCGTTGGATCGTTTCTCAGTGGAGAGACACCGGCTTATTCAGCGGCGGCGGCTTTCTTCTTTGTGGCAGCCTTCTTGGCGGGAGCCTTTTTCTTCGGTGCTGCCGCGTCGGTGGCAGGCTCGGCGGCGGCCTCGGCGGCCGGAGCTTCAGCGGCCTTCGGCACAAAGGCATCCACCCACTCGATGTAGGCCATCGGAGCGGAGTCCGTGCGGCGCTGGCCGAGCTTGGTGATGCGGGTGTAACCGCCGACGCGATCCTTGGAGGCGACGGCGATCTCCTCGAAGAGCTTCTTCACCGCGTCCTTGTGGCGAAGCGAGGAGAGCGCGACGCGGCGTGCGTGCAGCGTGCCGCGCTTGCCGAGGGTGACGAGCTTCTCCGCGTAGGGGCGGAGGGCCTTGGCCTTGGCGAGCGTGGTGCGGATGCGACGGTGCTCGATGAGGGAGCAGGTGAGGTTCATCAGCAGCGCGTCGCGGTGGTCCTGCTTGCGCTGAAGTTTGACGATTTTTCTTCCGTGTTTCATGTCCTATGTGGTCTTTCTTTCCTGTGATTGATTACTCCTCGTCATCGACGTCGGGGAGATGGCTGTCCACGAGCTTGGAGAAGTCCAGGGCGTCGGCCTCCTCATCGTCGTCGCTGATCATGGTGCTGCGGGCGAGGAGGGAGACACCGCCGGGGGTGGCCTCAAGCAGCGCGGGGTCGAATTTCATGCCGAGAGACAGGCCCAGCTCGGCGAGCTTTTCCTTGATCTCGGTGAGGGACTTCTTGCCGAAGTTGCGATAGCGGAGCATCTCGCCCTCGGTCTTCATCGCAAGCTGGCCGACGGAGGTGATGTTCGCGTTGTTGAGGCAGTTGGCGGCGCGGACGGAGAGCTCGATCTCGTTGACGCTCATGTTGAGGAGCTTGCGCAGCTCGCTGTTTTCCTCGCTCTGCGCTTCGGGAGCGGCCTCGAACTCGACGGCCTTGTCGTCGTAGTTGACGAACACGTCGAGGTGGTGGCGCAGGATGGCAGCGGATTGCAGGAGGGCGTCCTGCGGGGTGATGCGACCGTCGGTCCAGACGTCGAGCACCAGCTTGTCATAGTCGGTGTTCTGGCCGACGCGGGTGTTTTCCACCGCGTATTTCACGCGGGTGACGGGGGAGTAGATGGAGTCGATCGGGATCACGCCGATGGGGGTGTCGGGGCGCTTGTTTTCCTCCCAGGTGGAGAAACCGCGACCGACGCGGACTTCGAACTCGCACTCGAACTTGGTCTTGCGGTCGAGATGGCAGATCACCTGGTCCTTGTTGATGACCTCAAAGTGGTTGTCTTCCTTGATGTCACCAGCGGTGACGGCACCTTCCTTGTCGGCGAAGATGGAGAGCAGGCGCGCCTCCTTGTTCTCGCTGTTGTGCTTGAAGCGGACTTTTTTGAGATTGAGCACGATCTGCACCACGTCCTCCAGGACGCCGGGGAGGGTGGAGAACTCATGCTCCGCGCCGCGGATTTTCACGGAGGTGATGGCGGCACCTTCCAACGAGGAAAGCAGGACGCGGCGGAGGGAGTTGCCGATGGTGTGGCCGTAGCCTTTGTCGAAGGGCTCGGCGATGAACTGCGCATAGGTTTCGGTGGCCGTGGCCTCATTTTTGACGAGGCGGTTCGGCATCTCGAATCGAGCAAGACGTACTGACATGGGATGTATGATGTGGCCGGGTTACCTCCGGGCGAGAATCCCGCGCATCTCAAAGAGAGGCAGGCACGGAGACCAACGGCGAATTTTGAGGGGGGAACTCGCGAGGGGCGGGGATAATGCAGGCCGGGGCCGGGTTTGCAACCTGGAATTTAATGGTGCAAAAGCAGGCGGGGTTGCTTCGCAAGAGAAGCGGCAGGCACGTCTCAGTCCCCAAAAAGCGGCTTCCGCTTTGGTGCGGAGGGCGTCTCCCCGGCCTTCCCGCCACTGCCGCTGATTTTTTTCGCCTCGCGCAATTCCTTTTCCGAGGGCGGCTTGCGCTCGTCCTTGTTGCCGCCGCCAAAAATGCGCGGCGACCATTTCGCGTTTCCCACGGTGCCGGAGCCCTTGTAGGCGAGCAGTTGTGTCACGGGGAAAAGCAGGATGCCCAGGCCGCGAAGACGCACCTCGGCGTTGAAGTCGATGTCGTCGCGGATGAAATCGATGTTGCCCCGGCTGAAGATGCGGTATGCGCTGGACTCGACCTCGATGTTGTCGGAGATGATGAAGCCGTCGGAGACTTCAAAGGTGCAGTCGGCCTCCTTGGCGACGTTGTAGCCCTTGATCGGCGATGGCAGCAAGGCGCCGATGACGGGCGTGAGCGGACCCAGCACCGGCAGGGCCAGCAGGTTGCCGTTCACAATGAGGAGGGCTCCGCCGCCTTTGAGCGCCCGCCAGTCGTTCATGCGTCCGGTGAATTTGAAATGGCCGCTGATGTCGCCCTCGCTCTCGTTGCCTGGAGAGTACACCTGGGCGAAACGCCTGTAGCTGACGGCCTTCAGTTCCAGCTCGCCGTCATAAGGATTTGGCTCCCGGTTCTCGTTCAACGCCCCCTTCAAGACCACGCCGCCGCCGAGCACGTCCGCCGCGATGTCAAACCGCGTGCTGCCTTCGCGATTGTGGACGCCCGCCCGCACATCTTCAAAAGGCAGCTTCCTGCCGAACACGCTGTAAGGAAAGCGTCCGGCGCGGACTGTCACGTCATAGTCCTTCACGTCAGGCGCTAGGTTCACCGCACCATCGACCTGGAGGGTGTCGCCGAAAAGCCGGCCTTTGACATCGAAGTTCAGGATGTTGCCGAGGATGTGTACCTCGCCGCGCGGGGCGTTGATGGGATAATCCTCGTTCCACAGGACGTAGTGCGCGCCGCCGACAGGATTGGTGAATTCGACCTTGTAGTCGTTGAAGCGCGGGTTGGCCCTGTAGCCGATCGTGCCGTTCACTTTGACTTCGGTGCCGGCGGAGAAACGGTAGCGGGCGATCTGGTCCGCTGTCCTGGGGGCGAAGGCGCGCACGATGCCCGCGGCGTCGGCCTCCGCGTGGACGTTGACGAGCCGCAGCCATTTGGCGTCGTCAGCGTCGTTGACGAAGACGAAATCCGCCTGCGCGGGGCCGTCCGCGCGTTTCGCCCGGATGTTGGAGTAGTTCTGGATGTCCCCCAGCAGCGCGAGATCCATCTCCACCGACTCGAACTGCACGCCTTTGTAGCGGAAGTTGCGCAGGACGCCGTGGCCGGAGCTGGGACACTCGCGCAAGTTCGGCGTCGCCCCCGCGCAGGAGAGCCGCAGGTCGATATGCGAGCTTTCGTCAAAGCCGAAGCGCTGGATGATCTCACGTGTTTTCGGCAGCGGGATGAAAGGCAGGAACACATTCGGGTCCATGCGCAGCAGGATGTCATATTTGAAGCCCTGCTTGCGATGGTTCATGACGTTGAGCACGAGCGTGCCCGTCTTGTGCCGCAACTGCATGTCGCGCACGAAAAGACCTTCCGGCGTGGCGCCGATGTTGAGGCTCAGCGCGTTGAAAATCTCCCCACGGCTGCCGAATCTCCCGCAATCGAGCCTGCCGGTGACCTCCGCCGGCACAAAGCCCTCCGGCCTGCCCGCTCCGAAATAGAGAACGCCTTCGAGCGCCAGATGCGGCGCCTCGTAAAACACCACCTCCAGCAATTGCTCGGTGCTGAAAAACGCGCGTGCCAGACCGGGCAGGTCGGCGCTGGAAGTGAGGCGGAAGCGCATCTTGTCCGCTCCCATGCGCCAGGTGGCGGTGGCATCGAGCATGCCGAGATGGTCGCGCAGATGAAGCCGCCGCAGATCGATGAAGCCGCCGTCATACTCCGCCTCGGCGATGAGTTCTTTCCAGACATAGTCCTCGAACTCCAGACCCTCGGCCTGGAAAACCAGCTCCGCCTTGAGCTCCTGCGGACGATCCAGCGCGCCGGACACCTTCACCCGCAGACTGGGTGCGCGTGGAGCGTGGAATCTCGCCAGCCAGTCGAGTCCGCGTTGAATTTGCGCACGGTGCTCGCGCATGAGTTTCAGGCGATCGCTGGCGCTTTGACCGGGGTGCTGTCGTGTCCCCGGCCCCGGCAGCTCAAGCTCGCCGCTGATGGAGATGCGCAGGCCGCCGGAGAGGAGGCCTTCCGCGTGCCGGATGTCGAGCTTTTGCTCATCCAGGAAGGCCCGTGCGTTGAGATCCTTCAGCTCGACCACAGTGAGATCCGGACGCTCGGGATCCACCGGCAGGGCCAGGCTGGCGTGCTGCAATTCCAGCGCCCTGATCCGCACCCGGCCCTCCATCAGATGACCGAAGTCCACATCGAGGTGCAGCCGGTCCACCGCGGCAACGAGGTGGATTTTCCGCGCGTCGTTGAACACACGCACACCGCGCGCCACCAGCCCGCCGAATGGATTCAGCGTCAGGCGCTCGAAGTCCGCCTGCACGCCATGCCGCGCCAGCTCCCCGGTGACAAATCCGTGCCACTGCGCCCGAAACGATGCCGTGTTCACATACATGCCGCCCGCCAGCAGGGAGCTGGAGACAAGAAGCAGCAGGCAGCGGCGCAGGAAACGGAACATGACGGCTGGATTGTAGCCAGTGGACGTGGTTCCCGCCACAAGAGTTCGCCGTCCAGGGGGGGGCGATGTTCCGTGTTCAGGTTTAAAGATTCCGCGGCCAGTGTCCCGCACGTTCCGTCGATGCCAGTCGGCCTTGGAAAAAATCAACCTGCATGCCGCTGCGGGTGATTTCAGGACGCTCGCTCAAGTCCAATGCAGAACCTGGCTGGTTCGGTTCTTCGCGAATTCATCGGTCTATTTTTGCACGGACCGTTTCCCCGGAGGGCGAGTTTCCACGCGCCATTTCCAGGCGGCGTTAATGCAAGCTCAAGACTCTGAATGTCAGTGTTTTATCGACTGGCAAAGCATATATAATGCCTGGCATGAATGGCACTCGGTTAAGCGACGGCGCGGTAGCGCTCGCGGTGGGGGATTTCCTGGAACTGGTGGCGGGGTGCGGTGAGCAGTTGGTAGGATTTGGGACGTCGCTTTTTTGCTCGTGGTTCTCGTCGTC
>JAEUHJ010000004.1 GCA_016795375.1 Verrucomicrobiaceae bacterium
GAGATCGAACATGTGGCCTCGGATGCGAAGCCGGCGGTGTTTGACGTGAAGTTGGAGCCTTCCCGGCTGCCGCAAAGCGGGGAGCGCTGGGTGAACAGCCTGGGCATGGAGTTCAAGCCGGGGGCGGGCGGACACCTCAGCGCGGATCCGGTGGAGATGAAGTTCTTCCGCCGCTTTCTGGAGGCGACGGGCCGCTCCTTCGAGGGGAAGGTGGTGCGTTACCAGCCGGGAAAGGAGGCGGCGTATCTCGTGGTGGTGCCGGACGGGGATGCGGAGGCCTTCCGCTACTGGCTGACGGACCGCGACCGCAGCCAGGCGTTCCTGAGCCAGGAGCACCATTACGAGGTGGAGCCATTTTATTTCGTGGAAAGCGGACAGTCGGCCGTGGAGGAGATGCCGGAGGGGCGCGAGGTGGAGACCGATCCTGCGGAGGAGAAGAACTGGCGCGCCTTCCACCTGCGGGTGCTGCGCCAGAGCTACGGCAGCGTCAGCGTGCGCAGCCAGCCGGACAAGGTACGCGTCTACCAACATGAGCAGCTTCTGGGGGAGACACCGCTGGAGCTGCCGCGCGTGCGGACGGGGCCGGTGGAGTTTGAACTACGGGAGGAGGGTTTCGCGGACGTGGTGCTCGAGGGGGAGGTGCGCGAGGGCGGGCAGACGGAGCTCTTCGCCGACATGCAGGCGCGCAAGGCGGTGACTTTCGGCCGCCAGTGGAAGGAGAACAGCCTGGGCATGAATTTCGTGCCGCTGGGGGATGTGATGATCTCCGCCTGGGAAATCCGCCATCGCGACTACCTGGAGTATGTGCGGGCCACACAGGCGCGCCGGCCGGGCCGCGTGGATGACAGCGGCAGGGGCGGCGCGCTGCCGGTGGTCGGCGTGGACCGCAACGAGGCGCGGGCCTTCTGTGTCTGGTTCACCGAACGGGAGCGCAACGCCGGCCTCATCGGCCAGAAGGACGCCTACCGCCTGCCGACGGATGAGGAGTGGAGCCGCGCGGCGGGACTGCCGCCGGAACGCGGCGCGACGCCGAAGGAACGCAGCGGGCGCATCCGCGGCGTGTACCCCTGGGGCTACGAGTGGCCGCCGCCGAACAACGTGGACAACCTCGCGGACATCCATTCTGCGCGCAAAGCCAGCCTGGACAGCGCGATCGCCGGTTATGAGGACCGGTTCCCCTTCCTGGCGCCGGTGGCGGCGCTGCCACCGAACGAGCGCGGCATCTGCGGCCTGGCGGGGAACGTGTCGGAGTGGGTGGAGACGGACTTCGAACCCGCCGCGAAGCCCGGCGAGACGGCCAGGACGCCCCCCGGCACCACGCGCGGCGGGAACTGGCGCACCGCCGCGCCGGAGGAGCTGCTGGCCTCCGCGCGCACATCCGTGCCGCCGGAAACCAGGCGCAACTCCATTGGCTTCCGCATGGTGCTGGCACGCGGGAAGTGAGCGCTGCCTCAATCGCGCCGCCGCAGTCCCACGAAGGCCAGCACCAGCCCGGTGATGAAATGCGCGCCCAGCATGAGCATGGCGAGTTTCGGCGTGGCGAACCAGGTCTTCACAAATTGGTCGATGGGATGAAAGAACGGCGTCTTTTGCAGGGAGTCGATGATGCCCGACCAGCCGTAGTGCGCGGTGATGAAGGGGTGGACGACATGGCCGGCGGCCTGAGGAAAGCCCAGCAACGCGCCGCACAGCAGCACGTTGGCACAAAGCAGCGTGAGCGAGACGCTATGCGCGCGCTCCGGCGTGCTGGAATTCGCGGAGATGCCGAGGCAGAGCGCGGCAAAGGCCACGCCGGAGAGCGCGGGCAGCAGCAGCTTCGCCAGCCCCGTGCCCGGCAGGCCGCCGGAGACGATGTCGAGGAACAGCTCCATCCAGAAGCCCTGCGCCAGGATGACGGGCAGCATGAACAGCAGCGATCCCAGCAGCCAGGCGCCCGGCGACACGCCGCCGATGCGCTCGCGCTCATACACGGCCCGCCGCGTGGCGATCTCCCGCGCGCCGAGCCGCAGCCCCATGAACATGACCAGCAGCACCTGGAGCAGCATGACCATCGAGATGGTGTGGCTGGCCGGCCACAGCACCCCGGCGTCCGTCGCGCCAGCGACCGCCTCCTTGATCAGTTTTTTGTTCGGCAGCATCAGCAACGCCACGAGGAGCGGCGCGCCGACGAGGAGCACGACATGCACGACCCACTCCCGCGGCGTGCGCCGCAGCAGGGACCAGCGGCGCTTCAAAATATGTTGTGCCTGGCTGAAGACGCCGGGCAGCGGGATGACCGGCCGCACCTCGGGTTCGGACAGCTTTTTCTCCTCCACCTCGTCCCGCTGCTTCATCACGATGGTGCGGTCCTCGTCTCCGGGATCATCCTCCGCCGCGGAGAGGTTTTCCGCCGCCCCGCCGAGCTTGAAGGCCGCGTAGTAGGCGTCGCGGTGCTTCATCCACGAGTCGCCCCAGCGTTGGGCGGGGCGCTTCGCCAGACGGGCATAAACCTCGTCATAGGTCGGCACGGTGAAGTAGTGCGGAATGGCGCGCGCCGGGCCATGGAAGGCCACATACCCCTCATGCAGCACGACGACGGTGTCGTAAGCGCCGAGGTTTGCCAGCGCGTCGGTGGCATGAATCACGATGCGATCCGGGCGGTCGCAGGCCACGAGCTTCAGCATCGCCTCGAACTCCCGCTCGCTGCGCACGTCCAGGCCCACGGTGAAATCATCGCACAGCACGATCACCGGGTCGGCCACCAGGGCCATGCCGAGCTTCAAACGACGCCGCTGCGGCAGGGCCAGCGCCGAGGTGCGCTCCGTGGCGATGTTTTCCAGGCCCACCACCACCAGCACATGCGACACACGCGAGATGACCTCGTCCTTCGTCCGTCCGGCACCGCGCAGCATCGCGGCGCTGATGAGATTTTCCCGCACGGTCAGCCGCCCGTCCAGGCTGTCGTCGCCGGCAGGCACCCAGCCGAGCTGGTTGGGATGCAGCGGCTGTTTGACCAGGTCGGCACCGCACAGCGTGATGCTGCCGCCCTCCGGCTCCGCCAGTCCGGCCAGGATGCGCAGCAGCGTCGTCTTGCCGCTGCCAGAAGGTCCGATCACCGCCAAGACATGACCGCCCGGAGCCATGAAGCCGACCTGCTCCAGTACGCGGAGCGGTTCCTTGTTCCTGCCGGGGACAACGTGGGAGAGGTTGTTGAATTCGAGCATGAGTCACGATCTAAGCCGCTCCCATGCCACGAGCCAAGGCTAAAATTCAGCCTTCCTTTCCCCTGCCCACTCTCTATTTCTCCGCCGCATGTCTTCGACCCTCCAAGTCCACTCCGCCGACGATGTCATTGTGGCCCTGCGTGACCTTGATGCCGGTGCCACTGTCACATGGGGGGGGCAGTCCTGCGCCCTGCGTGAAAAAATTCCCGCGAAGCAGAAATTCGCCGCGCAAGACTTCGCCTCGGGCGATCTCATCACCATGTATGGCGTCACCGTGGGCAGGGCGACGCAGCCGATCCCGCAGGGCGCGCTCATCCACACTCATAACGTCGTCCACGCCACCGCCGCCTTCAGCGGCAAACAGCGCGACTATTCGTGGACGCCGCCGGATGTCTCAAAGTGGCAGGGCCGCGCCTTCAACGGCTTCAAGCGCCCGCATGGCCCCGCAGGCACGGCGAACCACTGGGTCGTGATCCCGCTCGTGTTCTGCGAGAACCGCAACCTCGCCTTCATGCGCGAGGCGCTCACCCGCAGTCTCGGTTACGGCAAGACCTCGCCCTATGAGCAGTTCGCGCGGCATCTGGTCGATTTGCGACGTGAAGGCGCGTCCAGGGCGCGGATCGAAGCCGCCATGCTCGAAGCGGAGTCATCCGTGCCAGCCTCCCGTGTTTTCAAAAACATCGACGGCGTGAAATTCCTCGAACACGGCCTCGGCTGCGGCGGCACGCGGCAGGACGCGCAGGCGCTGTGCCGGCTGCTGGCCGGTTACATCCATCATCCAAACGTGGCCGGCGCCACCGTGCTCAGTCTCGGCTGCCAGCATGCCCAGGTCAGCCTGCTGGAGCAGGAACTCGCCACGCTTTACCCGAAGCTGGAGAAGCCGCTGCTCATCTACGAACAGCAGAAGTGCAAATCCGAGCGCGACATGATTGCGGATGCCATCCGCGAGACGTTTCTCCATCTCACCACTGCGAACGAGCAGACGCGCGAGCCTTGCCCGCTCAGCGACCTCATCATGGCCGTCGAATGCGGCGGCAGCGACGGCTTCTCCGGCATCTCCGCGAATCCCGCCATCGGCCACACCGCCGACCTGCTCTCCGCGCTCGGCGGCGCGCCGGTATTGAGCGAGTTCCCCGAGCTCTGCGGCGTGGAGCAAAGCCTGTGCGACCGCTGCATCAGCGCGGAGCTCGCGGACAAATTCGTTCATCTCATGCGCGCGTATGAAAACGCCGCCAAAGCCTGCGGCTCCGGCTTTGACGCCAATCCGAGCCCAGGCAACATCCGCGACGGCCTCATCACCGACGGCATCAAGTCCGCCGGCGCGGCGAAGAAAGGCGGCACCGCGCCCGTCGTCGATGTCCTCGACTATGGCGAACCCATCCGCCGGCGCGGCGGCCTCACGCTCTACTGCACGCCTGGCAACGACGTCGAAAGCACCACCGCGCTGGCGGGCGGCGGCTGCACCATGATGCTCTTCACCACCGGCCTCGGCACGCCCACCGGCAATCCCGTCTGCCCCACATTGAAGATCGCCACCAACAGCGCGCTGGCGCGGCGCATGCCGGACATCATCGACTTCGACACCGGGCCGATCATCACCGGAGAGAAGACCGTCGGGCAGATGGGGGAGGAGATGCTGGAACTCGTCATCGCCACCGCCAGCGGTGATTACACGCCGAAGGCCGTCACGCTGGGCCAGGACGACTTCCTGCCGTGGAAGCGCGGTGTCTCATTGTGACAAACCACGCCTGCGCGCTCTCACAGGCATCAAAACGCGGCGCAAAGCCCTTGCGCGTCCACATCCCCGGAACGAAACCAATCCCCTCAACCCGCGAACCATTTCCCCCCCCTGCTCCAAGGCCATGACACCCGAACCGGTTTCCAATCACGTTTCTGAATGGGGCGAAGGCCCGCTCTGGCACGACGGCCGTCTGCTCTATGTGGATATCGAAGCGCACAAGATCATCGCCCACACCCCTGCCACGGGAGAGGAGAAAATCTGGAGTGTCGGACAGCGTGTCGGCACCGTGGTGCCACGTGCGAAAGGCGGGCTCGTGTGGGCGGGCGACAAGGGCTTCTTCTTCCTCGATGAGACGACCGGTCAAAGCACCGCCATCGCCGATCCTGAACCGGGGCTGCCGGACAACCGCTTCAACGATGGCAAATGCGATCCTGCCGGCCGTTTCTGGGCCGGGACGATCTGCCTGAAACGCCGCGCCGACGCCGCGCTCTACTGCCTGCACACCGACCTGCGCGTCGAGAGAAAATTCGCGCCGGTGACGAACTCCAACGGCATCATCTGGAGCCGTGACACACGCACGATGTACTACATCGACACGCCGAGCAAAAAAGTGCGCGCCTTCGACTTCGACAATGCTGCGGGAACCATCAGAAACGAACGCGTGCTGTGGGACACCAGCGCGGACGCCTCCGTGCCGGACGGCATGACCATCGACAGTGAGGACCGCCTGTGGATCGCCTTCTGTCATGGGGCGAAGGTCGTCTGCTTTGATCCCAAAACGCGGAAGATTGAGGCACAGATCGACTTCCCCTGCGTGGAAACAACCGCCTGCGCCTTCGGCGGCCCCGACCTGCGTGATCTTTACATCACGACGGGCCTGAAGCCTGGACTGGAGGAACCGCTGGCCGGCCGCCTGTTCGTCTGCCGCCCCGGCGCCCAGGGCGTGCCTTCCGCGGCCTTTGCGGGTTGATCCCGCACGCCACCCGGCGACGCCAGCTCACAACTTGTGGCCCATTTTCTTCCTCTTGGTTTCGAGGTAGCGGGCGTTCTCGGGCTTGGGCGGTGATTTGACGGGCACCTGCTCGGTGATTTCGAGCTTGTGGCCTTCGAGCCCGACGACCTTGCGCGGGTTGTTGGTCATGAGTTTGATCTTCCGCACGCCGAGATCGGAGATGATCTGCGCACCGATGCCGTAGTCGCGCAAATCCATCGGGAAGCCCAGCTTGAGGTTGGCCTCGACGGTGTCGAGCCCCTGTTCCTGCAGCTTGTAGGCCATGATCTTGGCGTGCAGGCCGATGCCGCGGCCCTCATGACCGCGCATGTAAACAATGATGCCCTTCCCCTCCTGCGCGATGTGGCGCATGGCGGCATGGAGCTGGCTGCCGCAGTCACAACGACGGGAGGCAAAGATGTCTCCTGTGAGGCATTCGCTATGCACACGCACGAGCGTGGGCGACTCGGGCGTGATGTCTCCCATGACGAGGGCGACATGATGCACGCCGTCAAGGCTGCTCTTGTAGAGATGCAGCTTGAAGGTGCCGAAGTCGGTGGGCATGTCCACGGCCTCGATTTTCTCGACCAGCTTCTCGCTGAGGCGGCGGTGGGCGATCAAATCGGCGATGCTGCACATCTTGAGGCCATGCTTCTTCGCGAATTTTTTCAAATCGGGCAGACGCGCCATGGTGCCGTCGGTATTCATCACCTCGATGAGCACACCGGCCTCACGCAGGCCGGCCAGGCGGGCGAGATCGACCGCCGCCTCGGTGTGGCCGGCGCGGCGCAGCACACCGCCGGGCTTGGCGACCAGGGGATTGATGTGTCCGGGCTGCACGAGATCGTCCGGCTTGCTCTTCGGATCGGCCAGCAGGCGGATGGTGCGCGTGCGGTCGGCGGCGCTGATGCCGGTGCTGATGCCCTTGGCCGCATCGACGGTGACGGTGAAATCGGTGCGGAATGCCTCGCGGTTCTCCGGCACCATGCTGGCCAGGTTGAGCCGCCGGGCGATTTCGAGCGAAACAGGCACGCACAGCATGCCGCCGCCCTGGCGCACCATGAAGTTCACCATCTCCGGCGTGATTTTCTCCGCGGCACAGATGAGGTCGCCCTCATTCTCACGATCCTCGTCGTCGGTGACGATCACCATGCGTCCGGCGCGGATGTCGGCGATGACAGATTCCACGGAATCAAAGACGGCGTTCTTCGTGCGGGACATGGGAGGGGCGGATGTTTTAGCCGGTTGGGGGATGTTTTCCAGCACGAGCTTGGTTTTTCATTGCCGTGGCGGAGAGGCTTCGCGTAATGTCCGGCCATGCCGCCGCCGCCAAAAGTCAAACGCCCGTCCTCGATCACCGTGGGGGAGTTTTTCAAGGAGAACGAAAAGGCGCTCAAACTGAAGCTGATCGGCTCTGACGTGGGATATTCCCGCAAGGTCAGCGAGCCTTCCGTGAACCGCCCCGGCCTGGCGCTGTCGGGATTCTTCACCTACTTCGCCTACAAGCGCATCCAGGTCATCGGCCACTCGGAACACTCATTCCTCGAAGGCCTGGAGCCCAAATTGCGCGCGGCGCGCTTCAGCCAGCTCTGCTCCTGGGACATTCCCTGCATCGTCGTGGCCCGCGGCCACCGGCTGGGCGCGGACCTGGTCGAAATCGCGAACTCGGCGGGCATCTCCGTCTTCCAGACGAGCATGATGACCATGAAGTTCCTCAACGCGGCCACCATCAAGCTGGAATGGGCCTCCGCGCCGACGATGCTGCTGCACGGATGCATGGTGGACGTGCAGGGCGTCGGCGTGCTGATCCAGGGGGACAGCGGCGCCGGCAAAAGCGAAAGCGTCATCGGCCTGCTGCAACGCGGGGCCAGCCTCGTGGCCGACGATGTGGTGCGCCTGCGCCTGATCGAAGACCGCGAGATCGCCGGCTCCGCGCCCGACCTGACCCGCGGGATGATCGAAATCCGCGGCCTTGGCATCCTGAACGTGGCGGCGCTCTTCGGCGTGGGCGCGGTGCGCCTGAGCAAGCGCCTGGACTTCATCGTCGAGCTGGTGCGTGGCGCCAAGTCGGCGGATCTGGAGCGCGTGGGCGTGAGCACCGACTCCCGTGATTTGATGGGCATGCAGGTGGAACGCGTGCAACTGCCGGTGGAGCCGGGCCGCGACGTGGCCGGACTCATCGAGCTGGCCGCCATCAACTTCAAGCTGCGCACCTTCGGCTACAACAGCGCCGTGGAGTTTGACCAAAGGTTGTTGAAAAAGATGTCGGATGATCAATTAGGTTAGCCCGCGCCCCAGACCGACCCGCATGAGCATCGAAAAAGAACTCACAATCCGCAACAAGATGGGCATGCACGCCCGTCCGGCAGCGCAGTTCGTCAAACGCGCCAGCAAATATCAATGCGACGTGTGGGTGGAGAAGGACGACGAGCCGGTGAACGGCAAAAGCATCATGGGCCTCATGATGCTGGCCGCCGGACGCGGGGAGACGATCAAGATCATCGCTGAAGGCAACGACGCGGAAGCCGCGGTCGCCGATCTGGAAGAACTCGTCACATCGGGCTTTGGCGACGTGGAGTGAACGGCCGGTCGTGGAAAGATCGCGCGCCCTTCACTTCGGCGCGCCGCCCGGTCTCGGCGTCACACGGATTTCCGTGCCGCCCTGCGGCTCCGGTGCTTTCTCCTCCTTCAGCATCTCCAGCATCATGGTGCCGATCAGATAGACGAGCCCGCCGCCCAGCCCGGCCCCGATGGCGATGAACCGGCGCTGCCAGGTGTGCTCGCGGTCGATCGCCCACCAGAAACGCATGCAGAGCAGGATCCACAAGATGCTGGCGCCAAGGACAAGAAGCTGGCCGGAGGTCATAGGCGGAGTGTGGCGTGAGTTCGTGGCACGAGCGACAAGAAAAACAAAGCCCCGCACACGGCGGGGCTTTGCACACAATCGAGCTGAAAAAACGGGCAATTAACGCTTCGAGAACTGGAAGCGCTTGCGGGCGCCCGGACGGCCCGGCTTTTTACGCTCCTTGGCGCGGGAATCGCGGGTGAGCAGGCCGTTCTGCTTGAGCAGCGGGCGAAGCTCAGGATTCACGCGGATCAGGGCGCGGGCGATGCCGAGGCGGACCGCACCAACCTGGCCGGTGGAACCACCGCCGGAGGCGTTGACCTTGAAGTCGTAGCTCTGACGGGAGTTGGTGAGGGCCAGCGGGAAAAGGATCTGGTTCTGCAGGGCGACGGTCGGGAAGTATTCTTCGAAGTCGCGGCCGTTGACGGTGATGCTGCCGGCACCTTCGGTGATATAGACGCGGGCGATGGCGGTCTTGCGGCGTCCGGTGGCGTTTTGGAGGGGCTTGCTCATGCTTATGGAGAGAAAAAATTAAACGGCGAAGGGCTTCGGATTCTGCGCCTCATGCGGATGCTCGGCGCCTTTGTAGATCTTGAGCTTGCCCAGGATCGAACGACCAAGACGGGTATGCGGAACCATGCCCTTCACGGCGCGTTCGACAAGAAGCTCCGGGCGGCGTGCGCGCACGCGCTCGACATTTTCAACCTTCTGGTTGCCGACGTAGCCGGCCTTCGAGGTGTAAATCTTCTGTTGTTCCTTCTTGCCGCTGACACGGACTTCGGCGGCATTGAGAACGACCACGAAATCACCGGTGTCCACATGCGGGGTGAAGGTGGGCTTGGTCTTGCCACGGAGGAGGTTGGCGGCCGCGACGGCCACATCACCGAGGATCTGGTTCTTGGCGTCGATGACCCACCATGTGGGGTTGTGTTCCTGGGCTTTGGCTGAAAACGTCTTCATTGAATGCTGCGAGTACGAGAATGCTTCCCGTTTGGGAAGGAGGGGCCGCGATAGTAGGAGGTCTCACCGGGGTGTCAAGATCGAAAACCAAGTTGTTCACAACCGCTTGAAACACAGATCTGACAGCCTCATTGCCGCACCACCACCCGTGCATCCAGCGCCACGATGCCCCCGGACGAGGCCAGGAGCGGATTGATGTCCAGCTCCACGATGCGGCGTTCCGCATGCACGAGGCGGGCGAAACACACCAGCACCTCCTCCAGGGCCGGCAAATCCACCGGCAGGCGTCCGCGCACACCGCGCAGCTCCTTGAAAATCTTCGTCTGCTCCATCCAGTGACGCGCCAGCGCCCGGTTCAGCGGCGGCAGGGCCAGGGAGCGATCTTGAAACACCTCCACCAGCGTGCCGCCAGCGCCGAACAGCAGCACCGGGCCAAACTGCGCGTCCGTGCTCGAGCCTAGGATCAATTCAGCGCCATGCCCGGTCACCATGCGCTGCACCGTCACGCCATCGAAAGCTGCCGCGCCATGCATCTTCGTCACGTTATCCCGGATCAGGTGCCAAGCCTGCCGCACGGCGTCAGCGTCAGAAAGATTGAGCTGCACGCCGCCGCAGTCACTTTTGTGCGTGATCGTGGGTGAGAGCAGCTTCGCCACCACCGGGAAACCCAGCACCTCCGCAGCGGCCACGGCGGCGTCTTCGTCATAAGCAGCGTGCGTTTCCACGACCGGGATTCCAGCGGCGAAGATCAACTGCTTGGCCTCCAGCTCCGTCAACAGCGTGCGGCCGCTTTTCAGCACCGCGTCGATCATGTCACTCACGACCGACGACAGCGGCACCGCATCCGAGGCATGGGCCGCGCGTGATTCGTTGAGCCAGAACAGCCGCAAGCGCCGCTCCCGCATGCGCACGAAGGCCTGCGCCGCCTCATCGGGGTAATCATACGTCGGAACGCCCGCCGCGTTCAGGATCGCGCGGCCTTCATTCACGCTCCGCGCCCCCATCCAGCTCGCCAGCAGCGGTTTGCCGTTCTCCTGCGCGATCTTCACCACCTCGCGGGCGATGGCGGTCGGGTTTGTCATGGCCTGGGGTGTCAAAACGGCCAGCACACCATCCACATTCGCATCATTTTTCACGACGCGCAGCGCTGTGGCAAAACGGGCGGCGTCCGCATCCCCCAGCACATCCACGGGATTGTGATGGCTCCAATGCGCGGGCAGCACCTCGTTCAGTGCCTCCAGCGTGTCGTCCGAAAGCTCCGCCACCTCGCCTCCGCCGAGCACGAGCGCGTCCGTCGCCAATGCACCAGGGCCGCCGGCATTCGTCACGATGGCCAGACGCGGGCCAGCGGGCAGCGGCTGCTTTGCCAGCACCTCCGCCATGTCAAAAATCTCCTCGATCGTGTCCACGCGCAGCACGCCGCTTTGACGGAGGGCCGCGTCCAGCACCGCATCACTCCCCGTCATCGCGCCGGTGTGTGACGCGGCGGCTTGGGAAGCCTCCGCCGTGCGGCCCACCTTGATCGCCACAATGGGCTTGCGCACCGCCACCTCACGCGCTGCTTCGAGAAACGCTGCGGCATCATTGCCGACGGACTCCATGTACATCACGATGCTCTCCGTGCGCGGATCGTTGCCGAAATGCCGGATCAAATCGTCCCAGCCGACATCCGCCATCGCCCCGGTCGAAACGAACGCGCTGAAACCCACATGCTGGTCGTGGCTCCAATCGAGAATCGCCGTGCAAAGCGCCCCGCTCTGGCTCAGGAAGGCCACGCGTCCCGGCCGCGCCATGCTGCTGGCAAACGTCGCGTTCAGCCCCGCATGCGGATTCATCAGACCGAGGCAGTTCGGCCCGATCAGGCGCACGCCATGCCGTTTCGCCGCCCCCAGCGTGCGTTTTTCGAGTTCCGCTCCTTCCGC
The DNA here is from genome assembly GCA_016795375.1 of Verrucomicrobiaceae bacterium. GTDB lineage: Bacteria > Verrucomicrobiota > Verrucomicrobiia > Verrucomicrobiales > Verrucomicrobiaceae > Prosthecobacter. The sequence continues at coordinate 11,663 of JAEUHJ010000004.1, forward strand.
GCCGGATTCCTTGAACCCCGCTGAGATCACCACCACGGCCTTCACGCCCGCCGCGCCCGCTTCTTCGACAATCTGCGGCACTGTCGCCGCCGGAGTCACGATGATCGCCAGTTCCGGCACCTCAGGCAATGATGCGATGTTCGGAAATGCCTTCACACCGAGAATCTCCGCCCGCTTCGCGTTCACCGGAAACACATCTGAAAATCCACGCAAATTCTCCCAGATCGACCGCCCCACGCTCCCCTCACGCTCCGAGGCACCGATCACGGCGATGCTACGAGGTTGGAAGAAGGATTCGAGAGACATTGGGGGATTCTACATGCCAGGGACAGCAAGTCTCATCTTGTGTTGCGCAGCTCAAAGCCGTGACTGTCGACACCCGCCGGCTTCGGCTCCCTCTCCTCAAACCACTCCGCGCAGCACGATCCGCAGGCCACATAGCAGTCATCGCAGATGAACTCGTCGCCGAACTTCACCGCCCCCGGCCGGGCGCAGCGCCCGCAGGCAGATTCGAGCCCCCCGGCGGCGGGAGTGATTGGAGGAGGGTTTTCTTCGCTCATGGTTCACAACTGATGATTGATTCAGAACACGACCTGTGGTTTTCCTGAGTTCGTGGCAGATCGCGACCCGGTCAACCTGGCCTTGAAAACGCACAGATGAGGAAAACAGCCATCCAGATCATCGAAAAGCTCACGCAGTCCGGCCACACGGCCCTGCTGGCAGGTGGTTGCGTGCGTGACATGTTGATGGGCCGCGAACCGAAGGATTACGACGTGGCCACCAGCGCCACGCCGGATCAAGTGATCACTCTGTTTCCTGGCGCGCAGACCGTCGGCGCGCATTTCGGCGTGGTGATCGTGCGGATGAACCATGTCCATGTCGAGGTGGCCACGTTCCGCAGTGACGACAGCTATTCCGACGGCCGCAGGCCGGACAGCGTGACGTTCTCCACGCCTGAACTCGACGCGCAACGCCGTGATTTCACGGTGAACGGCCTGTTTTTCGATCCGCTGGCCGAAAAGGTGATCGATCACGTCGGCGGGCAGAATGATCTGCGCATGGGCCTGCTTCGAGCGATCGGCGTGGCGAAGGACCGCTTCGAGGAAGACCGCCTCCGGCTCATGCGGGCCGTTCGTTTCGCCACCGTGCTCGGTTTTGACATCGAGCATGCCACCTGGGAGTCGATCTGCGGTCTGGCGCCGAAAATCAAGAGCGTGAGCATCGAGCGCATTCGCGAGGAGTTCATCAAGACGATGCTCAGCCCGAATCGCGTGCGTGGATTCGACCTGCTGGTGAACAGCGGCCTCATGGCGCACTTCCTGCCGGAGATTCTCGCACTGCAAGGCTGCGAGCAGCCGCCGCAGTGGCATCCGGAGGGCGATGTTTTCGTCCACACGCGGCTGATGCTCGGCCTGCTGCCCGCAGATGCCTCGCTGCCGCTGGTGATGAGCGTGCTGCTGCATGACATCGCCAAGCCAGCCACGTTCACGATCGATGAGGCAGGCCGCATCCGCTTCAACGGCCACGACAAGCTCGGCGCGCAGATGACCGGCGGCATCATGCGCCGCATGAAGTTCCCGAATGATGTGATCGAACCAACCGTGATCGCGGTGGAGAACCACATGGCCTTCATGAACGTGCAGAAAATGCGCACAGCGACGCTGCGGCGTTTCATGGCGCGCCCGTCGTTCGAGGACGAGCTGGCGCTGCACCGCGTCGATTGCCTCGGCTCGAACGGTTTCACGGACAATTATGACTTCCTGATCGCGAAAAAGCAGGAGTTCGCCAACCAGCCGATGCTGCCGCCACGACTCGTCAACGGAGGCGATTTGATCAAACTCGGCTGGCACGCAGGCCCCGCGATGGGCAAATTGTTGACCACGATTCAAACGCTGCAGCTCGAAGGCACGCTCAAGACGAAGGAGGAGGCGCTGGCATGGATCACTCGGCACGCGCCCGTTCCGGATGTGTTCGCGGTGGCTGACGAGTGAGTCCGCGACTCAGTCATCCCCGCCCGAGTCCTGGCGTGATTTCAGGCGGGCGAGCATCTGCCGGATGTCGGCCAGGCCTTTGAAGGAAACATAGATCGTGACGCTGCCGTACCACAGCAGCGACGCAAGGGCGAGTAGATACCAGAAGGTGATCATGAGGCGGTGGATTTCGGTTTGAGCAGGGAGCCGATGATCATGCCGAGCGCCGCGCCGGCAAAGGCGGCAAGACCGGCGACATCCTTGCCGACGCTCGCGGCGAAGGCGGCGGTGGAGGGCAGTTTTTCGAGGGTGAGATGCGTCACGGGCACGGCGGCGCCGAGCAGGATGCCGCCGATGGCGCCCCAGTTGTTCGCCCGCTTCCAATAACAGCAGGCGATGAGCAGCACGGACATGCTGGAGAGATAAATGGAACCGGTGAGCAGCAGGTAGGACCACACATTGCCCTCAATGTGATAAAACAGGCCGAAGACGAGCAGGTAGAGGCCGATGAGCGCGACGATGCAGCGGTTCCAGAGAATGGCGCGCTTGTCCGTCCACGCCGTGCGGCGGAACGGGGCGAGGATGTCGTTATAAATGACGCTGCCCCAACTGAGCATGTAACTGGAGTTCGTGCTCATGTCCGCGGCGAGCATCGCCGCGATGAGCAGGCCCATGAATCCGACGGGCAGAAAGGTGCTCAGGAACTCCGGCATGGCGAGCAGCGAGGCGTCCGCGAGCTTCGCCTTCGTTTCCACGGAGATCGCGGCGGTTTCATCCATGCTGAGTGTCTTCAGCGGCGCGCCGACGGGTGACGCGGCGATTTTTTCCTGAACCGCGGCCGGGATGGCGGCACGCTCGGAGTCGGTGAGCTGTTTCAGCGGCGCCCAGCCCAGCGTGGCCAGCGCGGCGATGCCCCAGATGCCCGGGAGGAGGAAGCGGCACACGAAGAAGAAGCTGGTGCGCGTGTAGATGCGCTGGCTCGTCTCGCTGTCCTTCGCGGAGAGGATGCGCACGATCACCGCCTGCCAGGTGAGCGCGGCGGCGGCGTTGGCGACGAATTGATTGATGAGGAAGGGCCAGCCGAGGTCGGGATTGGCGAGGGGCTGGAATCCACCCTCCCCGTGATGCACCTGCACGGTCTTCACCAGCGTGTCCCAGCCGACGTTTTTCAGAATGAGCACGCTCACGACCAGCAGGCCGGCGCTCATCACGACAAACTGCAAAAAGTCGGTGACCAGCACGCTGAGCATGCCGCCGAGCACGGTGTAAATGACAACCATGAGCAGCAGCGCGGTCATGATGAGCGTGAGGTTCGCGGGATCGAAGCCCGCCACTGTGCAGAGGAATTTCCCGCCGATCTGGAGGAAGACACCCATGTTCAACAGTCCGCCCAGGACGATGACGATGCCGGAGAGCCAGCGCACGTTCCTGCCGAAGCGTTTCTCAAACATCTCCGGCAGCGTCATCGCACCGGCCTGGCGCAGCGGCTTGATGCAAAAGCCGGTCAGGCCGATGAGCATCATCGCCACCGCGGAGCAGATGCCGGGCATCGCGCCGCTGAATCCCTGCGTATAGCCGGCCTGCGCGGTGTACATGCAGGTGATGATGCCGAACTCCGTCGCCGCGAGGGAGGCGATGCCGAGATGCAGGTTCATCTCGCGCCCGGCGACGAGGTAATCCTCCAGCTTGCCGACGTATTTGCGCATGGCGATGCCCGCGGCCATGGTGATGAGCAAATAGAAACCGACGATGCCGCCGTCGAGGAGCCAGTGGAAGTGCGTCATGGGAGAGAAAGCGCGCATTTTCATCACGCGGCAGTGGATTTGTCATCTGAAAAGCACTCCAGGGACAACCTCGGAGCAATGAATGCCTGGAAGGCACGTTTATGTGCGCCGTGTTTTCCCGCATGTTCCTGCTCCCCGGACTTCTCCTGCTCGCCGCCCACGCGGCGGAGTGCTGCACCATCCCGGTGTTCCGCTATGCGCTGGACCGCTGGGAAGCAGACCGGTTCCACCTGATCCTGCCCGCCAGCGCCGCGCAGGACACGGCTTTGCAGGATTTGCTGCGCCCGCTGAGGGCCAATGGAAAGGCAAACCTCGAAATCACGACCTCTCGTGATCAAACACAGAAGGATGCGCTGTTGCGTGATTCGCGGGGGAACGACAGAGCGCTCTGGACGGGCAGGCTGGACAAGACCGCGCTGGATGCCTTGCTGAATTCGCCCGCACGGCGGAAAATCATCGAACGGGTGCTCTCAGGTGATTCGGTTCTCTGGGTGATCGCCGACAGCGGGTCATCTGCCGACTCCGCGGAGGCCGGGCGAATTGAAGCAAGGCTCAAGTTCCTGGAGCAAGTGGCCGCGCTGCCGATTCAAGACCCGAACGACCCGGACAGCCAGCTCGGGCCCGGCCCGCCTTTGAAGCTCAAGTTCACCATCTTGCGGCTGAAGCGGGATGATCCGGCGGAAGCGCTGTTGTTGCGCATGCTGGCCGGCCCGAAGGGAGAAATCGATGCGGCGCAAACGAGTTTCGCCGCGGCCATGTTCGGGCGGGGGCGGGTGCTGGGCGCGTGGCCGCTGGGACAGCTCGACGACCGGGCCTTGGAGGATGTGAGCCTGTTTCTCGTCGGTCGCTGCTCCTGCCGCTTGAAGAATGAAAACCCAGGCTGGGATGTGCTCTTGGATGTGGATTGGGAAAAAGAACTCCGGGCTGTGAGTTCAACAACCACCCCTCAGACTGAAAACACCCCGGCTGTCACGACGGCTCCCGAGGTCGTTTCGATCACCGCCAGGGACGATCAGACACAAGCAACCCTGGATATGGAACGGATCATAGGCAGCCTTGTTCTCGGGGTGATTTTGATCGTGCTGCTGGCGCGCATGAGAAGAAAATCCCCACAAGGATGATTTCAATCCCGCGCCACATAGTCCAGCACACAGACCTTTTCGAGCACGGGGCGGAGCTTCGCCACAAATGCCTTGTGCTCCGGGTGCGGCAGATAGACCTCCAGCCCCGCCTTGTCCGCAAAGGTCACGAAAAAGCAGTGGGTGAAGCCGTCGTTCTTGCCCTCGGGACTCACGTTCGTCCCCCACTCGAATCCTCTCACCGTCTCGATCTTCCCCGCCAGTTCCACGAATGCTTTTTCAACCACCTGCACCTGCTCCGGCGTGGCGCCGTCCTTGAACTTGAAAAAAACAACATGGCGGTAGGGAGCGTCGGCGGAAATGGCGGTGGAGGTCATGGTGAGAAGCAGGGCGAGGAGGAGTGATTTCATGGCAAGGCAGAGTGAAACGTGGGCGCGTGGCAGTCAAACAGGTTGCAGCCCGGCGGCAGAGGTGCTTTTTCGGCGCGTCCGCATCACCCCAACCTTTCATCACACCTCCACCTCACCATGAGCCACTGGGATCGCTTTCAGAAATACTTTGTCCGTTACCCGCAGATCGGTTTTTCCATCGACATCAGCCGCATGGGCTTTGAGGACAGCCTGTTCACGTCAATGGGCGGGAAGATCGATCATGCCTTCAAAGCCATGAAGGAGCTGGAAGCCGGCGCGATCGCCAATCCGGACGAAAAGCGCATGGTGGGCCATTATTGGCTGCGTGATTCAAAGCTGGCTCCTGACGCCGCTTTGAAGAAAGAGATCGACGAGACGCTGGAGGCCACGCTGAAATTCGCGGCCGATGTGCATGCAGGCGCGATCAAGGCCGCGAACGGCCAGAAATTCACCCGCGTGCTCGTGGTGGGCATCGGCGGCTCCGCGCTGGGGCCGCAGCTCGTGGCGCAGGCCATCACGCCGGCGAATCCGCCAATGGCGATCTCATTTTTCGACAACACCGACCCGGACGGCATGGATCGCGTGCTGGCGGAGATCGGCGGCGGGCTGCCCACGACGCTGACGCTGGTGATTTCGAAATCCGGAGGCACGAAGGAAACGCGCAACGGCATGCTGGAGGCCGGGGCGGCTTATCAAAAGGCAGGCCTGGACTTCGCGAAGCACGCGGTGGCCGTCACCGGTTTCGACAGCGAGCTGGACAAGCACGCGGTGAAACAGGGCTGGCTGGCCCGTTTCCCGATGTGGGACTGGGTGGGCGGCCGCACGAGCGTGATGAGCGCCGTGGGCACCCTCGCCGCCGCGCTGCAAGGCGTGGATGTGCGCCAGTTCCTGGCCGGAGCTGCGGCGATGGACGCGGAGACGCGCACCCGCCCGGCGCGGGAGAATGCGGCGATGCTGCTGGCGCTGATGTGGCATCATGCCGGCGGTGGCAAAGGTCTGAAAGACATGGTCGTGCTGCCTTACAAAGACCGTCTGGTGCTCTTCTCGAAGTATCTCCAGCAGCTCGTGATGGAGAGCCTGGGCAAGGAGCACGATCTCGACGGCGCGGTGGTGAACCAGGGCGTGGCCGTGTATGGCAACAAGGGCTCCACCGACCAGCACGCCTATGTGCAGCAGCTCCGCGATGGCGTGAACAACTTCTTCGCCACTTTCATCGAGGTGCGGAAGGCCCGTGACACGACCCCGCTGGAGGTCGATCCCGGTTTCAGCAGCGGTGACTATTTGCAGGGCTTCCTCCGCGGCACGCGCAAGGCGCTGTCGGACAAAGGCCGCGAAAACATCACTTTGAGCATCGCGGAGGTGAGCGCCTTCACGCTCGGAATGCTCGTGGGGCTGTTTGAGCGCGCGGTGGGCTTTTACGCCAGCCTCGTGAACATCAACGCCTACCATCAGCCCGGCGTGGAGGCCGGCAAGAAGGCCGCGACAGATTTCCTCAAGCAGCTTTCCCAAGTGAAGGGCGCGCTGGCCGCGTCAAAAACACCCCTCACTGCCGCGGAAATCGCGTCCTCGCTCAGCATTGACGCCGAGGATGCCTTTCACATGCTCACACACCTGGCCGCGAATGGCGGGGCAAGGGTCGCGGCATCTGCGACCGGCCCGGGGCAGGAGCAATTTGCCTCCTTGTGACAAAACGCCGTTTGCACAGGTTCCCGGCGCAATCTATACATCGTTTCCGGTCGGCTCCAGCCGGCTTGGAGAAGGAGTCATGCGTGAAATTCCCATCCAGTATCAAATCGCCTGCGTCATTCTGACGGCCTTGTTCATCTGGTCTTTCAGCATCGCGCGCGAGCCGCGCGGCTGGCGGCGGTTGTTCCAGTCGATGTTCTCCAAATCGGAATCCTTCTCCGTGAACAAAAACAAGGTCATCGACGAATCGCTGAAACATTACGGCATCGTCGTGGCCATGATCATCCTCGTGGCCGATGTCTCCTGCTTCGTCATGGGTGTGACCTACCCTTTCCGCCAAAAACTGCGCACGATCTCGCCCGAGCAGCGGGATCACATGAACGAGATCAACAAGGTGCAAAACTCCGGCAACTCAAAGGTTCTTCCGTGAACTGGGACGCGCCCTGACCACGCGGGTGTCGGCCACCAGGTCGTGCAGACAGCGGTGGTCCTGTCGGAAAATCATGAGAATATTCGACAGTGACAGCACCGGGCCGATGAACTGGATGCTTTCGATGACGGCGAATAGAAACCAGCGCAGGAGCACCGCCTTCACAAAGCCGGCCCTGCCGCCGTCCGCGGCTCGGACGATCTGGATGCCCGTCAGCAGCTTTCCCACGGACTGACCGCGCATGGTGAGAAGAATGACATTCCCCAGCATCACCACCAGGATCAGCACACTCATCGCCATGACCGTGGGATTGCCGGTCGTCTGGGCTTTCTGGATCTGACGCTGCAATGCTTCCATCAACGCCGTCGGATTGTCCTTCAGGCTCTGCACCTCCGCCTCAAACGCGGCATCCATCAAGGCAATCACCAGGAAGATGATCGGCACGAGCATCATGATCCAGTCGATCAGCCGGGCGGCGAGACGGCTCCCCCGCGAAGCCCGCCCCATCGTGGACTCATGATCCTGATGCACTTCGGCGCGCAAGGCGGAGATGGCAGGCGGTTCGGGTGAATCCAGTCCCGCAGCCTCGTACAGCGCCTTCATCCGCCTCTCCAATGTCTGCCATTCCGCCATGCCTTCGGCCCAGCAGAGGTCCGTGGGCAGAAAACGCCCCTCCCTCATCCCTGAACTCACATCCAGGTCATTGAAAGTGCCGAGCTGCTCCTCGCCGCGTACGATATGGTATTTCATGGGATGCCGGTTGCTCCGTGCCGGATGCTAGATAGCTGCTAACCGTCCCGCATCAAGCTCCGCCCCCCGATTTGAAAACCATCCTCCGCGTCCTCTCCTACCTGCGCCGCTACCCCATGCTCGGGGGGGCGCAGATTTTCTGCGCCATCACCGGCACGCTCATGGTCATCGTCTTCCCGCACATCACGCGGGAGGTGCTCGACGTCGTGGTGCCAGGGAAGCAGTGGGAGCGCCTCACACCGCTCGCCCTCTGGGCTCTCGCGGCCTACTTCGCGCAGCATCTCTTCAACTCCCTGCGCATCCAGCTCAACAACACCTTCGAGCAAAAAGTCATCTTCGACCTCCGCAGCGACATCTACCAGCGCCTGCAGACCCTGCCGCTGCGCTGGTTCGACAACCGTCCCTCCGGCGACATCATGACCACCGTCTCCGAGGACATCCCCTCGGTCGAGCGCGTCCTCATCGACGGCATCGAGCAGGGGCTCGTCTCTGTGCTGCAAATCCTCGTCGTCGGCATCTTCATGCTCCAGGCGGATGCCACGCTCACCCTCTACGCGCTCATCCCCCTGCCCTTCCTCGTCGCCGGTGCGCTGGCCTACACCTCGACCTCGCGCGACCGCCACCGCAAGGTGCGCAAGGCCAGCAGTGCCATGAACTCCCTGCTCCAGGACAACGTCTCCGGCATGCGCCAGATCAAGGCGTATGCCATGGAGCGTGAGGAGCACGCCCGTTTCAACCGCGCCAGCGACGCCCTGCGCAGCGCCACGCTCCACGTCATGCGCGTCTGGGCCGTTTACCGCCCCGGCATGCACTTCCTCACCAGCATCGGCATGGTCATCGTCCTCTGGGTCGGCGCACGACAGCTCATGCAGGAACACATTCAAGCAGGCGACCTCACCGCCTTCCTCCTGCTGCTCAAATTTTTCTACGACCCCATCGAAAGCCTCCACCAGCTCAATCAAATCCTGCAGGCGGGCCGCGCCGCCGGAGAGCGCGTGTTCGACATCCTCGACGCCGAGCCCGAGGCCGACACCCAGGGCGGGCGCGAGCTTCCCGGAATCAAGGGACATGTGCGGTATGAAAACGTCGGCTTCAGCTACGCCGGCAAAACACCCACCGTCCACGGTGTCACTTTGGAGGCAAAACCCGGTCAGACCATCGCCCTCGTCGGTCCCACCGGCGCGGGAAAATCCACGCTCATCAACCTCCTCACCCGCTTCTACGAATACGACGAAGGCGTCATCACGCTCGACGACACCCCCGTTCACGAGCTCAACAAAGCCTGGCTGCGCCGCAACATCGGCTACGTCACCCAGGAGAGCTTCCTCTTCAACGGCACCGTGCGTGAAAACCTCGTCATCGGCCGCCGGGATGCCACCGACGACCAGCTCTGGGCCGCGTTGAAAAACGCCAATGCCGACGCCTTCGTCAAACGCCTCCCCGACGGCCTCGACACGCATGTCGGCGAACGCGGCGTGAAGCTCAGCGTCGGCGAAAAGCAGCGCGTCAGCATCGCCCGCGCCCTCCTCCGTAATCCTCCCGTCCTGCTGCTCGATGAAGCCACCGCCAGTGTCGATACCGAGACCGAGCGCCAGATCCAGGAGGCGCTGGAGCACCTCATGGCGCACCGCACCAGCTTCGTCATCGCCCACCGCCTCAGCACCGTGCGCAACGCCGACCGCATCTACGTCCTCGACCACGGCCGCGTCATCGAGCAGGGCACGCACGACGAATTGATCGCCCATGACGGCATGTATGCCCGCCTCTGCCGCACCTCGCTCATCGCGGCGGCGCAGGCCTGACAAGTTTTTTCTGGCCTGCTGCACGGCTTTTTGCCATACATGCGGCGCATGATTGGAATTGATCTTGGAACCACCAACAGCTTGGTGGCAGTGCTTCTGGACGGGGAACCGCGAACCCTTGCCAATGAACTCGGTGAAGACCTGACGCCATCTGCTGTGTCTGTTGCGGCTGATGGCAGCATCCTCGTCGGACGCGCCGCCAAAGACCGGCTGATCACCGCCCCGCATAGCGGGCGGGCGTTTTTCAAACGCGACATGGGCACTCCGCTCACCTATCAATTCGGCGGCAGAAGCTGGACTCCCGTCGAGTGCTCAGCGCTGGTGCTCAAGGAGATGAAACGCATCGCCGAGCTGCATCTCCAAATTCCAGTGGAAAGCGCTGTCATCACTGTGCCGGCCTACTTTCACGACCAGCAGCGCCAGGCCACGCTGGATGCCGCGAAAATCGCCGGACTACATGTGGAACGCCTCCTGAACGAGCCCACAGCGGCCGCGCTCGCCTATGGCTTCCGGGCGAACGATGACCTCAACACACTCATGGTCTTTGATCTCGGCGGAGGAACCTTCGACGTCACTGTGCTGGAGTGCTTTGATGGTGTCGTGGAGGTCAAGGCGTCCGCGGGCGAGAGTCGGCTTGGCGGCGAAGATTACACCGACGCGCTCGCAGCATGGATCAGCCGTGAGTTTCAATGGTCTCCGGCTGAAAATGAGCGCCTGCGCTGGAGAGAGCGTGTCGAACTGGTCAAGCGTCTCCTGTCACGTCAAGATTCGGCTTCTCTTCCTGTGGCAGGAAAAGAGATCCAGATAAGTCGAGATGATTTCATCGCGGCCACAACCGGGCTCACGGCAAGACTGCGCCCTGTCGTCAGACGGGCGTTGCGTGACGCCCAACTGACTCCGGCGCAACTGGACTCCGTGCTGCTGGTCGGTGGTGCCAGCCGGATGCCCGTCGTCACCAGCCAGTTGAGCGAGGACACGGGCCTGCCGCCAGATACATCGCTCGATCCCGACCGTGTCGTGGCCTTGGGCGCGGCCATCCAGCAAGGATTGTGCGCCGGGAATACCGCCGTGCGCGATCTCGTTCTCACCGACGTCTGCCCGCACACGCTCGGGATCGAAGTCAGCAAGCAACTGACACCGGGGAATGTCGAAAACGGTTTCTTCTCGCCGCTCATCGAGCGCAACACCACCCTCCCAGCCAGCCGCAGCGACGGATTTCGAACCATGCGCGAGGAACAGGACGAGTTGCTGCTAAAAGTGTATCAGGGCGAGGGCCGGATGGTGAAGGACAACCAGTTCATCGGCCAAATCCGCCTCAGCGGTCTCAAAACGCGGCGGAAGCAGCAGTTTCCAGGGCAGGTCGAGGTGCGTTTCAGCTATGACATGAACGGCATTCTCGAAGTGGAGGTGACAGTGCTCGAAAGCGGCAAAAAGTACTGCGAGGTCTTCGAACAACGCCCCGGCACCATGACCCCGGAGCAAATCGCCGAAGCGGTGCGCGCCTTGCAGCCTCTGAAAATTCACCCGCGTGAATTCCCCCTGAACCGGGCAAGAATCGAGCGAGCCAACAGGTTGTTTGCCGACCTCATCGGGCAGGACAGGGAGCTGCTCTCGATCTTGCTGGACCGCTTCGAGGCCGCGCTCAGCAGCCAGGATCCTTCCCCTATCAACGAGACCGGCGGCAGACTCGACGCTTTCATGCAAAGCTTCTTCCAAGATGAGGTGTGATCCCTGGCGGCTTTTGAATCTCGACAGGACTTCCGCCACCGGGCGCGAAGTCAAGTCGGCCTACGCCCGCCTGCTCAAGCTGCACAGGCCCGACACCGATCCGGAGGGTTTTCAGGCCTTGCACGCCGCTTACACCGAAGTTTTGCGCCAGATCAAGGCAAGACACCAGACAGAGGAGGATCACCGGCATCCTCATGAATACCACCAGCCGCCTGAAACCCGCGAAGCTCAATCACTCCCGCGAGCACCAACGGAAGTTTCCCTCAATGCTTCTTCGGAAGACGAAACATTTGCTGCAGGAAACACTCGGCAGCCAGACCTTCCCGAGCACGATGTGCCACATGTCGAGGCTCCTTCGATGATTCCAGGCCACCTCGTGGCAGCCTACAACGCGCTCCACGCCGCCTGCTCCATCGCCAGTCCGGCGGCAATCAAAGAGGCGTTTGAGACATTCGCCAGCACCTCCATGAAGGCAGGGCATGCGGCATCCTTCATTCATCGCCTGCTGCGGACTTTGGTGTCGAATGACGTGGAGTTCCTCGCCCACTACGCGCCTCCCGCCCTGCTGGCCCATTACATGCAGGACTTCGCTGACGTGATGATTCCAGAAGTCGTGTCCGTCTGGCTGGAGGAAGGCAGGGATGCACGTGCCGTGGCATTCGCCAAGGCCTTGGAAACCGTGAAGCCGCTGGTCCTGAATCAACAAACCGCCATCATGGTGACGCGCCTCGTCCAATGCACCGCCTTCTGGGAGCCGGAAACCTCGGCACGGCTGCTCAATGTCGCCTTTCCACATCTTCCACCTGAACTGCGATCCAGTCGCCTGACCTCCATAGATCAGCAAATTGTCGTCGGCAGGCTGTTTCGCGGTTTCCCGCCCGCCATCAAACGCTTCTGGCATGAACGCATCTTTCTCCACGAAACCGTGCCGGTGAACTGGCAGTCCCCCTCCACGACGGACGCCCTCGATTATCTGGTCAACATTCGTGGCCACACCTGGCCTGGCTGGAATGTCGTGCAACGCTTTATCCCCGAAGACGTGTGGAAGGACATGTGGCGGCGCATGAACGTCAGAGCAGCGTCCATGCAAGCGGGAGCATCTGAATCTTCACGCTCCGTGTCAGGATTTGCCGTGGCTGCTTTTATTGGATTCTGGATTCTCATGGGCAACGGCCACCGCTTGTTCAAATCGCACGAGGAGGACCCTCCACCCTGGCGAAACTCGAGCAGAGCCTATTCATCACCTTCAACCACTCCAGCTTCCTTGCCCCCGCCCGCGCCGAAACCTGCGCAGCCCTTGGTTCTGCGACTTGAATTCCTTCAAAACGCCCCTCCTCCCCGCATTGAAGCCCCCAAACCAAGCGGCACGATATCTCCCAACATCACGCCACCGAACAGACCTTGACGACATGCGGTTTGACCGTCTGGGAGGCATCGCTAGTCTCAGCGCATGGCTTTTTCCGTGAATCAACAGCGCCCCGGCATCACACCGGCACTTTGGAGGAGATGAAACGCGTCTTCATCATCGCGGGGGAAGTCAGCGGCGACACACATGCCGCCGGACTGCTGCGTGAATTGAAGGAACTCGAACCGGACATGAAGGTTATCGGCCTTGGCGGACCGAAGATGCGCGAAGCCGCAGGCGACGGCATCGAGGACTGGGTCGAGACCGCCGGCGTCGTCGGCCTGTGGGAGGTGCTGAAAATGTACCGCTACTTCAAGGACAAGATGGACGCCGTCCTCGACTCCCTCCTCGATCAGAAACCCGAGGCCGTCATCCTCGTCGATTACCCCGGCTTCAATCTCCGCCTCGCCAGCGCCCTCCGTACCGGCGGCTACCAAGGACGTATCCTGTATTACATCAGCCCGCAGGTCTGGGCCTGGAAAAAAGGCCGCGTGAAGCTCATGGCCAAGGTGCTCGACCTCATGATCTGCATCTTCCCCTTCGAGAAGGAATTCTACGAGAAGAGCGGCTTGCGCACTGAGTTCAGCGGACATCCCATGGTGGACCGTGTCGTCACCTTGAAACGTGATTGGAAACGCGAACCCGGCCTCGTCGGCTGGTTTCCCGGCAGCCGGATGAACGAGGTCCGCCGCCTTTTTCCCATCATGATGGACGCGGCGAAAATCATCAAGAAAACCGTGCCGGACGCACGCTTCGCCATCTCCGCCGCCAACGAAACCCTCGCCGGTTTCATGCGTCAGATGGCTGACGAGCACGGCATGCCCGAAGCCAAGCGCTGGATCGAAACCGGCACGGTTTATGATCTCATGCAGCGCGCCGAGACAGGTGCCGTCGCCTCCGGCACCGCGACACTCGAGGCCGCCTGTTTTGGCCTGCCCTACACGCTCATCTACAATGTGAGCTGGCCCACTTATGTCATCGGCAAACTCGTCGTGCGCATCAAGCACCTCGGCATCGTCAACATCCTCGCCAGATGCGAAATCGTGAAGGAACTCGTCCAGGGCGGCCTCAGTGCCACCACGCTCGCCACCAGCATGATCGAACTGCTGCAAAGCGAATCCAAACGTCGTCAGATCCAGGACGATCTGACCGCCGTGGTCGCCACCCTCGGCAGCGGAGGCGCCTACGCCCGCGCGGCAAAGGCCGTGCATGCGTCCTTCGCCGCGTGATTCCAGTCCTGCTGGCAGAATCTACAAAATCACGCCTGGCTCATACGTCGCGCCTTCCGGGTAGTCCTTCGCGATGGCATCCACGCGGGCGCAGAAGGCATCGACCTGCTGCGGAGCGTCGCCGGTGTTGTTTTTGCCGGCATCGACCAGACGCTGCATGTCGGCATCGGTGAGCGTGAGACGTGAGTCGACGACGAGGCGGGCGAGAAGATCGTTTTCACGAACTTTGCCCGTGCGCATGTCTTTGGCGACCTGCACGGCGTGCTCCTTGATGACCTCGTGCGCCGTTTCGCGACCTGCGCCGGCTTTGACGGCCTCCATCATCACCGTCGTGGTCAAAAGGAAGGGCAGGTAGCGCATGAGTTCCTGCTCGATGACGGACTCGAAGACCTCCATCTGATTCAAGATCGTCAAAAACGTCTCCAACAGCCCATCGAGCGCGAGGAAGGCATCCGGCAGCATCACGCGGCGCACCACGGAGCAAGACACATCGCCTTCGTTCCACTGATCACCGGCCAAACCGGCCGCCATGGCCAGATAACCCTTCAAAATGACGTGCAGGCCGTTCACGCGTTCGCAGGAGCGGCTGTTCATCTTGTGCGGCATCGCGGAGGAGCCCACCTGGCCTTTGGCGAAGCCCTCGGAGGCCAGCTCATGCCCCGCCATGAGACGCAGCGTGCGGGCGAAGCTGCCCGGACCGCTCGCAACTTGGCAAAGCGAGCCGATGACCTGCATGTCGAGGCTGCGCGGATAAACCTGACCGACCGCACCAAACGCCGCTGGCATGCCGAGGTGATGCAGGATGCGGTTTTCGAGCTCGGAGGCCTTTTTCGCGTCGCCATTGAAGAGCGTGATTTGATCGAGGCGTGTGCCGACCGCGCCTTTGAGGCCGCGGGCGGGATAGGTGGCGATCACGTTTTGGAGATCGCCAAACGCGAGCAGCGTCTCCTCGCCGAACATGGCGAGGCGTTTGCCCAGCGTGGTGGCCTGCGCGGCGACGTTGTGCGTGCGGGCGGTGAGCGGGATGTCACGCGTCTGCGCCGCACGGCGGGCGATGTCGGCGAGCACGGCCACGGTCTTGCGGCGGATCTCCAGCAAGGCGCGGAAGACCTGGAGCTGCTCCACATTCTCCGTGAGGTCGCGGCTGGTCATGCCTTTGTGGATGTGCTCGTGCCCGGCCAGATCGCAGAATTCCTCGATGCGCGCTTTCACATCGTGCCTCGTCACACGCTCACGCTTCATGATGGAGGCCACGTTGATCTGATCCTTCACCTTCTCGTAAGCCTCGATCACGCCGTCCGGCACGGGGATGCCGAGGTCACGCTGGCCTTTGAGCACGGCGATCCAGTAATCGCGTTCGAGCCTGACTTTGCCC
>JAEUHJ010000008.1 GCA_016795375.1 Verrucomicrobiaceae bacterium
GCCGCCTACAGATAACCATCCCATACGGGGTACAACCACTATAACCAGACTCTCTGATTTTTATTGGCGCGTCTGCCCTGCGCGCAAACCGGGGGGCATCGCCGCCTCACGCCCCCGCGTCTCCAGCCTTCGGCTCACGTACGACGCGATCGACGCTGTGTTTGGTCACGATGTTGCCCTGGGAGTCGCGGTTTTTGATGGCCAGCGAGTTGAAGGGGAACTTGATCTGCAAGTTGCGCAGGTAGAGCGCGGGCTTGAGGTGGATGACGGCGCTGAAGGCGTTGCTCTCCTCCTCGGTCTCATGGCGGATGAGGTAGAGCACCGTCGAACCGGGCGTGCCTTTGGTCAGCACATATTCCTTGTCGCGGGTGATGCCGCCGACGCGGAAACGCTTCGCCATCACGCTACCCTGGCGGCCGTCGCGATAGACCAGGGAGTAAACCGCCGGATCGTCCTTCTTGAACAGGCCGATGTAGGGCGGGTTCTTGCCGACGAAGAATTTCTCGCCCGCCTTGGTCACGCTCATCGTGCCGTCTTTGGTGAAGAAGATCACATCGTCGAGCGGCGAACATTTGCAGACCGCCTCGCCTTCGCGTTTCAGGCTGGTGCCGGCGAAGCCGTCCTTCGCATTGAGGTAAAGCGTCTCGCCCTGGATGATGACCTCGGCCGCGGCCACGCGGTTGAAGCTGCTGACCTCGGTTTTGCGTTCGCGGCCGGGGCTGTAGGTCTTCTTCAGCTCCTCGAAGTAGCGGATCGTGTACTTGGTCAGCCCCTTGAGGAACTTCTCCGCCTGTTCGATCTCCTCCTCCAGCTCTTTGATCTGCGTGTCGGCCTCGAAGCTGTTGAACTTCGAGATGCGCTTGATCTTGATCTCGGTCAGGCGTGCCACGTCATCGTCGTTCACTTCACGCTTGAGCTGGCCGAGGAAGGGCTTCAAGCCCTTCCAGATCGCCGCGATCACAGCCTCCCACGTCTCGCATTCCTCGATCTTCCGGTAGATGCGGTTCTCGATGAAAATCTTCTCCAGCGAGCTGAAGTGCCACTTCTCATTCAGCTCTCCCAGCAGGATTCCCAGCTCCGCCCCGAGAATCTTCCGGGTGTTTTCCGCGCTGGCCCTCAGCAACTCGTTCACGCTCAGGAAGCGCGGCTTGTCGTCCTGGATGACGACGGCGTTTGGTGAGAGAGAGACTTCGCAGTCGGTGAAGGCGTAGAGCGCCTGGACGGTCTGTTCCACATCGGTGCCGGAGGGCAGTTGCACGACGATCTCCACCTTTTCCGCCGTGTTGTCATCGACACGGGCGATCTTGATCTTGCCCTTCTCGTTCGCGGCGACGATGCTGTCCATCAATCCGCCCGTCGTCGTGCCGAACGGGATCTCCGTGATGACGAGCATGTTCTTCTTCGGGCCTTCCTCGATCTTCGCGCGCACACGCACACGGCCGCCGCGCAGGCCGCCGTTGTAGTCGGTGGCGTCCATGATGCCACCGGTGGCGAAATCGGGCAGCAGGTTGAACTCCTCATTGCGCAGCGCGGCGATGCTGGCGTCGCACAGCTCGATGAAATTATGCGGCAGGATGCGGCAGGACAGGCCCACGGCGATGCCTTCGACGCCCTGCGCCAGCAGCAGCGGGAATTTCACCGGCAGGGTGACGGGTTCCTTGTTGCGGCCGTCGTAGCTGGCCACCCATTCCGTCACCTTCGGACTGTAAACGACATCCAGCGCGAACTTGGACAGGCGCGCTTCGATGTATCGCGGCGCGGCGGCATTGTCGCCGGTTAGCGTATTACCCCAGTTGCCCTGTGTGTCGATCAGCAGGTCCTTCTGGCCGATCTGCACCATCGCGTCGCCGATGGAGGCGTCGCCATGTGGATGATACTTCATCGTGTTGCCCACGACGTTGGCCACCTTGTTGTAGCGGCCGTCCTCCAGTTCGTCCATCGAGTGCAAAATACGGCGTTGCACCGGCTTGAGGCCGTCATTGATGTGCGGCACGGCGCGTTCCAGGATCACATAGCTCGCGTAATCCAGGAACCAGTCGCTATACAGGTCGTCCACCGGCTTGTGCTCCACCGGGGCGGCGGAGGACAGGATGGGGGAGTTGTTGTCTTCAGCGGAGGTTTTTTTGGAGGACTTTTTGGCCACGGTTCAGGATCGGTTCAAAGGGGAAAGGGCGGCGAGGATAGAGCGTCGCGGGGCGAGCGCAAGGATTCGCATCAGTGCTTTGGCAAGTATCAGAGGCTGCAAGATGACTCCGCGCTTTCTCGTTCGCATCCCCCTCATGAAGTTCCTTCCTCGCGCCCTTCTCCCGTTATTATTCGCCACATTCGTTCAGGCCGCTCCGCAAGATGATCAATATGTGCCGGGGCCGGACTCGCAGGTGCAAAAGGGCGTGCCGCAGGGAAAGGTGACGCAGATGCCGGCCTGGACGCATTCGAAGATTTATCCCGGCACGACGCGGGACTGGTGGATCTACGTCCCGGCTCAATGCAAACCCGGATCACCGGCGAATGTGATGGTCTTCTGCGACGGCGGCGGTTTCGTGAAGGCCGACGGCACGTTCCGCGCGCCCGTGGTGTTCGACAATCTCATCGCCAAAGGTGAGATGCCGGTGACGATCGGCATCTTCATCAATCCCGGCGTTTTTCCGGCCGCTAGCCCGAAGGAGAAGCCGCGCAGCAACCGCAGCTTTGAATACGACTCCCTCGGCGATCTCCACGCGCGCTTCCTCATCGAGGAAATCCTGCCGGAAGTGGCGAAGAACCACAAGCTGACCGACGATCCCGAAGGCCGCGCCATCTGCGGCAACAGCAGCGGCGGCATCTGCGCCTTCACCGTGGCCTGGGAGCGGCCCGACGCCTTCCGCAAGGTCGTCAGCCACATCGGCAGCTTCACCAACATCCGCGGCGGGCATGTCTATCCCGCGCTGATCCGCAAGACGGAAAAGAAACCGCTCAAGGTGTTCCTCCAGGACGGCAAGAACGACATCGACAACCAGTTCGGCAACTGGCCGCTGGCGAACCAGGACATGGCCGCCGCGCTGAAGTTCGCGGGCTACGACTTCCAGTTCGTTCTCGGCGAAGGCAAGCACAACGGCAAACATGGCGGCGCCTTGCTGCCGGACACGCTGCGCTGGCTGTGGAAGAAGTGACAGACCGTTCGCGGCTCTCTGTTCCCAGTTTTCCGCGAACACGCATCTTGAAACGGCGAACCGAAAACAGGGGGCCACGAACTTAAAGTCCATGAAACACACGCTCTTGATCCTTGGCCTTCTGGCCACCACCACCTGCGCCCAGGACACCTCCCTGCACGACTACCTCATCGACGGCGAGCCGTGGCAGGAGGCCGCCAGCGGCTTCGCCTTCACCGACGGGCTGTGTTGCGACAAGGACGGCAATCTGTTCTTCACCGACGTGAAGGCGGGGAGGGGGATTTACAAGATCGACGCCGCCACGGGGAAGACAGATTTGTTCCTCGACAGCCTGCCGGGCATCAGCGGGTTGCAGATCGGGCCGGACGGCCGTTTCTACGCCTGCCACAACAAGGAGCAGCGCATCATCGCCATCACCATGAAGGGGGAGGTGGAGGTGCTGCTCACCGGCGTGAAGTGCAACGACCTCGTCGTCTCCAAGAATGGGAATCTCTATTTCACCGAGACGCCGACGCTCAGCGTCCATCTCATCACCAGGGACAAAAAACACATCGTCGCCGACACCGGCCATGTGCAGAAGCCCAACGGCATCACGATTTCTCCCGATGAGCGCACGCTCGTCGTTTCCGAGCACGGCGGGAAGCATGTCTGGGCCTGGCGCATCGAGGACGACGGCACGTTGACCGGCGGCGCGCCTTTCATGACGATGTGGCTGCCCTTGGGCAAGGATATCGCCGCCGGGGATGGCGCGGCGACGGAGTCGAACGGCCGCTGCTTCGTCACCACCGAGCTGGGCGTGCAGATTTTTGATCCTGCGGGCCGGCTCTCAGGAATCATCGCGAAACCCGAACCGCAGTCGAAGGTCGTCAGCGTCGAGTTCGCCGGCAAGAACCACGACATCCTCCACATCGCCGCCGGTGGAAAAGTTTTCAGACGCAAACTGAAGGTGAAAGGCTACTACTGAGCGCGTCGTCATGCGAGTCTCCCGTTTTCTCCGCCTTCTTCTGTTCACCCTCTGCGGCACGCTGCTGTCCGCCTGCACCGAGACCATGCGGCTGAAATTCGACGCCGCCTGGGAAACTGTGGATCCGATGGGCCACCGTAGCGAGCACCAGGCGCGCAACTACCCGCGTGGGAAGAGCACCGGCATCCGCCTGCCGGGGGAGCGTTAGGCGGCTGCGGATGGAATGTGGCCCAGGAGGTGAGGCAGGGACGGTACTTCTGCGGGCTGCGCCTGTTTGACTGGAAGGATTACTTCACAATCCATGATGACGTCCCCAGGATCCTACTTCACCACCTTGCCGCCCAGGCTCAGGATGCGGGCCTTGCCCTTGGCGTCCTCGGCCTCGGCGATCTGGTGGTTGGCGACGTACATCTGCGAGAGGGCGGTCCAGGCGAGGAGGTCGTTGGGCTGGAGGGTGGTGGCCATGAGGCCGGCGCCGATGGCCTCTTTGATCTCGCCATTGCGCAACAACGCCATGCCGAGGGCGTGCCAGCCGTCGAAGTAATCCGGCTGCAGGGCGACACAACGCCGGTAGAGGGCGATGGCGTTGGTGAGCTCACCGAGGGCGATGTGGCCGCTGGCCTCATCGAACAGGTCTTCGACGCTGGCGGCGCTGTCACTCATGGGCGGCGGGGTCAGGCGGCAGAGGCGAGCTTGTTGACGACCTTGGCGGCGTCGTGCTTCTTCTTGAACCAGGCGTGGAAGAGGCTCATGCGCTCCTGCTGGGAGAGGGACCGGGCCTGTTCTTGTCGGCGGTCAGCGGCGCCCGGGCTTTTGCGCAGCTCCTTGGCGCTGACGTAGATGAGGAGGGTGCCTTTGTCGTAATCGACGGCCTTGGAGACGCTGCCAGGGGCGGTCTGGCCGGCCTCACGGGCGATGAGGAAGGCGTTCGGCACATCCTGCGGCGGGGAGGCGACGTCGATGTCCGGCAGGGCTTCGAGGGCGAGCTTCTTCTCCTTCAGGAGGTCTTCGATTTTTTTGCCGGCCTTCAAACCGGCGTTGAGGGCCGTGCGGGCGTCGTTGACGGCCTTGGAGCGGGCCTCGTCGGCTTTCTGGCCGAGAAGAGTCTCTTTGATCTTGTCCTTCACCTCGGCGAGTTCCTGCTGCTTCGGCTCGTCGATCTGGGTGACTTCAAAGACATACCAGCCGCTGGTGCCTTCGACGGCCTCCGGGGGCACCTTGCTGTCCTTGGCGCGGGCAAAGATCATGCCGACGAGGTTGCTTTCGGTTTTGAGCGCGGCAGGGGGCTCGGCCTCGGTGAAGGCGGCGGCGGTTTCGACCTTGGCGCCGGTTTGTTTGGCGGCGTCCTGGAAGCTCTTTTTCTGTTTCAGGGTGAGGTCGTTGAAGGTGTTGACGCGCTGCACCTGGGCGTTCTGGGCCTTCTGGCGTTCTTCGAGGGGCTTTTTGTCGAGGTCCTTCGGGTTCTCGAAGAAGACGTAGTTCACGGCGCGCTTTTCGACGCTTTTGTAGGTGTCCTTGTTCTCGTCGTAGTACTTTTGGATCTCGGCATCGGTGACGACGGCGGCTTTTTTGAAGGTCTCGCTTTCAAAGGTGATCTTGCCGCCTTTGAAGGTCTGGCTGGCACTGACATACTGCTTTTCGGCGGCAAGCGGGGAGGCGACGTAACCTTCGGTGACGAGATCCTGGAGTTTTTGCAGGCCGATGGTGTCCTTCATGATGCCGAGGAGATGCTTCGACTCGAAGCCCTGGGAGTTGGCGATTTCCTCGAGGCGCTGGGCGCGGGTGATGTCGAACTTGCCGTTTTCCTGGAGGGAGGGGAGCTTTTCAAAAGCGGCGCGGGCCTCGGCGTCACTGACGCGGATGCCAAACTCGTCCATCAGGTGACGTGCGATGAAGAGATTGGCGAGCCGGTCGATCCCGCCGCCGTCGAAACCGCCGTCAGAGGAGAGCATCATGAGCATGGAGGGCAGCTCATAGGCCTGCATGTAGTACTGGGCGATCTGGAGGGAGGTCTGCGCGCGCTGCACGTCGGCAATGGTGTATTCCCGGCCGAAGATGGTGAGCGCAGGGTCGGTGGGCAGCGCCTTCTTCTCATAGCCCGCGTCGGTGCGCCAGCCTCCCCAGAAGGAGAAGGAGATGATGATGATGATCGTCAGCGTGATGAGGAATGCGCCACGGTGGCGGCGGAAAAATTCGAGCATGGTCGTGCGAGGGCGGGGGTGAAGGGCGCGCAATAAGGCGCTCCATGCCCCGGCGGCAACCGGAAATAAGCCGTGGCAAAACGTATTTCCGCAACCTGCGGCGGCCTGCTTGACATTGGCCGTGCGCGGCACACTTCATGCGCTCCCATTTTCCCGCAGCCATCTGAAATCCCCCATGTCCCCAGCCCCCACGAAACGTTACTGGACCATCCGCGCCTCATCCATCCACAACCGCGGCGTGTTCGCCCGCTGTGACATCCCGGAGGATGTGCCGGTCATCGAGTATGTGGGGGAGAGGATCACCAAGGCCGAGTCAAAGCGGCGTGGTGATGCGCTGATCCACAAATCGAAGAAGACGGGCTGCGCGGCGGTGTATGTCTTCACGCTGAACCAGCGCCACGACATCGACGGCGCGAAGGGACGCAACCCGGCGCGCTACATCAACCACTCCTGCGCGCCGAACTGCGAGGCGTTCATCATCCGCGGGCGCATCTGGATTTATTCGCTGCGGCCGATCAAGGCCGGCGAGGAGCTGACCTACAACTACGGCTTCGACGCGGACACCTGGGACGAGCACCCCTGTCGCTGCGGCACGGAACGCTGCGTGGGCTTCATCGTGGAGGAGAAGCAGTGGCCGAAGCTGCTGAAGAAACTGCAAAAGGTCGAGGCGGACGCGAAGCTCGGCAAGCTCGGGCTCAACGGTGGAGGCTCCACCTCGCGCAGGAAGAAGAAGGGGGCGTGAGCCTGCTCATACACGCCGCGCCTCGCGCTCGGTGGCGCGGGAGGCCGCGCTGCTTTGAAAATGGGTGATGGCGGTGGCCAGTGCGTCAGCGGCGTCGGCGGGTGGTGTCTCGCGCAGGCGTAATTGCGCGCGGATCATGAAGGCGACCTGCTCCTTCTGCGCCGCACCACGGCCCACGGCCGCCTGTTTGATCTCACGCGGCGCGTATTCATAAATGGGCAGGCCGTGCTCAGAGGCGGCGATGAGGCAGGCGCCCCGCGCGGTGCCGAGCACGATGGCGGTCTTGAAGCTCTGCACGAAAATGGTGGACTCGATGGCGCACACCGTCGGCGCGTGCTGTTTGATCACGTCGTTCAAACCTTCGCGGATGGCGACGAGGCAGCCGGAGGGAAGGAGGGCGGGTTTGTTGTGGATGACGCCCCAGTCGAGGGCATGCAGATGACCTTCTTTGTTTTCCACGACGGCCCAGCCGGTCTTGCGCAACGCTGGGTCGATGGCGAGGACGCGCTCCGCCACGGTGGGGCGGCTTTCCGGCTCACGGCGGATGATGCGGGCCATCAGCGGCGGTGGTTCGTGCCGCCGCTGCCGAGGCGGAAGAGTTGATCGACCGAGATGGCGCCCGATCCGAAGAGCAGAAGGGTGACGGTGATGAAAAGATACAGCCATGCGGCCTCCACCTGCGGCGCGCCCGCCTTTTGCAGCAGCACCAGCGCGGTGATGATGACCGGCAGGAAGACCACGGCGAAGAAACGCGTGAGGAAGCCGCTGATCCAGCTCAGCGCCACGACCGCGACGACCAGGGCGGTGACCGGCGCCAGCAGGTGCGCGTAGGGCAGGCCGGCGTCATGAAACGCGGATGGCCAGGCCCACGGCTTCTCCTGCCAGAAGAACTGATACGCGCCCAGCGCCGCGCTGAAACCGTGCCTCACCATGAGCAGCGTGCCTGCGCCGATGCGCAGCACGGCGACGGTCTTGAACAACGAGCCGAGCGGATTTTCCGACGCGGCGGGATTGCCTCCGATGTGTTCGATCATGACGCGTGGATCAGATGTCCGGGGAAAGGGTGATGATGTCTCCCGCCTGCGGACTCCACTGGTAGTCCGCGGAGTGGAGGGAGGCAAAGAAGCGGCGCTGCCCCCCGCGTGAAATGTAGATGCCGCGCTTGGTGGAGCCCGGCTTGCGTCCGCCGGCGCTTTCCACTGCCTGCCGCACGGTCAGCTCCCGATATGCGGGGATGAACACCGCGTCACGCACATCACCGTCGATGGCGATGACGGGCGTGTTTTCCACGGAGATGAGCTGCACGGTGATGGGGCGCGTGTTGCGGCCCGCGACACGGAAGACGGAGGCGATGGCATTGACCGCCTGCGGCAGTTTCAGACCGCCGACACGGGCGGTGCCGGCCTCGCCGAGCGGAAGCAGCCCTTCCGAATTCACCATGACGATGTCGCGGTAGATGCGTTCCGGGTCACGCGCGCCCTCATACACCTCCAGCCTCAACGTGTGGCCGTGGCCGAGCGTCTGCTGCGTGGTGAAGGGCACCTCCGGATCATCGGAGTCCATACGGTCGTGTTCCGCCATGCCGGGAATGATCTTGGCGACGGTGTTCCTGTCCGGCAGCCCCAGTTTCGGCACGGGAATCTTCTGGATCAGGCCGCAGCCGGCCAGCAGGAGCGGCGCGGCGGCGGACAACAAAGAGACGGGAAGGAAACGCGACATGGTCGGAAAAAATCAGCCGCGCATGATGGCGGCGTGGGATTCGATGGCAAGGAGCTTTCCCGTCTGTCCTGAAAACCTTCAACTTGCGGCCTGGCATGTTTGCAGCGCCGCCGCCGCTGAAGACGGCCGGCTGGCGGGGAGACGCTGCATCAGGCCCTCCACACACCCGACGATGCGCGCCGGCAGATCAGGCCGCAAAGCGGCCAGAGGTGTCACGCGATGACGCAGGTGGGCGGTCATGACCTGCGGGATCGTTTCCCCTTCAACCGGGCATTTTTGAGTCAGTGCGTGGTAAAAGACACAACCCAGGGCATAGAGGTCGGTGCGGGCATCCGGCGCCGCGTCCTCAAATTGTTCCGGCGCCATGTAGAATACCGAGCCACGCAGCCGGTCAGGCGTGCCGAGGGTCCGTGCTCCTGGTTGCGATGCCATCGGGCACGCCAGGCCAAAGTCGAGGATCTTCACCCGGAACTCCACATCAGCCACGCGTTGCAGCATGAGGTTCTCTGGGTTCAGGTCGAGATGCAGGATGCCTTTTTCATGCGCGGCACCGATCCCCGCCAGCGCCTGGCGTGCGAGCGAGTCAAACTCGTCGGCGCTCAGCGCCCGGCGCGTGACCAGCTCGCCCAAAGTCTCCCCCTCCACCCATTCCAACACGATGAAGGCTCCTTCGTCGTCCATGCCCGTGTCCAGTACACGGACGATGTTCGGATGACTCAGACGCGACTGCTGCCGCGCTTCATCGAGAAAGGTCGCGGCGGACGGGCCGCCGGCATCCGGGCGCGGACGCTTCAACGCCACCTCGCGACCTAGCAACCGGTCTCTCGCGTGACAGACGATGCCGCGCCCGCCTTCGGCGACCCGGCCCAGCATTTCAAAACGATCCTTCATGGCGGCGGCCGGATACTGGCATTTCCAGGCTTTCCCGCAATGAAACTTTCGCTCGTTCCGCCGGGTGTGCTAAGTTCAGCTTTCCCCATGCCGCTCCTCAGCGTTCAAGACCTCAAAATTCACTTCCCCGTGCGCGGCGGCTGGCTGGGCCGTGCCACCGATGTCATCAAGGCCGTGGACAAGGTCAGTTTTGATGTCGCGGAGGGCTGCACCGTCGGTCTCGTCGGTGAAAGCGGCAGCGGCAAGTCCACCGTGGCGCGCGCCTTGCTCAAGCTCACACCTGTGACCGGCGGCAGCGTCACCTATCATGGACGCGACATCCTCGGCATGAGCGAGGCTGAGTTCCGCCCGCTGCGCAAAGAGATACAAATGGTGTTCCAGGATCCCATCGGCTCCCTCAATCCGCGCATGACCGTCGAATCCATCCTCGCCGAGCCGCAGGAGATTCACTTCAAGGAGAGAACGCGTGATGCGCGCCGCGAGGTCTCCGCCATGCTGTTGGAAAAGGTCGGGCTTCCGCAGGATTCACTGCAACGCTACCCGCACGAGTTCAGCGGCGGCCAGCGTCAGCGCATCGGCATCGCCCGCGCCCTCGCCGTGCGGCCGAAGTTCCTCATCTGCGACGAGCCTGTGAGCGCGCTCGACGTCAGCGTGCAGGCGCAGATTCTGAACCTGCTCAAGGACATCCAGGGGGAGTTCAGCCTCACGCTGCTCTTCATCGCGCACGACCTCGCCGTCGTCCGCCACATGAGCGACCGCATCGTCGTCATGCACCACGGCAAGGTCGTCGAGCAGGGGGATGCCGGCGAGGTCTGCGAGAACCCGCGCCACGACTACACCCGCAAGCTCCTCGACGCGGTGCCGGTGCTCATCTGAATTTTTCCCCCACGTCCATGACGCCTCTCTTCAAAAAATTCCTCGGCATGAACTGGTTCATCGTGCTGAACATCGCCGGGCTCGTCGTCTTCGGCGTGTATGCCATCTTCAATGCGTCCGCGCACAAGGATGAGGCCGAGTTCGCCATGAAATGGCGTGATCAGATCCGCTGGGTGCTGCTCGGGCTGCCGTTCTTCTTCGCTGCCTCGCTCATCGACTACAAATGGGTGCGCTGGGCCTGCCTGCCGATGTATCTGGCCGGCATCGGCGGCTTGGTGGCCGTGCTGCTCATCGGTGTGGAGATCGGCGGGAACAAGGCGTGGATCCGCGTCGGCGGGCAGATGATCCAGCCTTCGCAGTTTGCCATCATGTCGGGCATCTTGATTCTCTCCGTCATCTTTGGGGAGCTGCCGCGCCTGCACCCTGCCTTCCGCCGCCCGTGGTTGCGCATCCTGCTGGCGGGCATGCTCGCTGGAGTGCCTGCCGTCATGGTCATCAAGGAGGACTTGGGCTCCGGCCTGGTCTGGGGGCCGGTGTTCCTGTCCATGATGCTTGTCGGCAGCATTCCGTTCCGCTATTTGATCACGCTGCTGCTCGGCGTCATCAGCGTGGTTCCGCTGGTGTATGTGTTCGCGTTGAAGCCCTATCAGCAGGCCCGTATCAACTCGACCTGGTACATGGTCACCAACCAGATGGACAAGGTGAACCTCCAGGATGAGGGCTGGGTGGCCAAGCATCTGCAAATCGCCGTCTCCACCGGCGGGTTGGAAGGGAAGGGGCCGGAGTCAAAAAAAGTGCCGGATCAAGCGTCGATCCACCGCACCTTCTTCCCGCACGAATCCATCAACGACTTCATCTTCGGCGTCATCGCCGAGGAGTTTGGCTTCCGCGGCTCCGTCCTCGTGCTCTCCGGCATGTTGTTGCTGTTGTTGCAGAGCGTCTTCGTCGCCTTCTGCGCGCGAGACCAGCTCGGGAGGCTCATCGTCGTGGGCGTCATCGCCATGTTTTTCGTCCACACCTTCCAGAACGCCGGCATGAACCTCGTCATGCTCCCTGTCATCGGCCTGCCCATGCCCTTCATCAGCTACGGCGGCACCTTCGTTGTCGTGACCCTCTTCCTCATGGGCATGGTGCAGAGCGTCTGGGTTCACCGCAACATCTCCGCCGTGAAGAAAAAACGCCCGGTGAATTCCGTGCGGGATGATGATGACGAGGAGTGAGGCGGACAACCTGTCCGCGGCTTCACACGACTTCCCAGCCTTTTCGGTAATCGCGGCGCACCATCTTGTCGGCGGCGGCGTTGTTCGGGATTTTCAGCGCCGGGGCGTCCCAGGTGAGGGCCTCGCCGGGGAAGGCGCTGGAGAGGCAGCCGAGCAACACGGCCTCGGTGAGCGGGCCGGCGTAGTCGAAGTTCGCGCTGGGCTTCTTGTCACCTTTCAAGCAGCAGTCGATGAAGTCGAACCAGTGGTTGCGCGGCTCCAGCTTCGGATATTTGAAGCCGGCGAACTTGTCGCGCGGATGCAGCATCGGCGTGGAGCCGTGCGGATGCAGCAGGACGCCCTCGGTGCCGAGGTAGATCGTGCCCTGGCCGGGAAATTTTTTCACATCGCCGACGAGCTGCATCACCTCTGCGGGCGGACGCGCGTCACCATCCGTCCATGTGACCTTGATGCTCTCTCCCGCAGTGAACTTCGTGCCTTTGAAGGTGTATTCGACTATGGCATTGATCGCCCAGTTGTCCTTGTTCGGCGCAGGGCCGCGTGAGGTGACGGAAATGGGCGCGGCGAGGTCGAGGGAGCGGAACCAGCCGCTGAACATGTGGCAGCCCATGTCTCCGAGCGTGCCGGTGCCGAAGTCGCGGCGCTTGCGCCAGTTGCCGGGATGATCGTAGCCCTGGATGTAGCTGCGTTCCTGTGCCACACCGAGCCATTTGTCCCAATCGAAACCCTCGGGGATGGGATCGCTCTTCGCCGGACGCGGTTCCATGTCCCCCCACTTCTTGCTCGAGAAAGTGTGGGCTTCCTTCACCTTGCCGATGGCACCGGCCTGGATGAGTGCGACGGCGAGGCGCTCGGTGAAGTCCGATGAAATCTGGATGCCCATCTGCGTCATCACACCCTTGTCACGCGCACGTTCGACGAGCTGGCGGCACTCCCAGAGATTATGGGCCAGCGGCTTCTGACCATAGACATGCTTGCCCTTCGCGATCGCGGCGATGCCGATGCTGCCGTGCATGTGGTCGGGCGTGGAGACATTCACGCTGTCGATGTTCGCGGACTCTTTTTCCAGCAGCTCGCGCCAGTCCTGATAGACCTTGATGTCCGGCCACTTCTCCTGTGCTTTTTTGAAATTGCGCGTGTCCACGTCGCACACGGCCACCAGCTCCCACATCGGATGGTTTGACAGACTGGTCATGTCCGACCAGCTCATGCCGGACGCGCCAAACGCCGCGTGGCGGAGTTTTCCGTTTGGAGAAGCGGCGCGCATCCCGGTGGTCACCCACGGGGCGGTGAAAAGTGTGGCGGCGGACTGGCGGATGAAATGGCGGCGGGATTGCATGAAGGGATGTGGGATGGAGCGCGAAAATACGTTGCGCGTGCCGCGCATCTACCGTTTTTCACGCATTCTGAGCGCATGAACGACATCCAGGAACGCATTGAAAACATCCGTCGGCGCATCGCCGCCGCCGCCGCCCGCAGCGGGCGCGATCCCGCCTCGATCGAACTGCTGGCCGTGTCGAAAACCTTTCCCGTCGAGACGATCCGCGAGGCCGTGGAGGCCGGGCAGCTTCTCTTGGGGGAAAACAAGGTGCAGGAGCTGCTGGCCAAAGCACCGCAGCTTCCCGCGAAGCTGCAATGGCACCTTATCGGCCATCTCCAGTCGAACAAAGTGCGCAAAATCCTGCCGCATGTGAAATTCATCCACAGCATCGACTCGCTCGATCTCGCCCGTGATGTCGATCGCATCGCCGCCGAGCTCGGCCTGCATCCCCAGGTCTATCTGGAGGTCAATCTCGCCGCCGAGAGCAGCAAGCATGGCTTCAGTGCTGAAAAACTGCGTTCCAGCCTCGAAGACCTCTACGCCCTGCGCCGCCTCGAAATCCAGGGACTCATGTGCATCCCGCCTTTCGACGCTGACGCGGCCAAGAGCCGCCCGTATTTCGTGCAACTGCGTGAATTGCGGGATGAGCTCGAAAAAACCGGCGGCGCGCCGCTGCCGCTGCTGAGCATGGGCATGAGCCACGATTTTGAAGTCGCCATCGAGGAAGGCGCGACCATCGTCCGCGTCGGCAGCGCGATTTTTGGAGGAAGGCAGGCGAAGGTTTGACGGAGCTCAGGACAGCTCACTGCTCCATCTCGGCGAGTTTTGCGGCCTCGCGCTTGAGGATACGGCCGACGCGGTGTTTGGCGAGATAGACCTGCGCGGCGTTCACGCCAAGTTCCTTCTTCACACGTTCGGGACTCCAGCCCTTGAGGACGTAACAGGAGAAAATCTGAAACTGGCGTGGTGAGACGAGCGCTCGTACGCGGCGCAGTGCGATGTCCATCACCTTGTCCTGCCATTCCTTTTCCCAGAGTTTTTCGAGCGCGACACCGTTCGGATCGGCGCAGCGTTCGATCGGCGCGGTGCGCCGGTCCTCAGCCTCCTCTCCCGCGTAAAGATTGGCCTCACGGCTCTGCTGCTTTTTACGGCGGCGGAACTGGTCGAGGATACGCCAGCGGGCCTGGTTGAGGAGGAATGATTTGAAGGAGCCGAGGCTCGTGTCGAACTTCTTCTTCTGCAGATTTTTGGCGACACCGATGAAGGTTTCCTGCACGACGTCGCTGGCCTCATCATCACTGAGGCCGGTTTTGCGGGCCACATGGAAGACGAAGCCGGAGTAGGTGCGGTAGAACTCATCCCAACTCGCCCAGTCGTCCCAGTTGTCGAGCTTCTCGATGAGCGTCTTCCGCGTCGGAGGGGAGCCGGAGGACTCTTTGAGGAGTTCTTCTGTTTCAGCGACTTTGGGAAGGTCGGGCATGGTCGGAGGCGGGATTGTATCGGCGGCTTCGAGCGTGGCAATGATGTTTTGTTCCCCGGCGATAGATGGCGCGGCGAAACCCCGTATTGCAGGCCCCCCGAAACCAACCGCCCGGCGAGTTCGCACGCCGGCTCCTGAACTCATGTCTGAACACCGTTTTTTCCAGCCTGCCGCCGCGTTGTTGACGCTGCTTGCGCTGGTGCTGACCGGCTGCACGGCGGCATCCTACAAGAAATGGGCGGACAAGGAGGTGTTCGGCATCCTGCGCAAGAAGGCCAGCAAGGTGCCGAATTCCGGACAGTCCATCCTGGACATCACGCCGCCTCCGCCGGTGCGGATGGAGGAGTTGCGCAGGAATGCCGGCAAGGTGGACTTTCTTGGCGACCGGGCGTTCATCGAGGAAAATGCCCGTGTGCTGAGCCTGGCGGACGCGCTGAACTTCGCGGTGCATCGCAATCGCAACTACCTGCTGCAAAAGGAGGTGGTTTATCTCGCCGCGCTCGACCTGACGCTGGCGCGGCAGCAGTACACGCCCATCTTTGCCGGCGGCGGCTCCGGCACGCTGGACAGCACGAAGGTGCAGAGCGGCGTGAACAATCTGGTGCGCACCTCGACGCTGACGACGAGCGGCGACCTGGGCTTTTCCACACTGACGCGCACCGGGGCGCGGCTGGCCACGAATCTCACGACCGACTTCATCCGCTTCTTCACCGGCGGACGTGACTCAGGCGCCTCGCAGCTCGGATTCACGCTCACGCAGCCGCTGTTGCGCGGGGCGGGCTATCTCGCCGCGACAGAAGTGCTCACACAGGGGGAGCGCAATGTGCTCTATGCCATCCGCAATTTCACGCAATACCGCAAAACCTTCGCGGTGGACGTGGCGACGCAGTACTTCCGCACGATCCAGACGCGCGAGTCGGCACGCAACGCGCACATCGCCTACATGGCCTTCAACAAGGTGGTGGAGCGCGAGACGGCGATGGCGGAGGCCAGCCTGCGCAGCAAGTCATCCCTCGGCCGTCTGCTGCAATCGCAGATCACCTTCCAGCGCAGTTGGATCACCGCGACGCGGGATTATGAGCAGGCGCTGGATGATCTGAAGGTGCAGCTCGGCCTGCCGGTGACGGAGCGCGTCGTCCTGGACTACAAGGACATGAACGGCCTGGAGATCATCGAACAGAAAGGCACGCTGGACGAGGCCATCGACACCGCGCTGACGACCCGCATGGATCTTTGGAACAGCCGTGACCGCATGGAGGACGCCAGCCGCCGTGTGCTGATAGCCAGGCAGGACATTCTGCCCTCGGTGAACTCGTTGGTGAATTACAACATCCTGGACAACCCTGACCGCACCGGCTTCAGCCTCACGCCGCGCAACCGCAGCACCAGCCTGGGGCTGAATCTCGACCTGAACCTGAATCAAAAGCCGGAGCGCAATTCCTTGCGCGCGGTCACCATCGCCGAGCAGCGCTCGCGACGCGAGCTGGACCTGGCCGAGGAAAATGTGCGCAGTGACGTGCGCTCCGGGTGGCGTGATCTCGAGGTTGCGCGCAAGCAATATGATCTGGCGAAGCGCGGGCTGGAGATCAGCACGGCGCGCCTGGAGGTCGAGGAGGCATTCAATGCAGAGGGGCAGGGGACGGCGATCGACCTCGTCGATGCGCAGCGGGACATGAACAGCACGCGCAACTTGATGGTTTCGACACGCATCAATCACGAACTCGCCCGCCTGCAGCTCTGGCGGGACATGGGAGTGCTGTTTATCGAGAAAGACGGCTCCTGGGTGGACGTATTAAAAAATGAACAGCCGAAGGGAGAATGAAAAAGGGGAAAACCATCAAGGGGCTTGTCGCCGTCACCACCATCGTTGCGTTGGGGGGAACGGGCTGGTGGCTGATGCCCCGCGCGAGTGACGAGGCGCATCAGGTGCCCACGTTCGCCGTGCAACGCGGCCCTTTGGAGATCAATGTGCTCCAGGGGGGGGAAATCCGCGCCCTGCAAAACACGGAGGTGAAGAGCGAGATCGAGGTTCCCACAAAAATACTCAGCCTGATCCCCGAGGGGTATCTGATCACCGAGGAGGATGTGAAGGAGGGCAAGGTTCTCATCGAACTCGACAGCACGGACCTGAAGACCAAGATCCAGTCGCATGAGATCGAATTCCAGACCACGGTGTCGGCCTACATCGACGCCGACGAAGGGCGGGAGATCCAGAAAAGCGAAAACCAGAGCCTGGTGCGCGATGCCCGGCAGGAGGGAATATTCGAGTTGATGGATTTTGAAAAATACCTCGGCCGCGAAGTCACCTCGTCCATTCTCGCGGCGGCGGGAATGCCCAGGAATGTGGAGGAGTTTGAAAAGCATGCCGCAGTGCTCGAAACACAGGCGAACACCCCTGTGGCCGCCGACGCCGTCAGAACAAAGATGGATGACAAGCCCAAGGACAGTCCTCCAAAAACCGCCGCAGCCACGCGCTCGGAACACATCGACTTCTCGCCGTTCCTGGACCAGAGGGCCGACAGCGATGGAGATGCGCAGCAAAAACTCCGGCAGCTCGAGGACGAACTGTTGTTGAGAAAATCCGAGCTGGCCGTGGCACGACAGAAGGCGGAGGCGTCGAAGCGGCTTGCCGGCAAAAACTACATCACACAGGCCCAGCTTGAAAACGACCAGCTCACCCTGGAAAAGGTGGGACTCGCGGTGAAGACTGCGGAGACGCAGCTTGCGCTGTTCAAAAAATACGAGTTCAACAAGCAGTGCTCGACGCTGGTGGCCGGATACCGGGAGGCCCTCAATAAGCTGCAACGCACCATCCGGGCCAACCGCTCCCGCATGGCCCAGTCCGAGACAAGATTCACGACCGCGAAACGGCGCTATGAAATGGAGCTGACACAGCGTGAGGATTTGGAGCACCAGCTCAAGGCCTGCGTCATCAAGGCCGCGCAGCCCGGTCTCGTCGCGTACGGCGACCTGAACGCCAGCTCCAACTACAACTACAACTATCCCATCGAGGAAGGCGCCTCCGTGCGTTTCCGCCAGACAATGCTCACCATTCCGGACATGAGCCAGATGGGGGTGAAGGTGAATGTGCATGAGTCGCAGATCAAAAAGGTGCGCATCGGCCAGCCGGTGAAGGTACGCGTGGACGCGGAGCCGGGGAAGGAGCTCGATGGACGCGTCGCGGAGCTGGCGGTCCTGCCGGACTCTTCCAGCAGCCGGTTCTCACCCAATTTGAAAGTCTATCCCTGTACCATCCACATCAACGGCTATCACCCTTGGATGAAGCCCGGCATGAACGCCAAAGTCGAGATCATCGTGGACCAGCTCGCCAATGTGCTCTATGTGCCGGTGCAGTCCGTCGAGGTCGAGCAGGACAAGCACTACTGTTACATCAACAGCGGCGGCAAACTGGAGCGGCGCGAGATCAGCACCGGCCTCTTCAACGACGAGTTCATCGAGGTGCGTGACGGTTTGAACGGTGGCGAGATGGTGGCGCTCACCTTGCCGAAGAAATCCGAGATCGACGCCAATGGTGCTGGCAAGGCCGCTCCAGCCGGGGACGGGCCTCCTGCGGCGAGGCCAAAGGCGGCCAAAGCCAAGGACATAGCCTCCGCGCAACCGTGATGTCAGGCGCCGATCCCATCATCAAGCTGGTGGACATCCGCAAGAGCTACCAGATGGGGGACATCACCCAGCATGTGCTCCAGGGCGTGTCACTTTCCATTTATCCCGGTGAATACGTCTGCATCATGGGGCCTTCCGGCTGCGGCAAATCGACATTGCTCAACGTCCTCGGCTGCCTCGACCAGCCCACCAGTGGCGATTACTTCCTCGGCGGTCAGAACGTCGCCCAGCTTGAGGATGACGACCTCTCCGAGGCGCGCAACCGCAACCTCGGCTTCATCTTCCAGAGCTACAATCTCATCCAGCAGCTCAGCGTCATCGAAAACATCGCCGTGCC
>JAEUHJ010000136.1 GCA_016795375.1 Verrucomicrobiaceae bacterium
AGGCCTTCCGCAAACGCACCGGCATGACACCCGGCACGTTTAGGCGAAAACGGGCCGTGTGAGGGTGTCGCTCAAAAAGCCCGTCTTGACCATTGAGGCTGTTTTACATAGTTTTACCCATGATCAAGACCATCACCAAAATCGGCAACTCCCAGGGCATCATCTTCGATTCCGCCCTCCTCCAGCTCGCCCGGCTCAAGGTTGGTGATGAAGTCAATGTCGAGGTCCACAGCGGCGGCACGATCAGCATCACGCCGATGGAGCCCGCGGTGATCGAAGCCTCGAAGGCCGCTGAAACCGCCAAACGACTCATCCAGAAGAACAGCGAACTCTTCCGCCGCCTCTCATGAGCCGCCCGCTTCTGCATCCGACGCTCGATGCGGTGCTCGCGATCCATGCCGAGGTGCTGGCCGCTCACGGTGGCAGCCCGGGCCTGAGATCGCGTGAGTTGCTGGAGTCTGCCGTGGCCGCGCCTCAGGCCACGATGATGGGGCAGCCGATGATCACCGATCCGATTGAGATCGCTGCCGCCTATCTTTTCTACCTATGCAGCAATCGCGCCTTCGTCGATGGCAACAAACGCGTGGCATTGGCCACCTGCCTCGTCTTCCTCAGCGAGAACGGGCTTTTGAAGAATGAAGAACTCCCTGTCGATGACTGGGAAAACCTGACCCTCGCCGTCGCGGCGGGTGTTTTGAGCCGGGACGAGGTCACCGCCCGGCTGCGACAGCTCGTGAGCTGACGGACGGCCGTTTGAGCCCCGATTTCCTGTTTGCCACCCCGCTGCCTCACGCTAACGCACGGCATGAGTTTTCCCACGCAGCGTCTCGGCCTCTTGATCGTGCTTTCCGGCCCTTCCGGCACCGGCAAGACCACGCTCGCCCGCCGCGTGTGTGATCGTGGCGAGGCCATTTTCTCCGTCAGTTGCACCACGCGTGCCCCGCGGCCCGGTGAGGTGGATGGCAAAGACTACTTCTTCCTCCAAGAGGCTGACTTCGTCGAAAAGATCGGCCGCGGCGAATTCTTCGAGCACGCCCACGTTCACGGCCGCCGCTACGGCACGCTGAAGAGCTACGTGATCGACAACTTGCAGCGCGGCATCGACGTCATCCTCGACATCGACGTGCAAGGCGCCGCTCAGGTCCGCGCCAGCGATGATGAGCATATCCGCCGCTGCCTGCTCGACATCTTCGTCATGCCTCCAAGCATCGACGAACTCCGCGCCCGCCTCAGCGGCCGCGCCACCGAAGATGCCGCCGCCTTCGAACTGCGCATGAAAAACGCCGCCGAGGAAATGTCCCACTGGCCCGAATACAGCCACGTCCTCGTCAGCGACACCCGCGAGTCCGACGCCGCCCGTTTCGAGGCCCTGCTCACCGCGGCAAGGATGCGCAGCAGCTTGCGGAGTTGATCAGCATTTCGGCGTGCTCACGCCCGCCGCTACGCGAAAGCGTATCTTCGTAGCGGAAAACGTCAGTTTTCCGAAACGCACTTTCCCAAGTCCCCCCACCATGTCCGCATCTGAGCCAGACAACGACGAGCAGCACGACTGGCTCCGCCGCCTGCCCGAAGGCTTCTACCATGGCCACACCACCGTGCACTGGCAGATGACCATCGAGAATCGAGCCACCGGATGGCTCAAGCCGGGCTTTCACGCTCGTTTTCGAGAGCTTCTGCTGCACACGATGGCTCGCTTTGACCTGGCGCGTCCGATCTACTGCCTGATGCCGGACCATTCGCATCTGCTGTGGATGGGCCTTTCCGAAGCCGCGGAGCAAAAGAAAGCCGCCAAATTCTTCCGCGAACACGTCAATCACCTGCTCGATCGCAGCCTGAAAGGCATTCGCTTCCAAAAGCAGGCCTACGATCATGTCCTCAGGCAGAGCGAAAAAGGCGCGGACGCGGTGCGAGAGATGGCGTGGTACATCGAGCAGAACCCCGTGCGGGCAGGCTTGGTGGAGGAAGCTGCCCAGTGGCCTTATCTCGGATGCATGATCGCGGGGTATCCCACGCTGCATCCGCTGGATGCTGGGTATTGGGACAAGTTCTGGAAGATCCGGGCTGCCATGGTGGACGCACGGCGCTCATCGTGATGTCCGCACCCACTCGGCGTGCTGACGCCCGCCGCTACGAAGCCACGCACTCCTCGTAGCGGAAAACGTCAGTTTTCCGCTTTGGGCGCTCACTTCGCCTTCGGGTTCCGCATGTAATACAAATGCCCGTCCTCGGCACCGCCGACGAAATCAGGGACGCCATCGGCATTGAAATCGACCGTCGTGGGGCTCACGTCGTGTCCTTCGATGTTCGCATCGGAAAGCAGGCCCATGTCGGTGAAGAACCATTTGCCATCCGCAGCGTTTTCCTGGCGGAGGAAGTTGGCGTTGGCGGAATTGAGCAAAATGTCGAGCTGGCCGTCCTGATCCCAGTCCATGATGCAAAGCTTGCGGCGGCCGCTCTTGCCGGCGATGCCGGCGTTGAGGCGAAGAGGCTCGCCAGCAGTCATGGAGACGGGTGTTTTCACTTTATGAGCCTCATCGGTCTTGTGAGTGGCGTTTGAAGCACAAATCACGCGCTGCGGATGCTTGAGCACGAGCTTGTCGCCCTGTTTCGCACGCTCAAAAAACGCGAGATAGCCTTCCTGGTCGAGCATGACGAGATCGATGAGGCCGTCTTTGTTCCAATCGACACCCACCGGCGTCGTGCGCCACTGCGTGAGCAATCCTTTGCCATCCGGACGCAGCCAGCCGTAAGCGAGGTGAGGCTGCTCCCCATTCCATTCGACTTCGATAGGCTGGGCGGCGGCGAGTTGCGGTTTTTGCCGTGTGCCGATGTTCTTATACCACACGACTTTGCCGAGGATGGAGTTGAGCAAAAGATCGGGAAGGCCGTCTTGATCCCAATCGGCCACGGTTTGCGTCGTGTAGCCCCACTTGGCTTCGCAGGGGCCTTGGATGCTGCCATTCGGTCCGGCCATCGGGCGGATGACTTTGCCTGCGGCGGTGAGTTTGACCGGCGCGGCCCATTTCGGCTGCTCCACGCCCTTGCCACTGAGATTCTCAATGAAGGCAACGTAACCCGCGGTGTTGCCGCAGATGAGATCGGTGTCGCCATCGCCATCCCAATCGAAGCCTACGGGCGTGACCAATGCGCCGAACTTCACCTGATCAGCCTCCTGCTGGAAATAGCGCGGCTCGGCATAGATGGGCGCTTTGTTGTCGAACTTGCCGGTGTGCTCGATGAAGGCCACGCGACCATCTTCATCGCCGCAGATGAGATCGAGGTCGCCGTCCTTGTCCCAGTCGATCGCGGTCGGCGTGATCATTTCGAGGTCCATCGTGAGATACTTGCCCGTGTCGGCCTTGAGGCGCACACCAAGCGCATACTTCGGCTTCGTGCGTGAGCCGGTGTTTTGGAAATAAGTGAACCCGTCGAGGAACTCGCCGCAGAGCAGGTCGAGATCGCCATCGCCATCGAAGTCACCAAAGTTCGGTGAAGGCCAGCCAAAGGTTTCCACCGGGCGATCAGTGGCGTTGATCTTCTTCGGCTTGTCATACTTCGGCGCTTCGTTGGTGCCGGTGTTGCTCAGCAGATACACATAACCGCGCAGCGGGCCGTTCATCCAGCGGCCGTCGGCCGTGTAGGCGTTGTCCCAACCGTATTCGGTCCAGTCGCCGACACCGACGATGAGATCGTTTTTGCCATCGCCATCGTAATCGACCATGCGCCACATGTTCGCGCGCACCTTGTTCATGTGGATGTTGGAGGGCGGGCCGAGTTTCACGCCTTGCTCAATACCGGTCTTGAGAAAGTCGGGATGCGCATTGCCGGGCGTGAGTACAACAGGTTTGCCGTCGAGGTAGCTGACCTGCACGTTCTGCGCGCCTTTGCTGATGCGTTTGGCCGGTTTGAAGACGGGCATCTTGTTCTTCGTCGTGTCGCCGCTGGCGTTCTCGAAGAAATAAATGCCGTTGTAGGGCTTGTCGGGGCAGTTCACGACGAGGTCGAGGTCGCCGTCGCCATCGAAGTCCATCGGCAGCGGCCAGGCCCACAGTCCGACGCCGAGATCGACGACGAGGCCGGGGTTGTTGTACTTGAGCGGCGTGAGCGTGGGCTCGGCGGCGAGGGAATGGCCGCAAAGAAGCGCAAAGAGGCTGATGGCGAGGTGCTTCATGGTCGAAGAGAACAAATTGAGAATAGAGGTGATGTATTGCAAGCAAGGTGCTGAGATGCCATGCTGGGATCATGACAGACACCAGCATCCAGGCCGATGAAACGCGGTTGAGCATCCTGCGGTCCATGCCGCCGGGGCGCAGGCTTGCGATGGCGACAGGCTGGAGCAGTTCGCTGCGCAGCATGATCCGCGGCAGCTTGAAGAAACAGTTCGCCACCGCCACGGAGGCGGAACGCATGCGCATGCTTGCCGAACGCTGCCTGGGGGCGGAACTGGCCGCCAAAGCCTTCGCCGGTCACACCACTCATGGATGAGAACCTCAGCGTGGCCCTGTCGGTGGCACGCATCCTGGATGCGTTGGATGTGCGCTGGTTTCTCGGCGGATCACTCGCCAGTTCCGTCCATGGAGTGCCGCGCGCGACATTGGATGCCGACATCGTGGCTGATCTCAGGCCAGCGCATGTGAAACCGCTGCTTCGGTCGCTTGGCAACGAATGGTATGCGGATGAGAGCGCGATCCGCACCGCCATCGAGTCGCGTTCCTCCTTCAATCTCATCCATCTCGGCTCCGCCATGAAAGTGGATGTGTTCCTGCCCAAGCTGCGGCGTTTTGACGACGGACAATTTGCACGCGCAAGCCGGACGCCGGTCGCCGAGGATGCTGGCGCTGAAATTCCGGTCTGTGCGGCAGAGGACATCATTGTGGCGAAGCTGGAGTGGTTTCGTATCGGTCAGGAGACGTCCGAACGGCAGTGGAGTGACATCGTGGGAGTCATGCGGATCAACAAAGGCGGCTTGAACCTGGAACTGTTGCGTGAGAGCTCTCGTGAGCTTGGAGTGATGGACTTGTTGGAAAAGGCTCTGGCTGAAGCCTGAACTTGAAGACTACGCGGGACGAACGTCACCGCACAACGAAACATGCAGGCCGAGCTCGCGCATGGCGGCGGCTTTGATGCGGGCGGCGCGGTGGGCCTGCTTTTCATTCGGGCAATAAACAACCTGGATGTGGTTCGACTTGTGGCGGGCCATCATCTGGTCGCGTGACACGCCTTTGAGCACCGTGTGCATGATCGGCCACTGCGGCGTGGTTTCCTGCCAGCGGCGATTGGTCTCGGCTTCCGGCAGTTTCACCACCTCGGCGACGCCGATGTCGCAATGCAACGCGCCGTTCATCACGAACACGCGACTCCACACGATGTGGCCCGGTTTGCTGACGCCTTTCATCGTGCCACCGCCGAGACGGAAGTACATCGCGGGCTGGCGTTCGCTGCTCGCGCCTTTCCAACCGCCGATGAAATGCGCAGGCGGCGCCGCGCCGCTGATCAGCAGCACCCAGACGTAGTCCTTGCCAAATTTCTGGCCCCAACGCAGATCGTGCAGCGTGTTTTCCGGCGCAAAGCCGAGTTCACGCCACAAACGATACGTCACAAGGCCATCGAGACCGGCGCATTCATCGACTTCGTTGAAATGCGGCAGCGCCTCGCCTTCGAACAGCACGCGTCTGCCATCCGCGCTGCGCACTGGCGGACGATCGGCGTTGTTGAGCATGCCTTCGACCAGATCGCTCGCGGGCGTGAGATCCTTGAGGCCCTGCTGATACTGGATGCCGATGGCGTCGCAGCCGAATTCATCCGCCAGACGCACTGCGGCGATGTACATTTTGCATTGCAACAGCATCTGAGTCTCCGTGAGTTCCGTCGCCTCATCTTTGCCGAGCTTGAGTTTCAGCCCTTTGCGTTTCAGCCATGCGTACACCGCCGCCGCGTCCGCATCGCTCACGTTTTGCATCGCCGCGAAGAGCGTGGACTGGCTGAGGCGCTCCTTGAAGCAGCCGGTGGCGTGGAGCAAGTCGTCTGGGATGATCGCGTTGAACATGCCCATGCAACCTTCATCGAAGACGCCGAGGATCGCCTTGCGATTGCGGAAGCGTCTGCCGAAATCGCGACCAATGCGCTCATCGTCTGCCGGGAGTTTCAACAACGAAAGGTTCCGAACGTGGGATTGATCATGCGTGACCTGTCCGGTCGTCAGCCACTCCTGCAATCCGGTTTTGAAGAATGCATCGGTGAAGGTCTCGCTCCACAGCGTCGAGTAACGCACACCTGCCTTCGTCAGTGATGCGTTCAGATTCAGCAGGCCGACGAGGCCGGGCCACTGGCCGCTCCAGTTTGCCACGGTGAGGATCGGCCCGTGGTGCGTGGTCAATCCGGCCAGCACATGATGCGAATACTGCCACACCGCCTCCGCCACGATCAACGGCGCGTCGGGTTCGATGCTGCGGAACACCTCGATGCCTTCGCGCTGGCTGGCGATGAAGCCGTGTTTCTTCTTTGCGTCATATGGATGCGCACGTTTGACCTCGAAGCCCTCGGCCTTGACCGCTTTCGTCAGCGCCTCCTCCATGGCCTTCTGGGCGGGCCAGCAGGTTTGATTGGCGGCGAGGCGCAAGTCACCGCTGGCGACGAGCTGGATGATCGGTCTGGCTGGCATGGTCGCGGATTGTGCTCTGATCCGGGCCCGAATGGCAAGCCACCTCAACTGTGCATCCTTGGCATGCGGCTGACGATTCTTGATCTTGCCGTTACTTTGCAGACGGCGCTTGGAACTGCGGATCATCCCGCTTAACGCGGGGTGTTTGCACAGCAGCAGGTCGCAGATGGCATGGTTCACTGAACAGACCGGCATTGTGGCTTTCGCCGTTGTGTGGCTGAGCCGGCGCCCCCCGTCGTTGCCTGATCGATGAGGGTGAACCACTCGATGCCGATCACAAAGCCGGGTGCGGCGCTTTGTTCGGCGTAATTGCGATACGCGGGGCCGCGCTGCTGCTGACTTCAGTACCGCCGATGAGCGGCGGATCATGCACACGTGCCGACAGTCCGGCAGTCAGTTTATCAGCGATCAACTTCGCCGTGCCTGCGTCATACGGATCCCACACTTCATGCACGCCCGGAATGCGAACCACGCCTTCTCACTGGTTGATCGGCAGGCTCAGCACATACGGGAAATCGGCCTTCGCATTCGCTGTGGGTGGCACGAGACTCCGCCCTTGGCGAAGCCGATGTCGATCAGTGCCGACATCTTCTACGACTTCATCGCCTGGACGCCTTGGAACGTCAGTCCGATCTCGCCGTTCGCTGCCGTCACCGCGCATTCCGCCCTTCCTTCATAACGCGCCGTCGCGCTGCCGCCCGCAGCCTTCATCTGGATGACCTTGTGCATTGGCGCAAACTCCGGACACGTCAGCGTGAAGCTGCCAGGACTGCCCGCGCCGATTTCGACACCCGCGTTGGACGTTTTGAGATCGGCGGCAATAACAGTGGTCGTGCTGAAAAAAAGAAGCAGAGGGATTTCATGTTTTGAGAAGCTGGAGGCGCCACCAAGCCGACTCCACCGGGAAGAACTGGCTCAGATAAACGCGGCTGAAGTCGTAGTGCGTGATGACCTTCTCAATCGCAGTGCGACGTGACATCGCGAACTCGCGATCCGGGCAGAGTGTGACGACCCACGCGGCGAAGCAGGGCTCGCGGAGGTAGTCTTTCTCGATGTGCATGCGCGGCGAGGCCTTGCCTTGGACGCGGAGACCGGCGACGGCGACATCCACGGCATCCGCCTCGCTGTGCTGCGGTTTCCATGCCTCGTTCATCACGCGCCAGTCCACATGGAAGACTTCCGCGCCGTTCACATCGAACTTTTTGATCAAATCGAGACTCTTCGCGGACAACTCGGCGCTGTGGCGCAGTCCCTCGGCATAGGCGGCCTTCCACGCGGCATCGGTCTCCATTTCCCACAAGGCACGCAGGCAGATCACGCCCTCGCTGCCAGTCCAGGAATGCCGTTCGCCCTGCCCCGGATCGAAAACCATGCCGGTGCGGCAGAATTCGAGACGCGTGCGTTGGTTCCGGCCGACCTTCTCATTCGCGAAATCGAGGTAAAGCTGCCGCCACCTCGCCTCGCCGGTGAAGTGATACATCGCCTTCGTGACAAAGAGGATGCGCGGC
This sequence comes from Verrucomicrobiaceae bacterium, assembly GCA_016795375.1. Lineage (GTDB taxonomy): Bacteria > Verrucomicrobiota > Verrucomicrobiia > Verrucomicrobiales > Verrucomicrobiaceae > Prosthecobacter. The sequence continues at coordinate 8,170 of JAEUHJ010000136.1, forward strand.
GCGCCCTCCCAGCCGGGTTTGAGGAAATCGCCGCGGTATTTCGAGGGCGGGCCGTCGGTGGGCATCTTCCAGCCGTTCTGCTCCAGGATCGTCACCTGCTCGATGAATCGTGTGACGAGGTTTTTCTTCTCCGCCTCGTCCTTGGCCACGCCATCGGTGACATAACGCCAGATGCCATACAGCCACGGCGTCGTCTGGTCGTTCGATCCCATCGAATACGTCGTTTTGCCATCCGTGGCGATGCCACGCGCGATGAAGCCGGGCGTCCTGCCGATGGTGGAGACTTTGATGAGGCCGTCGATGAGCCGCCGCGCCTTCGCACGATCCTCGTCTTTCCTCGTGATCGTCCAGCGATTGCACGCGGCGTCGAGGTAGAGGCCGTTGAACATCGGCCCGTCCTCGTTCGGCACGCCCCAGCTCAGCGCGCTGGGTTTCATCTCACGACAATCCTCCGGCGTGGGCCGCACGATCTCGCCCTTCAGCCCGACGTAATCGAGGATGAGATGGTGCTCATCGACAAACCGGCGCCACAGCTCGTCGTGCGCGTTTTGCACGGCCTGCTCCGGCGTGATGGCTCCAGCGAGGTGGGTGATGAGGAGGAAAATAAAAAAACGCATGTTCACAGACGGTTCAGTTTACGCTCATATTTTCTGCGCCTTCCATCTACCACGACGAAAGAGCAGCCAGCTCCACAGGGTGAGCAACGAATAACCCGCTGGCACGGAGATGACGACGCCGGTGGCGCCGAGGCCGAGTGGTTTGGCGAGCAGCAGCGCGATGGGAATCTGCAACACCCACAAGCAGAGAAAATTCAGCCGCGCCGGTGTCCAGGTGTCGCCCGCGCCGTTAAAAGCAGACTCGAAGCACATGCCCGCCGCGTAGAGCGGAAAGGCGAGGCTCACGATCCACAGTGCCTGCGCGCCGAAAGCGAGCACATCCGGCTCCGTGGTGAAAAGACGAATCAGCGACCCGGAGAAGATGATGAAAACCAGGCCGGTGACACCGAGCACGAGTGTGTTCAACCGCGTGGCGATCCACACCGCTGCCTCGGCACGCTCCGGCTTCCGTGCACCGAGGTTCTGCCCCACGAGCGTGGCACCCGCGTTGGCAAGACCCCACGCAGGCATGAGCGCGAAGACAAGGAGGCGGATCGCGATCGTGTAGCCCGCCAGCGCCGTGCTGCCGAACATGGCGAGGATCTTGAACAACCCCACCCAGCTCGTTGTGCTGATCAGAAACTGCGCGACGCCGCTGCCGGACTTGCTCAAGACCGCGCCGATCACCTCGCGTGCGGGTTTAAAATGCCCCCAGCGCACCTTCACACGGCTGTGATGACCCGCGAGATGCCAGAGCTGGTAGATCACGCCGACACCACGGCCGATGTTCGTCGCCACCGCCGCGCCAGTGACGCCCATCTCGGGGAAAATCCACCAGCCGAAGATGAAGCACGGCCCCAGCGCGATGTTCAGCGCGTTCGCCAGCACGAGCGTGCGCATGGCGATCACCGCGTCCCCCGCGCCGCGGAAGATGGCGTTGATGAGGAAGATCATGAAGACGGTGATGTTCCCGCCGAGCATGATGCGCGCGAAATCCGCGCCCAGTGTCACCACCTTCTCCTCCGCGCCCATCAGGCGCAGAATGTCCGGCGCGAAGATACCCAGCACGATGCCGATGCCCGTCGAAACGAGCACACCGAGCAAAACGATCTGCCCGGCGGCCTGCGCGGCGAGCTCCGGCTCCTTTTCACCGATGCGGCGCGACACAATCGCTGTCGCCGCGATCGAAATGCCGATGGCGACAGCATAGATCAATGTCATCACCGATTCCGTGATGCCCACGACCGCCACGGCCTCCTTGCCGAGCCGTGACACCCAGAACACGTCCGCCACTGCGAAGAGCGACTCCATGACCATCTCCAGCACCATCGGCACCGCGAGCAGGATGATCGCACGGTTCACCGGCAGCGCCGTGTAATCATGCTCCTCGCCACGCAACGACTGCGCCACGCTGCGCCAAAAGGTAGTGGTGGTTGGCTGTGATTCGGGCGACAGGCTCATGGGGGCGTGAAGAAGGCGACAAATGACGAATGGCTAAATCCGGATGACGAAAGAATGACCAGACCCGAATGCCAGACACAGGAAGCAGCTCTGGATGCTTCGTCATTCGGATTTACTCATTCGTCATTCCTCATGGCCGCCTTCCCTCATCCACGTCGATGTAATGCGCCATGGTCTGGATGTCATCGCGATCAGCGAGGCCGCCATCGGCCTTCCGCTTCACCAGGATGGCGGCGATGTGGTCATTCCAACCGAGCGTTATGACATAGTGGTTCCAGACCAGCTTCTCATTGTCGCTGAGCGGTCTGCCACGCTCCTGGCACCACCGCAGGATTTCCTCATCGCTGCCGCCTTGCAGCACGCGGGCCTTCAGATCGTCATAGTTGATGTGCAGAAAGTCCGCGAGCACGCCGTCGCTGCTTTTGCCGAGGTTCGCGTGCAGATCCTCCCATAACCTGCCCGCAGCATGCAGGCGGATTTTTCCCAGCATGCGCGGGAAGTATTTCAAACCGGCGGTTTCATCCAAAGGACTGCAAGGCAGCGTGGCGGGGTCAGGTTTCGCAGACATGCGTGGAGCCTTGGGCGCGGCGCCGCGCTTTGTCAACGCGACGCGGCCGCGCGGTCATATCATGCGCTTGCGGGGCATGTCGCATGTCCTATATGTCTCGCCATGCGCCACACGCTCATGCTCACTCCGATGAAACATCTGCTCCGCGCCTTGTCATTGCTCGCGCCGGTGGCCGTGCTCTCCACGGCACGCGCCCAGGAGCATGAAAAGACGGAGCCGCCGCCCATGCCGAAGGCTCCTGAGCCCATCGAACCGATGCTGCGGCTCCAGATTTTTCTCGACTCAAAACTCTTCGGCCCCGGCAAGGTGGACGGCAGGCCCGGCGAGTTCACCACGAAGGCGCTCAAACGCTATCAAAAGGCGAACGGGCTGCCCGAAACCGGGGTGGAGGACCACGCACTCGATCTTTCCTCAATCGCCGCGCTCTACACCACCTACACGATCCGTGAGGATGATCTCAAGTTCGTCGGCGACCTGCCATCGAAGCCCTCGTTGCAGAGCAAGAAAAAATACCTGCCTTATGACTCGCTGCTGGAGTTCCTCACCGAGCGCTTCCACACCTCGCCCGAACTCGTCGGCTGGCTCAACAAACCGGCGAAGATGAGCACACTCAAGCCCGGCGACACCGTCAAGGTGCCGAACGTGGTGGAACCCTTTCTGATCGAGACACTGGAGCCCGTGCCGAGCCTGCCCGAGGTGCCGGAGTTCCAGACAGCCCGTGTCATCAAGATCGACACGCGTGAAAAACTCCTCGGCGTGCATGAGGGCGAAAAATTGCTCGCCAGCCTGCCGATCACACCCGGCAGCGGCCACCTCGCCACGCCGCCAGGCACCTGGCGCATCCTGGGCATCGCCCAGATGCCCACCTTTCGCTGGGACGCCGGTGTTCTGAACTACGGCGTGCGCACGGACAACGCCTACGAGCTGCCCATCGGCCCGAACAACCCCGTCGGCGTCATGTGGATCGGCCTCAGCAAGGCGGGCATCGGCATCCACGGCACCAACTCGCCACAGAACATCGGCCGCACATCCAGTCACGGCTGCATGCGCACCGCGAACTGGGATGTCGTGCGTCTCGTGAAACACATCAGCAAGGGCATGACCGTCATCATCGAAGGACCGAAGGCCGAACCCAGGCCGGTCGTGGTGGTGAGGAAAGCCGCTCCGCCACCCCAGCCCCCACCACCGAAGAAGAAGTGGTTCCAGTTCTGGAAGAGGGGCTGACCTTCGCAGCGTCGGTCTCCCGCCCCTGGTCCTGCCGCTGAACCAGTATTTCCGGGAGTGAATCCATGAGCTGGCATCGTTTTGCGCGGGTGATGAAAACCCTCACCGCACTCCTCCTCACCGCGCTGAGCCTCCACGCCGCGGAGCGCACCATCCTCTTCATTGATAATGACGACGTGCTCTACCGCGCCGGCACTCGCAAAATCGTCGAGCCGATGCGCAAGCACGGCAGCGTGCCGGTGCTGGCCCCGGACAGGCCGTGGGAGGGCATGATCGGCTGGGTCAGCACCCACCGCGATGCGCGAAGCGGCCGCTGGCAGATGTGGTATCAGGCTTACAATGAAAAACGCGCGGCGGAGGACAAGCGCCTCAAGTGCGTCGTCGCCTATGCCGAATCCGCAGATGGCAAAACGTGGGCCAAACCGGACCTCGGCATCTTCCCCTACTTCGAGACGCAACAGACGAACATCGTGCTCATCGGCGCGCCCGGCGGCTACGGCGACCGCTACTGCAACTCCGTGCTCTTTGATCCGCGGGATCCCGATGCAGCGCGGCGCTACAAAATGGTCTTCTACGATTGGGACCCGGACGACGAGCGCCACCTCGGCGGCGGCATGCGCGTGGCCTTTTCCCCCGATGGCATCCGCTGGACACGGCACGAGGTCATGGTCAGCAAGACCTCCTTCGGCGCGAAGGGAAAACAGCCGCCCTTCGCCGATGAGGATCCCTATGTCGAAGGCCCGCCGAAAAATGGCCGGGTGCAGAAGAGCTGGCTCGTGCCCCACTCCATGAGTGATGCGCAGGACGTCTTCTACGACGAGGTGAAGCAGCGCTATGTCAGCTACGGCAAAATGTGGATGCAGGGGCCGGACGGCGGCACGCATTGGAAGCACGGCATGGGCCGCATCGAAAGCGCCGACTTCATCCACTGGTCCAAGCCGCAGTTCATCCTCAGTGTGGGCGACCGCGATCCACCACAGCACGAGTTTCACACCTCCCCCGTCTTCCCCTACAACGGCCAATACCTCTCACTCAACCAGATCCTCAACCGCAGCGCAGGCACCATGGACATCGAGCTGATGAGCAGCCGCGATGGCATCCAGTGGCAGCGCCCTTACATCGGCATCCCCATCCTGCCACGCGGCAGCGGCCCGGTGTTTGATGCCGCCACCATGCTCACCAATGCCACGCCACAGGCCGTCGGTGATGAGCTGTGGTTCCACTACGGCGCCTACCGCGGCACCGCCATTGGCGCGGTCGGACTCGATCGCCAAGTTCTCGGCGCGAAGGACTACCACAGCGGTATCGGTCTCGCGATGATGAAGCGTGATCGCTTCGTTGCCATCGAGCCCGATCCCCGCATCAGCCTGCGCAACAGCCTCAAGATCAACCGCGATTCCGTCGGCAAACCTGCGCCCAAGCCGTCCAAGCCCAACTCCATCGGCCAAGTCACCCTCAAACCGCTCGACCTCACCGGCGTGCGCGCCATGACGATCAACACCGACGCCACGAAGGGCCAGATCGCCATCGAGTTGCTCAATGAAGACGGCTACCGCGTGCGCGGCTTCTCCAAAGACGACGCCCTGCCCGTGCAGGCTGATTCAGTCGCCGCCGCCGCCGCCTGGAAGGGCGCGGACCTCACCCGGCTCAAGCCCGGCCGCTACCTGATCCGCGTGCACCTCACCAGCGCGAAACTCTATGCCCTCACGCTGAAATGCCGATGACGTGGTGCCCTTCGTAAGCCCGCCCTTCGATCAACGAGAGTTTCACCGGCAGCCCCAGGGACTACGCATGAACATTGAGGGCATGGAGGACGCGGCAAAGAAAGGCGCGGCTGGAGGCGCATAAGAAGCGCTTGGCTTTGCTGGACATTTTGCTGCCTTCGAGTTTCAACAGGTTGCCCGAGAGCCGCCGCAACAAGGCGAGGTTGTGCGCTGCGTTGCCATCACGGACACGGCAACGGTCCTCGTCATAAGTCACATCCAGCACCCAGTGCAGCGAGTTTTCAATCGCCCAGCGACCGGTCGCCCAGCGCAGGATGGCTCTGGCTCCCGTGGGGCTGCTGAGCAGATACATCGCGGTGTGGATGTCGGGGAGCTTGCCGCGCCGCGTGTCGGCCTGCTGGAAGAAGCACTCCACCTTGGCGTGCAAGGTGGGCTGGTTCTCTTTGTGGGTGAGGATGTAGTGCGCCTGCCGGGCGCGGATGGCGGCGGCGATGTTCTTGTAAAGTGCCAGCGGCGTCGATGCACACGGTGGCCCCTTGCAGGTGCAGCCCCTGGATGAAGGCGGGGAGCTGCGCGCTTTCGTTGGTCGCTGCGCCCACCGCGTGGGTGCCCGGCGTCAGGCGCGCGTCGGGCAGGCAGGCGTTGAGCACTTTGAGCGCGTCATCCTTGGCGGCCTTCGGCCCCCAGGTGCCGCACAGCGCCTTGCGTGTTTGTTCATGCGTAGTCCCTGGGCCTCACCATCCGCGATGTCATCGTGCGCAACTTCCTCCGCCAGGGCATCCAGATGTGCGGTGGCAAAGGCGATGGCGGCCATCTGGTGACGCACTGCCGCGACCTTGCACACACGATCAAACCTGGCGGCACCACCATCCACGTCGAGCACGCCGAGGGCGGCAAAGGCTTCCGCATCGAGAAAAACGTCTGCCGCCAGTCGCTGCTCGTCGGCGGCGGCGCGGAGGAACTCATCGTGCGCGACAACGACGTGACCGGCCGCATCGAAGGCAACAGCATCGTCAACGGCGTCTTTGAAAACAACCGCCTCACCGGTCAGGGCAGGAAGGCGCTGATGCAGTTCGGCTACGCAGATGGCCTCGTGATTCGCGGCAACACCATCCGCGCGTCGGAGGACGCGGTCGGCATCTATGTGTGGGGCGCCTCGCGCTACAATCCCGCGCCATCGAAAAACATCGCCATCGAGCGCAACACGCCCGACCTCCCCGGCCAGCCCATCTCGCTCAACGGCGTCGAGGGCGCGACCGTGCGCGGCAACACCATCACCGGCAGCAAGGCCAGGAACGTGGTCGAAGCGAAGCGATGTGAATCACTCACGGTCGAGGAGACTGCGAAGGCGGCACCGTAATGTGCGCGGCAACATTCTTGAAGCAAGCGTGGCGCTGCTTGACGTGCGGGCGCGTCAGGACTTGCTGACATGTCCCCGGCGAAGCCTGCGCATCTACTCCTCCGACGAGGCCGCTTTGATGCGATAGCCGTTCTCGTTTTTCTCCAGCCGCATCAGCCCGCGGCCCGCCACGGCCTCCAGCAAGGCGCTGAAGGTGCTGAAGCCGTAAAACCGCTCGTCAAACTGCGGCTGGCGGCGGCGGATCGCCTGTTTCACCGGCCCGGCCCACACCGTGTCGCTGCCGCTGCGCCCGAGCATCGCCTCCACCGTCTCGACGACGAGCTGGATCGCCTTCTCAGGATCACCGCCGCTCTTTTTCTCCGTGGCAACCGTCTTGGAAGGAGCAGGGACCGGCTTCGCCCGCGCCATGCGCGACCGCACCTTCTCCTCCTCGCGCACCAGGTCGTCGTAGAAGATGAATTCGTCGCAGTTGTCGATGAACAGGCCGCTGGTGGACTGTTTCACGCCGACGCCGATCACTGTCTTGTTGTTCTCACGCAGCTTGCTCACCAGCGGCGAGAAATCCGAGTCGCCGCTGACGATGGCGAAGGTGTCCACATGCGGCTTGGTGTAACAGAGGTCGAGCGCGTCCACCACCATGCGGATGTCCGCCGAGTTCTTCCCGCTCTGGCGGACATGCGGGATCTCGATCAGCTCGAACGACGCCTCATGCACCGCCGCCTTGAAACCCTTGTAGCGGTCCCAGTCGCAGTAGGCCTTCTTCACCACGATGCTGCCCTTCAGCAGCAGGCGGTCCAGCACCTTGTTCATGTCGAACTTGTCATACTTCGCATCCCGCACCCCGATGGCGAGGTTCTCGAAATCACAAAAAACAGCGATGGTGTGCGTACGATCAGCAATGGCGGCCATGATGCGCGACCGTCCGCCGTGGCAAGGTACGGGTCAACCGCACATTCTCGCGCAAACCACGATCGAGGAGGCCGTTCAAGGCCGGTGCCAGCGCCTGGTTTGTCAATGAATGGGACCAATGGCGGGTCGTCAGGCAATGACTGCCCCTCTCACTTCTCCCACCCGCGCAGCTTCACATGCACCTGCGCCACGCGGCCCATGTAATGGTCCATGGCGAAATCCTTCGCGGCTTTGAGCATGTGCTCCCTCGCCTTCGCATCGTCGCCGGTCGCTTCAAAGTAAAGGCCGAGGTAGAGATGCGCGTAGCAGCGGTGGTTGCGCAGATTTTCACCCTCGCCCACCTCGGCGGCTTTCAACACGGCCTCCATGCTGCCTTTGCCGGCGAAGAGTTCGTGGACCTGCCTCATCGGGATGCGTGAGTCGCCCTCGATGGGGATGAAGACTTTCCGCGCGGCCTCCACGCCCTCGCCTTTGGCGATGCAGAGGAAATGCCACGCGGCATTCTCCACATCGTTGCCATTCACGGTCTGATGCGCCTCGAATTGATCGCGCCCCCCTTTGAAATCGCCCGCGTAGTAGAGCGACAGGCCACGCTGCCAGAGCTGCGGCTTCGCATCCGGCGTCAGCGTGATGAGCTTGTCGAACGCGGCCACGGATTCCTTCGGCTTCGCGACGAAGAAGGCGTCCACACCCTGCTGGAAGAGCGCGTCCGGTGAATCCTGGGCCGGAAGAATGGCAGCGAGGCCGAAAAAGAGGAGAACGGGCAGTTTTTTCATCAGGATCGTCAAACGCGGCCACCGTCATGTTTCGCGCAATTCACAGCCAGGCGAGCGGCAGGGGCAGGATGAGCGCCAGATCGGCCAGCACGCGACATGCGTCGGCGGAGAGGTGTTTCCCAGCGCGATGCACGAGCATGTGCAGTGCCAGCGCGCCGAGCACCGCCTGCGCCGGGCCGCGCAGGGCGTGCTCCAGCACCCCGCCCCCGGCCAGCCAGCGCACGGCCAGTGCGAAGACCGCCGCGCCAAACATGAGCGGCGCATGACCGCGGTCCGTGTTTTTTTCACGACCGGTGATGCCGTGCAGGTGACAGGCAAAGAGCATGGTCAGCAGCAGGCATTCCAGCACGGGATCGCGGATCGTCTCCGGCATCCCCAGGAAGCGCGTACTCGTGCCGCAGCCGAGCGCGAAGATCAGCGCGGCGGTGAATTCCTCCGGCAGCCATCGGCCGAGACGGATGTCGATCTGCCGCAATAAACTCAGCACCATCGCCCCCAGCAGGATCAGGCTGAGCACAAAACGGCAGCCTGCGGGCGGCGGCATGAGCGAGATGAGCAGGATGCCGCCGAGCCCGGCGCAGGCGATGAAAAAATCGCGCGGCCCACGGCCGCCCTGATCCGGCCATGTGGCGAGGTGCAGCATCACCAGCAGTGACAATCCCAGCGCCTGCCACATCACGCCCTCAGGAATCACATACAACGCCATCCACGTCAGCGCCAGCAGCGCGGCAGGAACCACCGCGAGCAGCACCACACATCGATGCCGGTGATCAAACGCATGCCGAGGATCCGGCCTGGCCGCGGTCTTTGCAGAAAACGCATCCAGCGTGCGGCCGGCCACGCAAACCACCCAGCAGGCCAGCGCGAGGCCCGCATCCAGCATCGGCGTGAGGCGGATGCCGTGCGCATGGGCCAGCATGCGCTGCCACAGCACGGCCACCAGCGGTGTCTCCAGGCCCAGCACATGCGGCCAGAGCCACCACGGCGTGGGTTTTTCATGCGCGGGTTCGCTGGCTGGCGGCAGATCGGTCAAGCCACGTTCTTTAGGATCAGTTCGCGCCCGCGGCAAGCCGCGCGCGCATGAATCCCGCGCTCACTGGTTGCGGCGAAGTTCCCGCGCGGCACTTTGCGCCACCCTCATGATTGGTGATGATTACTTTGAACTGCGCTCGCGCATCGGCACGGACCTGCTGGCCCTTGGCGCGGCCCTGCGTGACGCCGGCGGCGACGCCGAGTCCGCCGCCATCATCGACAATCTCATCGCCAGCCTGAAGGAACCCTTCGTCTTCGTCGTCGTCGGCGAGGTCAATGTCGGCAAATCAACCTTCCTCAACGCGCTTTTCGGCCAGGACTTCTCCCAGACCGGCGTGATGCCCACAACGGGAAAGATCCTCTTCTTCCGGCACGGTGCGGAGCACAAGATCGTGCCTGTGACGCCCACCCTGGACGAGGTGCATGCGCCGGTCGATTTCCTGCGCGACTTCCACATCGTGGACACGCCCGGGACGAACTCGATCGAGAACGAGCACCAGCAGATCACCGAGCGCTTCGTGCCGATCGCCGACCTTGTCATCTTCGTCTTCTCCGCGATGAATCCGTGGGGCGCGTCCGCGTGGCAGTTTCTGGAGAAGGTGCATCGCGACTGGATGCGCCATGTCATCTTCGTGCTTCAGCAGAGCGATCTGCGCAGCCCGGAGGAGATCCAGGTCATCACCGACTACATGGGCCAGCTCACACGGCAGCGTTTCGGCCGTGACTTTCCCCTGTTCCCCGTCTCCGGCAAGAAGGCGATCCTCTCGCGTGGCGCGGGCATTGACCAGGAGCGGCTGCATCGCGAGAGCGGCTTTCACGCGCTGGAGGCGCACATTTCCTCCATCGTGCGTCACAACACCGCGCGCCTGAAGAAACTCGGCGGCACGATGAAGTTGGCGCGGCAGATTCTCGACACCACGCGTGAGCGTTACGCCGCCAGCATGCGCGGCGCGCAGCGGAAGACCGCCGTGCTGCAGGAGCTGCAGATGGAGCGCGAGCTGCAGGTGGACCGCACGCTGAAAAAAATCCTTCCCGCGCTTGACGCCACCGAGCGCGACTACCACGAGTCCGTGCTGCGCGTGGCGGGCCTCGCCAGCGATGCGCTGGCCACGCGGAAGGCGTTCCAGCGCAAGCCCGCGCCGGATGAGGACACCTTCGAGGAACAGCGCCCGCAAAGCCTCGACCACCGCCTGTTCCAGGAGCTGCAGCACCGCGCCGGCGACCGCTGGCGGCAGGTGGGCCTCGTGCTGGAGGAGGACGTGCATCAATTCGAACGCTTCCTTTACGCCCAGGGACGCGGCGTGATCTTCCCGGTGGACGTGTCCATGCCGGCGCATGATTACGACGACGAGGAAAGCGATCTGCGCCGCCGCTTCGGCACGCATGTCGATTCCTCGCTGCGCCGCTTCGTCATCGGCTTGAAGCTCGACGAGGACATCGAACCCGGCCTCGAAAACGCCCGTGCCACCGCCCGCTGGCTGAAACGGCTCATCCTGCCCGTGGTGGCCGCCGCCGCGCTCTGCGGCTGGCTGGACGGGGTCGAGGGCGGCGGCATCGCGGCAGGCGCGGGCGTGCTGCTGCTCGCCGTCATCTACCTGCTCACGCAGATCAGGCTCAACAACGCCCGCAACGCCATCCTCGACAAACTGGAGGAATCCTCCGTCACCTTGCGCGCCATGCTCTCCAAACAGGTCACCGAGGACGTCACCACCATCTTCTCCAAGTTCCTCGAAATCCTCAATCCAGCCCAGGCCGATGCGGCGCATGTCGAGCACGAGCAGTCCGCGCATGTCGAGCGCCTGCGCAGCCTCGCCGACTCCTTCGATCTCCTCGACAAGCAGATCCATGTCCTGTCCCCGCCGGGCAGGAAATGACCCTTCCCTTCCGAATCCCTGCGGCATGTCCCCGGCCGAGATCAAAACCGCGCTCATCGCCAAGGCCCGCTCGCTCGGCTTCGACGACTGTCGCATCGCGCCTGCTCAGCCCGCCGCGCATCGCGGCCTCTATGAGCAATGGATCGCCGAGGGAAAACATGGCGACATGGCCTGGATGGCCCGCAACATCGAACGCCGCGTCGATCCCCGCATCGTCCTGCCTGGCGCGCGCAGCGTGATCGTCCTCGCGCTGAATTATTTCCAAGGCCCCGGCCCGCAGGCCGGCTACCGCATCGCCCGCTACGCGTGGAACGACGACTATCACGACCTCGTTGAGAAAAAACTGCGCGAGCTCGATGCCTTCCTCGTCACCCGTGGTGGAGTGCAGAAGCCGTATGTCGATACCGGCCCCGTCCTGGAGCGCGATTTCGCCAGCGAGGCCGGACTCGGCTGGGGCGGCAAGAGCACGATGCAAATTCATCGCCATCTCGGCACCTGGTTCTTCCTCGCCGACATCCTCACCACGCTCGAACTGCCCGCCGACACGCCTGCGAAGGACATGTGCGGCAAATGCGCCCGCTGCATCGACGCCTGCCCCACGCAGGCCATCACCGCTCCGCGCCGCGTGGACGCGCGCCGCTGCATCTCCTACCTCACCATCGAAAGCAAAGGCCCCATCCCGCTGGAGTTCCGTCGTGCCATCGGCGACCGCATCTACGGCTGCGACGCCTGCCTTGACGCCTGTCCGTGGAACCGCCACGCCCAGGAGTCACGCGAAGCCACCTTCCAGGCCCGCGAAACCATCTTCTCCAAATCGTTGCGCGACTTCCTCACCCTCACCGACGACGACTTCCGCGCCCTCTTTGCCAAGTCCCCCATCAAGCGCATCAAACGCCCCGCCTTCCTGCGCAACGTCTGCGTCGCGCTCGGCAATGTGGGCACTCATGACGACCTCCCCGCCCTCGAAACCGCCAAGGCCGATCCACACCCGCTCATCGCCGAACACGCGACCTGGGCCGTCGCCGAAATCCACCAACGCCACGGCGGTTGACAGGGCGGGAGCCTCCGCCTACTCTCCGCCCGCTTTCGAGCACGGCGAGGTAGCAAAGTGGTAATGCACTGGTCTGCAAAACCGGTATGCGCGGGTTCAATTCCCGCCCTCGCCTCCACTTCATCGCGCCCGTCGCACCGACGTGAACTGTGCCCGGATGATGCTCCGGGTTCAATGCGACTCGGTGATGGTGTCGTAGAAGGCGCCGATGTCGCCGGGCTGTGGCAGGGCGTTGAAGGCGATGGCGGCGCGCGGATGCTGGTTGTGCAGACCGGTGAGCATGTAGGGCAGGTCAAAACCCCAGCCGAGGTCTTTGCGCAGCGGCTCGATGGTTTCCGCCACACATTTCAAGACGGGCCGCAGGCGGTAGCGCGGGCTGCGCAGCAAGCTGAGGAGCAGCTCCATGGGGCAATTCCCCGCGCCGCGGCCCAGGCCGGCCATCGTGGCGTCGATGTAGTTCGCGCCGAGGGCGACGGCCTCGATCGTGTTGGCGTAGGCGAGCTGGAGGTTGTTGTGGGCGTGGATGCCGACCTCCTTGCCGCCGCTTTTCGCGTGATGGAGGTATTTTTCAGCAAGGCGGCGGACCTGCGGCGGGTAGAGGGCTCCGAAGCTGTCCACGACGTAGATCGCCCGCGCCTCGGAGGGCGCGAGGAGGGCGAGCGCGGCCTCCAGCTCGCTGTCTCCCACGGTGGTGACGGCCATGAGGTTCACGGTGGTCTCGTAGCCCTTGTCATGCGCGTCCTTGAGCATGTCGAGCGCGAGTGGCACCTGATGCACATAGCAGGCGACGCGCACGAGGTCGATGACGCTGTCTTTTTTCGCTGGGATGTCCTCGCGGTAGTCGCATTTGCCCGCGTCGGCCATGATGGAGAGCTTCACGGCGGCGGCGTTTTCACCGACGATGCGACGGATGTCCTCCTCCCGGCAGTATTTCCAGCAGCCGTGCTCGCCGAGCTTGATGTCCTTGCATGAGGCGCGGTAGCCGACCTCCATGTAGTCGATGCCGGCGGCCGCGCAGGCGTCATGCACCGCTTTGACGACGTGGTCCTCAAAGTGGTGGTTGTTCATGAGTCCGCCGTCGCGGATGGTGCAGTCGAGCACGCGGATGTCAGGACGATGGGAGAGCCAGTCGGCGGATTGGGACGCGGTGGACATGACGCATGGGGAGATCTGTGTGAAAAACAACGCGGCGGCACGCGGGCGCGTTCACGCCATTCTTGCTGTCCTTGTGAACCGGGTTGCGCTTCCGCCTCTCAAAACAAGAATCACAGAACTCGTGTCTTGCGGCGATCTCCTCGAACCTTTAAAGCATCAGGGCAAACCCCGACGCGATCATGCACTCACCTCAGGGCTGGTCATCCGCCTCGCCCATGATGAACACCAAGCCGGACTCCTACCGGATGCTCGCCGACAAAGACGGTGTGACACCGGGAGAGTCCGACGACGCGCTGGCGATGAGGGGAATGATCTGGCGGGAATGGCGATGGATGGTCTTGCGCCACTCGGCCGGAGATGTCACGCCTTCAAAATGGCGTCGAACTCCGGTGCCGTGTAGGCGCGGAGGGTCTCGGTGCGCACATTGCCCAAGGCGCCGAGGGAGGCCACGAGCTGGAGGATTTTCGCCTCGTTTTTGGAGGCAAGGATGATCACGCCGTCGTAGCGGCCGACGGTCCAGGTCAGGCTTTCAACAGTGACCCCGGCTTTGGCGGCGAGCTTGCTGAACGCTTGGGCACGGGAGGTGGAATCTTTGATCTTGGCGGCACCCTTTTCGGTGAATTTCAGGAGGACGATGTGGCGGTTCATTAGGCTGTGGATGTTGTTGGCTGGAAAGCTGTCAAGGCGTGGGCTTCTCCGGAACTGGCGGCGGCGTGCGGACATCGACGAGCAGGGCATCCACCGGCACGAGGTGGCGGTAGGCGAATGCCTGCATCATGTCCTCCGCAGGCACGGCGGTGGCGCTGAAGGTGTTTGGAGATTCGCCGCCGGTGCCGATGACGGTGAGGGCGACGGGCTTTTCCAGATCAGCGCCCGATGGCACCGCGATGGAGACATCCGCCTTGTCCTGGCCTTCGGGAATGATGGCATTGCGCAGGGCGAAGCCGGAGGGCGCGTCTTTGAGAGAGAGGGTGATCGGGCCGGTGTAGCCGCCGTCCCGCAGCGCATGCACGGTGAGCCGCGCACCGCCGCCGGGCTTCGCGTTTAGCGATGAGGGAGTGGCGCGAAGGGCGAAGCCGGGATCGGCGGCGCGCACTTTGAGCCGGTAGGCATTGGTGGGGCCGCTCTGGCCCTGCGTGTCCGTGACGCGGATGAAGACGCTGCCGCCTGGGGGCATCTTCATGCTGATGCGGGAGTCCGCGTGGTGCGTGGTGAGTCCGCTGCCGAGATCCTCATAATCGTCATTGAAGGCCACCTGCTTTCCATCCTGGTCGAAGACGGTGAGCGACGCATCGACGGGCGAGCCGAGGCGGCGCGCGAAGATTTCAAAGACCATCTCGCGCCCGCCGTTGCCCCTCACGCGATAATAGTCGGCCTCGCCGGTTTTTTCGATAAGGCCGTTGGCGATCATGGGCGGCTCGAGCATCTGCGCGGCACCGAGGGTGTTGTTCGGCTCGCGCTCGCGTTCCTGCGGCACGTTGTCGATGTGAAAGGGGATGGCGTTGGATTTCACACCGGCGACCTTGGCCTGGATGAGCACGATGCCTGGCTCTTTCGACGCCTCGTAGGTTGTTTTGAACTCGGTGCCCAGGTTCCCCCCCTGAAAAGTGATGTCCACCTTCTCACCCGCCGTGGCGCCGAGCGGGGAGATGCCGGTGAGGAAGGGAAGCTGGCCGGCATGAATACGATACACAAAATCGTCCCGCCCGCGGTAGATCGAGTCATGCACGCGGATGTGGTAGATGCCGTCGGCGGGGATTTTGTAGAAGAGCACGGGGTCGGGATCAAAGCGGTAGCCGTCCGCGTAGCCGACCTCGACACCATCGGCTTTGTGCAGGCTGACGACGCTCTGGAACCAGCCCGGCACGGCATCGGCGAGATAGGGGATGAGGCTGCGGGCATGCATGGCGATGACGATGCGCTCGTCTTTCTTTGCCTCGAAGGTGAACTCGTCCACCTCGCCGGGCATGATGCGGCCGTTGAGCGTGACCGGCAGCCGCGTGGTGGGCGTGACGGTTTTTTCGGTCTTCATCGAATCCATGCCGCCGCGGTATTTTTCGAGGTCGAATTTCTTCAGCGGCTCGACCTCGCAAACTTCGGGGAACAGGCCGACGGCAAAGCGCATGGGGTTGCTCAGCCCCCAGGGGGTGCGCAGCCGGAGGTACCGGATGCCGGGCTCCGCCTTTTCATCGATGTTGAGGCGGATGCGGGCGGTTTCGCCGATCTGGTTGTTGAGCTGCTGCTTCGGATCGTTGCGGCGGCGGTCGTACTCGACCATGAGGCGGAGTTTTTTCTCGGAGAGATCGGCCTCACTGAGCAGCTTGCGGATGTAGGCGAGTTTCTGGCCCGCAGGCACCTCGCCGGCGCGGCGGTCGTCGCGCAGCTTCGCCTGCACCTCGCGCAGGCGGTCGCGGTAGTCGTCCACGATCTGCGCGGAGGGTATCCGGTCGTGCTCGATGCATTTGCC
>JAEUHJ010000020.1 GCA_016795375.1 Verrucomicrobiaceae bacterium
TGCCGCGCGAACCAGCGCATGACGGGCCGCTCCCGCAGTTTGCGCGGATGTTTGAGGAAGCGGATGGTCTTGAAGACCGTGCGCCGGAACCAGCCGCGGATCATGGCCCTCATCTCAGCGGTCTCCTCCAGTGCCGGCCCAGGCCAGCAAGGCCACGCCGAGGATGATGCGATACCACGCGAAGCCGTTGAAAGTGTGTCCCTGCACGAAGCGGATGAGCCATTTCACCACGATGAAGGCGGAAATGGCGGAGGCGATCAACCCAAGCGCGAACAAGCCCCACGGCACACCGGCGAGACCGCCATGTTTGGCAAGCTTGAGCAGTTCATAACCACCGGCAGCGACCAGCGTCGGCACACCGAGCAAAAAAGAAAACTCCGTGGCCGCAGGTCGTGCAAGACCAAGGATAAGGGCGATCATAATGGTGCTACCGGAACGCGAAGCACCGGGAAAGACCATGGCGATGATCTGCCCCGCTGCGACGCCGGCGACGATGGCCCAAGTGAGCGAATCACTCATCACGCGTCTGCCGCACCATCTTTCGACGGCAAGGATGACAAAACCGCCGATCAGCGTGGCCCAGGCGACGGGGATCGCGGTCTCAGGCAATTCTAGGCCGAGCTTCTTGAAGCCCATTCCTGCGACGCAGGTGATAAGGAAGGCGGTGGTCAGTTTGGCCAGCAGATCTCGGTTCGTGGCTTCCTTGAGGCCGAACAGCATGCCCCTGAATTTTTTCCAGAACAATGGCACCAGTGCAAGTGCGGCAGCGCTTTGAATGATGATGGTGAAGGCTTCCTTCCTCACGTCATCGGCAAGCAGGCCGTTCGCGATGCCACGATGCTGCATCCAGTGCTCAACGATGAGAAGGTGGCCTGTGGAGGAGACGGGGATGAACTCGGTGAGTCCTTCGATGATTCCAAGGAGGATGGCGGCGAGCCAGTCGGGCATGAACGGAGTGGGAGAGTGATTCGGAACGGAAAACCGGATTGTCGGGTGTGCGAAGAGGTTTGCAAGCACTCCCCTCTTCACTTGCTGCATTCAATCTCAAAATTTCACAGCATTGCGCCCATCTCCACGCAGAAGGCGTTTTCAAGTTGGCCTTTGTGACGAGTTCGGCTACGATCAAATTCCCTTCCGGCATGCCAGCCAGTGCCCCCAGCTCAACCATGCTTCGCTTCCGTCCTTTCTGGCGGCTCCAGGCGTTGTGTATGTGTGCCATTCTATTGCTGGTCGGCGTGCAGCAAGCCACCGCTCAATCGGGTTCGACGATCCGCGTGCGGCTGGCGGACGGCTTTGATTTCCCCGTCGGCAAACCGGACGCCGATGGCTACTACAAAGCGCGCGGTTACTGGCCGAACGGCCACCTCGGCGAGGACTGGAACGGCCGCGGCGGCGGCGACAGCGACCTCGGCGTGCCCATTTATGCCATGGGCCGCGGCGTGGTGATCTTCTCCCAGAACATCGGCGTCGGCTGGGGAAACTGCATCCTCGTGCGCCATATCTTCCGCGAGACTGACGGCCGTCTCTCCATGGTGGACTCCCTCTACGCGCACCTGCACGAGCGGAAGGTGAAGCTGCACGATCTGGTCGAGAAAGGCCAGCTCGTCGGCACGATGGGCGGGAACAACGGCATGTATCCCGTGCACCTGCACTTCGAGGTGCGCAAGAACCTCCACATCGGCATGAACCGCAGCTCCTTCGCCCGCGACTCGTCGAACTACCACAGCCCCACGGCCTTCATCAACGCGCGCCGCGTCATTTCCGCCAGCACGCAGAAATACGACGTGCCCGTGAACAACTTCGCCCCCTACGGCCGCGCGCTCGCCGACTCGGGCAGTGATGGCGCGCGCAGCGCCGGCGTCGATGTGCCCTCCTTCAACAGCGCCGCGCCCGCCGGCTCCGGCGCGAAGAGCGAGACCAAGGATGGTGATGATTTCTGGTCCCGCCTGAAGGCCAAGATGCGTGGCGGCCAGGCCACGCCCGGCAGCGAGGAAAAACGGTGAGCCGCGCCGCGCATAATATGCCTTGATTCACCGCCTCCGCTGATGGCATCTTTGCCGCTGTCTGCGGACAGCCTTCTCCCGGCCATGCAAACCCCGTCCCGCCTCCACCCTGCCCGCCCCGCTCACGGCGGCAGCATCGCCCCCATCCTCATCGTTGTCGCCGCGCTCGCCCTCAGCACCGCGATCTTCTTCCTGTTCACCAGGAAAAAAATGATGGTGCGGGAGCAGCCAGGCGCCGTCCCAGCGGCAACCAGCGCGAACACCAAGGCCGGAACGGCCAAAGCATCCACACCACCCGCCCGAACAGCCGCCCGAACAGCCGCCGCGCCGCCGAAAATCCAGCCGCCGCCCGTTCCCGCCCCGGCTCCTTCCTCCTTCGCCTTCGCACGGCCGGTCGATCTGGGCCGCGAGCTCATGCGCAGCCTCGCCAAGGGTGATTTTGCCACCGCAGGCCGCCTCGCCGCCGCAGCGGACAGTGCGCAGTCCGGCAATGCGTCGAAGCTCTTCCAAAAACTCGCCGAAATGGGATTCAAGCCTGGAACAGAAGACCAGGCGGCCCTTCTCGGCCTCGTCGAAAACCGCACCCGCATCGCCATTCCCTTCACCAAACCCGGCACGAACAAAACCATCCGCATCCAGTTGGATCTCGAACGTGACGCGTCCATGGGCTGGAAGGTCGCGAAAGCCACACTGCCGAAGGAAATGAGCAGCGCCATCGCCGCCATTCCGGCCGCGCCCGCGGCCCCCGCCGCACCGGGCACCACGCCGCCCGCGCCCGGCACGCTCGCGCCGATGAAGCAGCTCTTCACCGTCGAGGACGAAGCTGACGCGCTCACCTTCGCCAGCGACTTCGTCAGCCACCTGCTCAGGCACGATTTCGCCGCCGCGCGCACATTTGTCGATGAAGCCAGGGTGCCCGTCGAAAGGCTCGTCGGCCTCTGCATCGTCTTTGAGGAGGGCGGATACTCGCTCAATCCTGGCAAGCCTCTCATCATCACCATCGCCAATCCCGAGGTGTCCTGGGTCATCGCGCAGGTGCAGTCCGGGACGTTGCAGCAGAACACCGAGTTCGGCGTCGAATTGAAACGCGCCGACATCGCGCAACCATGGAAAGTCGCGGGCCTCAACCTCTCCGACATCCTCGGCTCCTTCGCCAAAAACGCCTCGAAGCTCGGCGTGCCCTACACGCCCATCGTGAAGAATCCGAAAGGCGGCGAATCGCTCGCGCTCTACTTCGAATACGACCGCGCCGAGCTGCATCCGCGCGCCTTGAAACAGCTCGAGGTCATCGCCGCGCTCATGAAGGCCGATGCGTCGAAAAAGCTCCGCATCGCCGGCCACACCGACGAGAAAGGCGAGGACGACTACAACATCCGCCTCTCCCGCGGACGGGCGGAGGCCGTGAAACAGCGGCTCGCCGCCCTCGGCGTTCCTGCGGCGCAGGTCGAGACCGCCGCACTCGGCAAAGCGCAGCCGCTCAGCCCCAACAAGAAGGCTGACGGCACCGACAACCCCGAAGGCCGCAGCCACAACCGCCGCGCGGAAATCTACCTCGATTTCTAACACCTGGGTAGGGCCAGCGAGTCCAGCCTTGGCAGTGTTCAGGCTGTCCTGACAGTCTCAGCCTCAGCTCGTCGCATTCTGGGTTTCATTCCCTGGTGCTGCCAGTACTCGCGACAGATGATCCGACACACATGCCCACAAGTCATCAATGCTGGCAAAGCCGTCTGTGAACGAAATGCCACCCTGGTTTGGCAGCATTTTGAACCCTTTGACGTCCATCACGAGTTTCTTAATTGCCTGTAGTCCGGGTTTTTCGATGACAAATCCCGATTCCTCGATGCTGGCCTGCATCCTTTCATAATAATCAGGCCAACCATCCGCAGGTTTGACGCACAGAGACTCAAAATGAAATGGCATGGCCGCCCGGATCACTTCCACAGGAGGTAAGACGTCGCTTAACTTGGCCGGAGGCAGTGGAGGAGGCGTGTATTCCCCCTCATTTTTCTCCACCAGAAGTTCCAAAGTGCGTTTCTCACCTTCGCCATGAATCGCGACGATGTCCGGGAACCACTGTAGAAACGTCAGCAGATTTTTGGCGCCAAGTTTCTTTTCATCAAAAGCGGGTTCCAGCTTCAACATCACCACCTTGACTGCAGCCATGGGCACGATATCGCGGTTTCTCAGTATGAAAGTCATCGCGGCCGTCAGCAAACGGCGGCATTTCTGCCGCCTCTCCTCGGACATCTGTGTTCCGGCAGCCGCCTCAACCACACCGCTACGCAGGCGTATGGTGTGGTCGCCATCACCTGGTGCCTCTTCAATCACATCAGAACAGGCATCAAGGAACATGGGAAAATTCGCAAACCCGGCGTCATCTTCGCCCGCGATCACTCCACGCTCGTCAAAGGACGGCTCCAAACGCAGCATCATCGGCTTCACACGCGCCTTGAGCACCGCAGGATCGCCAAACTGCGTCGCCAGACGGCTGACTGCTGCCACCAGCAGCCCCTTCGCGGCTTCCAGGCTCATCTTGCCAGAATCATCCAGTGTCACTGGCGTCGCCACTTCCTGCTGCACCAGCATGTCGTAAAACTTGAACTCGTCGCACACACGCTGGAAGAAACGATTAGAAAAGCCCCGCACGCCGATGCCGATCACGCGCTTCCCATACTGCCGCGCCTTCTGCGCCGCGCCGATGAAATCGCTGTCGCCGCTGACGATGACGCACACGTCCACCTCCAGCCGCAGGAGATCCTCCACCATGTCCACGCACATTTGAATGTCCGCTCCGTTCTTGCCGTGCTGTCCGCGTGAAAACAACTGCATCAGTTCCATGCCGACCCCGGACAATGCGTCCGCATAACGGGAAAAGAACGACCAGTTGCAGTAGGCGCGGTTGATGCACACGCTGCCGACTGAACGGGCGAAATCCATGATGGCCGCTACATCCACCAGTTCCGGCTGCGGCTTGAAACGGGCTTCCTTGTAGAAGCCGATGTCCTGCTCATGCAGCGAGGCGTGAATGTTCTCAAAGTCCCAGTACATGGCTACCTTCAGCGCTGCGGCAGATTCGGTCGAAGTCATGGCATGATGCTCGGCGGGAGGCATTCGAGTGTCAAAAAAAAAGCCTGACGGGCCAAAGACCCGCCAGGCTCAATTTACTGCCGTTTAGCAGATCATTATCTGAGGGTGATTCGGCCATTCCTGCGAAGGAGGTCCAAGATCCACACCAAATCATCCGTGCCCAACAGCTCCAGCCCCAGCATCGCAGACAATTTTATGCCCGCTATGCAGATCACGACTGTCAGAAGGCTCCATCCGGGTTTTTACCCACCAAGCACCTTCTGCCTCCGTCCATTCTGGGTGACGGCTCCCTTTGAAGGCTTGCGCCTTTTATGTTTTTTTCATTGCTGCAGGCCACGAGACTTTCGTGGGCACCAAGAACAGTTCGCTCTTGCAAGCGCTCGTTGTTCAGGTGCTACCACGAACTTACTTCGTGGCAATTGGGCAACGCATGATGATGAGAGAGACTTAGATAATTTTGCACTTTTTAAACGAGCTAGGACACAGGATCCTTCGCGTCTTGCTTCGTCGTTGTGTACCGCTAGCCTGATTTGCGCATGAAGAAAAAAGCCCCGCCAGTTCCTGAACCACCCACATCATCGTCGAAGGCGATCGTGTTCTTGGCGGGAATCACGCTGGTCTTGGCCGGGTTGATCGCATGGGCTTTCCGGCCGCGGAACAAATTCACACCCGTGCCCGCCACGGCGGTCATTTCACTCACGAAGGCCGAGCCGTTCGCCATGCCGGATGAAAAAACCGTCTTCGCGCAATACGCCGGATCGCAATCATGTCGCGAGTGCCATCCCGACCAGTTCGCCAAGTGGGAAAGCTCACATCATGGCCTCGCCGAGCGCAAACCGGACGCGAAGCTCGATGACACCGCGTTTGCTCCCGCCAAAACCTTCACGCACGGCTCGCAGAGCACGACGGCGGCGAAACAAAACGAGGACTACATCCTCACCGCGCTTGGATTTGGCAACAAGACCGCACCTTACAAAGTCGAACGCGTCATCGGCCACGATCCGCTGCGGCAATTCCTCGTCGATGGCGGCAACGGTCGTTTGCAGGCGATGGAAGCCTGCTTTGACCCGCGCCAAGGAGACTGGTTCGATGTGTACGGCAACGAGGACCGCAAGCCCGGCGAATGGGGGCACTGGACCGGACGCGGCATGGTGTGGAACCAGATGTGCGCCACCTGCCACAACACCCGCCTGCGCAAAAATTACGACGCCGCCACCGACAGCTACAAGACCACCATGGCCGAGATGTCCGTGAGCTGTGAATCCTGCCATGGGCCGATGAAATCACACAACGAGTGGCAGAAAGCCAATCGCGGCGCCAAAGGCGATCCCACGATCACGAAATGGTCGAGTGACCAGCACATTGAGAATTGCGCCGGCTGTCATGCGCGACGCGGCGAGATCACCGGCGACTTCGTTCCCGGCGAATCATTCTGGGATCACTACCACCTCACCATCACCGACCAGAGCGACACGTATTTCCCCGACGGCCAGATTCGCGACGAGAACTACGAGTTCAGCAGCTTCCTCAGCAGCCGCATGCACAACGCCGGCGTGCGCTGCATGGACTGCCACGACATGCACAGCATGAGGACCATCCTGCCCGGCAACCAGCTCTGCATGCGCTGCCACACGCAGGGCGGCTTCCCCAAAGCGCCGGTCATCCTGCCGGAGGCGCACAGCTTTCATCAAACCGCCAGCACCGGCAATCAATGCGTGAACTGCCACATGCCGCAGACGGTTTACATGCAGCGCCATGCGCGCCACGACCACGGCTTCACCATTCCCGATCCGCTGCTGACCAAACAGTTCAACATCCCGAACGCCTGCAACAAGTGCCACACCGACAAGACCACTGACTGGGCGCTCGAAGCCACGCAGAAGTGGTGGGGGGACAAAATGAACCGCAAGACACGTACGCGGGCCACGCTGATCGCCAAAGCGCGCCAGGGCGACGCCGAGGCACGCGTCGGGCTCATCGAATTGCTCGGCAGCGATGAAATCCCGCATTGGAAAGCCGGCGCCACGCTGCTGCTCGACCGCTGGATCGATCAATCTGACGTTCAAACCGCTGTCACCGCGCAGTTGCAGCACGCGCATCCGCTCGTGCGCACCAGCGCCATCCGCACGCTCGAACCGATGCTGCAAAACGGCTCCATTCGCTCCAGCATCGAGCCGTTGCTCGCTGACCCCGTGCGCGGCGTGCGCGTCTCCGCCGCGTGGGCGTTGCGCGACAGCCTGCGCCTCGATTCCGCCGCCGGAAAAGACCTGCAGCACATGCTGAACCTCAATGCTGACCAGCCCAGCGGCCAGATGCAGCTCGCACAGTTTGAATTTTCCCGCCGCAACACCTCCGCAGCGATCAAGCACATGGAGACGGCCATTCAGTGGGATCCAAACTCGCCGCCCTTCCATCACGATCTGGCGATGATGTACAGCACCACCGGCCAGACGCCGCTCGCCATCGCCAAACTGCGCGACGCGATCAAGCTCGCGCCCGATCACGCCGAATATCATTACGAGCTGGGCCTCGCTCTCGCCGAAACCGGCGACATGACCGGCGTGATCACCTCACTTCAAGAGGCCGTGCGCCTCGAGCCGTCGCTGGCTCGTGCTTGGTACAATCTCGGCCTCGCCCGCAACGGCCAAAAAGACATCCCCGGTGCTCTCGATGCCCTGCAACGCGGCGAACTCGCCAATCCCCGCGATCCTGCCATTCCTTACGCGCGCGCGACGATTCTTGCGCGGCAAGGCCGCAAACAGGAGGCCGTCGCCGCGCTGGATCGCGTGCTCAGCGTGGCCCCCGGTCATGGTGAGGCGTTGCAATTGCGTTCCGCCCTCATGCGATGACTGACGTCACACCCGGCAAAAGGCGGCGCAGTCGTTCTTCAAACACTCAGGGGTTCACTGCCTGCCGCCGCGGCCGGTGGGATTCGGGTCAAGATCCAAATCGAAGCTGGCCTGCGGGAAATCCTTGAGGGTGAAGGAAAGCAATATGCCCATTTCCGAGGCGCCTGTGCGATTGTCGCGCGCCATGATCCCGATGGAGGCGATCCAACTGCTGAGGTCACGATAGAGACTGTAGCTCTGGTATTCGAGGGTGCCGTCGTCCGCCTCGTAAATATGGTTCATGTTGAAGCCGTAATTATCCGAAAACCGGGCGAAGAAGCGTGTGTACAAAAGGCTGCTGTCCTGGAAGAACGGATGATCTGAAATGAACTGGTGCCCCAGTTCGATGGACGAATATCTGGACGGCATCCAGACGATCGCGTTGTTGAACTCGCTGAAGCTGCCGAGACCGCTGGTGATGGGGATCTGGATGTCGGAACGGAAGGTGATCCAGGGCACGGGGCGCCAGAAAAGCTCGTTGTACACATTGGACACATCCCGCCCGAACTCCGGATCCTTGGCGAACACATCCACAAAGGTGTTCATCCCCGCCAGGGTGTATGTCTGCGCATCCCCGCCCTCTGGCGTCTCGATGAACCGGCCAAAGCCGGAGCTGGTGATGTAGTCACGCTTCGTCTGCAACAAGTTGCGGAAGCCGACGCGTGTCACGTTCCACGAACGCAAGCTGTCCACCGCGGTGAAAAGCGGCACGTCGATCGAACGCGGCCGGGTGGTGGGGGAAAGCCTGTCGATGGCGGGCAGCCCGGCATCCATGCTGGCATCCAGGTAGGAAAGATTCACATAGGGCTGGAAGACATGGCGGAGGCCGTTGATTCCCAGCGACGCCGAGGAAACATCGCTCCACGTCCTGGTCAGCTTGAACGA
>JAEUHJ010000049.1 GCA_016795375.1 Verrucomicrobiaceae bacterium
AGCGGAGAAAAACGAAGATCAACAAGCACAAGCGCAAGAAGCGCATGCGCGCGAACCGCCACAAGAAGCGTTTGCGCTACAAGGCGTAACAGATAGCCTCACGGCATGGCTTGTCTCCGCAGTGCGAATCGATGGGATCGAATCGCCGGACGTTGTGTCATGCACTGGCGCGGCCCGGCGTGCGCGGCCTTCGTTTTCGCGGCGGCCCTCACTGTGAGCCCTGTGAAGGCGGTGGTGAAGGCGGACTTGTCGCCCGGTGACGTTGCTTCCGGTTCCTCCGACCTCCGGCTCAAGCCTGGCGGGGAGATCACTGCCGATGTGCTGGCGCATTTCAGCGCCGCGCTGCAATTCGAGGCATCGGGAAAGCTCCGGCAGGCGCTGGAGCATTACCTCGCCGTCTTCAAAGCCGATCCGACGAACGCCGGGCTGGCCGACCACACGGCCGGCATCGCGATGCAGTTTCAGGGACGTGCCGCCGCGATGAAAATCCTCGAGGACGCGGTGGCCGCCAATCCGCGCTCCCCCGCGCCGCTGCTGAACCTGGCGCGTTTTGCCAGCACCTATCCGCCGGAGGATCTGTTCGAGAAAGACGACCGACCGCTCAAGGCGGTGGCCGAGGCGCTGACGAAGTTCCCACAGTACGCGGAGGTGTATGAGGCCGCCGTTTTGCTGCACCTCACACAAAACGAACGTGACAAGGCCGTCGCCGTGATGGAGCAGGCCGCCAGTCAGCCAAGCCGCGATCCACAATACTGGCTGGCAACGGGACGCGTCGCGGAACGCGTCTGGCCGCTCGGGCAGGCCGAGTTCAACCTCGAATACCGCCAGCGTGTCGCGCCGTTTTTTGAAAACGCGCTCAAACACACCACCAAGGCCGACGCGGAGCAGGTCACGCTCGAAGTGGCGCGGCAATGCCTGCTGACGAACGATCCCGAGCGTTCCCGGCAGCTCTGCGAGAAACTTTCCGTGGAGCATGGCAGCCTGGAGGCGCGCAAGCTGCTCTACCGGCTCTACGGCGCCGCCGAGCAGAAGGACAAGGCGCTCGCCACGCTGGAGCAGATCGTCAAACAAGCCCCTGACGACGCGGAGCAGCGGCGTCTGCTCGCCAGCGAGTACGACAAGCGCGAGCAGCCCGAAAAGGCCATCCCCCACCTCGAAGCGGCGATTCAAAACGGCGGCGGGGAGATCGGTGATTATGTGAAACTCGGCTGGCAGCTTTATGAGACGCGGAAGTTCGAGGACATGGTGCGCGTGGGGCAGCGCAGCGCGCGTCTGTTTCCCGATCATCCGCTGGTGCATTACCAGCTCGCCATCGCGCATCGTTCGCGTGAGGAATGGGCGGCGTCCGTGAAGCATTTCGCCGAGGCCGAGCAGCACGCCGGCGCCACACAGACGGAGCTGCTCGACCGCCTGTTCTATTATCAATACGGTGTCACCCTGGCGCGGATGGACCGGCATGAGGAAGCGGTGAGCATCTATCAAAAGTCCATCAACCTCGCGCCCAAGGAGAAATCAGAGTTTGCCGCTGATGTGCTCTTTCAATACGGCGTGTCACTCTCCCATCTTAATCGCGACGAAGATGCCTCGGCTGCGTTGGAAAAATCAATCTCGCTGACACCTCCAGAAAGGGCCGAATTCATCGCCAACACGATGAATTACCTCGGCTACATGTGGTTGGAGCAGGACGCGCATCTCGACAAGGCGGGCGAATTCATCGCGAAGGCCAACGAATTGCTGCCCGACCAGCCCGCCTTCATCGACAGCCTCGGCTGGTTCCATTTCAAGAAGGGCGACTACGCTGCCGCGCTCAAGGAGCTGCAGCGCGCTGAAGCTCTCCTCACCAAAGCGCCTTCCACGATCAAGCCGGCAGACGCCGAAATCCTCGAGCACATCGGCCTCACGCACCAGGCGCTGGGCGACAAGGCGAAGGCGCTCGAATACCTCGAACGCGCCAGCGCCTTGAAAACGCCCGATGCGAAAGCCCGCAAACGCATCGAGGACGCGTTGCACAAACTCAAGGGCAGCAAAACCGACACGGAGAAGAAGTGAGAAGCGCTCGCATCACTCATGCAGCCGCTGGTCGCTGTCGATGAAGGCCCAGCAGAGCGCTGAGACGAGATACGTCGATGCGGCGACGTAGAGCACGCCGTCCCAGCCGAGGCCCATCGACTTCATCAACCAGGGCACCGCCACGCCGCCCAACGCGCCGCCGAGATTGCCGATCATGTTCATGCTGCCGGAGACAGAGCCGGCGAGCTTGCCGCCGATGTCCATGCACGCGCCCCAGGCGCCGGGCATCGACAGGTCGTTGAAGAAACCGGACACGCCGAGCGCCAGCATCGCATACGTCGGGTTTTTCGTCTGTGCGGCAGCCACGATGAACAACCCGGCCGCCAGCATGCCCGCCACGCCCACCGTGCGCCGCGCCGCGCTGATGCGGCCGCTCGCCGCCGCCATCTTTTTCGCCGCCAGGCCGCCCAGGAAGCAACCGATGCCGCCGAGGAAGAGCGGCAGGCCGTTCAGGATCGAAGTCGAGGTCGCCGCCATGTCCATGCCCAGCCCGTCCTTCGCCTCCATGAACTTCGGCATCCAGGTGATGTAGAAGTACCAGACGTAGCTGATGCAGAAGTAGTACACCCACAGCAACAACACCGACCGCGTGGCGAAAAGCCTGCCCCACGGGATCTTCGCGTGCCCACCGCCCAGGTTCTTCTGCGCGTCCTCCAGCAGCGCCAGCTCCGCCGCGTTCACTTTTGCGTTGTCCTTCGGATTGTCGCGGAACCACAGCGCGAAGAAGACCGCCCAGATCACACCAAGGAAGGCGAAGATCACGAAGGTCGTCCGCCAGCTCACCATGCCGAGCACCCACACCACCAGCAGCGGAGTGAAGGCCCCGCCCCAGCGTGCGAAGAGCCAGGTGATCCCCTGCGCCATGCCGTGCTCGCGCTGCGGCAGCCACACGCTGAACATCTTCGCGATGTTCGGAAAGCCGCCCGCCTCACCCGCGCCGAAAAGAAACCGGCACACCATCATCGACATCTGGTTCCACGCATAGCCGGTGGCCGCGGTGAAGAAGCTCCAGAACATCACGATGCGCAGCAGCACCCGCCGCGGCCCCCATTTGTCCCCCAGCCAGCCGCCGGGAATCTCAAACAACGCGTAGGCCAGCGTGAAGGCGGAGAACACATAGCCCATCTGCGTGTCATCGAGGTGAAGATCCTCCTGGATGAACGGCCGCGCCTTCGAGATGCAAACGCGGTCGATGTAATGAATGATGCCGAGCATCACGGCAAAAACGATCACGCCGTAACGCGTGCGGGAGGGACGGAGCGCAGAGTCCATGCGGGTAAAGCGCGCATGCTGTCATGCCGCCGCTCGCCTCGTCAATCCATCACTTTTCACTCATGCCACGTCCGCGTCACGCGCTCGATCTTCAGCGCCCTGCCGGTGGCGGGGTCGATGGTGATGAGGGCGCCGTTCACGCGCACCGCGCCGGTGCCCACGCCGAAACGCGTGGGCCTCATGGTGTGGAAACGTTCCAGCACCGGTTCGATCTGGCTGCCGATCACGCTGTCCATCGGTCCGCACATGCCGGCGTCGCTTTGAAACGCGGTGCCTTTGGGCAGCACGCGTTCATCCGCAGTGGGCACATGCGTGTGCGTGCCGACCACGGCGGACACCTTGCCGTCGAGATGCCATCCCATCGCCACTTTTTCACTCGTGGCCTCGGCGTGGAAGTCCACGAAGATCACCGGCGTCTCCTCGCGCAGCTTTTCCACGCATTCAGCGATCGCGGGAAACGGGTTGTCGAGCTGCTGGCCCATGAAAGTGCGGCCTTGCAGGTTCACCACGGCCACTTTGCACTTCTTCGACTCCAGAACGATGAAGCCGCCGCCTGGCGTGCCTTCGGGATAATTCAGCGGCCGCAGCATGCGCGGCTCCTCGGCGAGAAAGGGCACGATCTCCTTCTGGTCCCAGATGTGGTCCCCGCTCGTCACCACCGCCGCCCCGGCACGCATGAGACCGATGGCGATCTTCGGCGTGATGCCGCGCCCGCCGGCGGAGTTTTCCCCGTTCACAACGATGAAGTCGAGCTTCAGCTCCTCCTTGAGCACCGGCAGCAGCAGCGAGACCGCCTTGCGGCCCGGTTCGCCCACCACATCGCCCAAAAAAAGCAGGCGGAAGAGCCCGTCCGTGTTGTCAGCCGCGTTGTCGTTCATCGTGCCGCCACTTAGTAGATGATGAAGCCGGGGATCAAGTCTAGGATGCGCTTTATGATGAATCGATTGATGCGCGGCGCCCCTCCGGCGGCCCTGCTCGTGTGCTGGATGACCGTGTCGGGCTTGGCCCAGACCATCGTGCCTGCCCCCGTCAAACCTCCCGTTCCTGCGGCCGCAGCTCCCGCGCCTGCTCTCACGCCGTCGCAGATCACTCCTGGCACCGCCACGCTCTCGATGCCTGCGCAACCTGCCGCGGTCGCACCAGCGCCGCCGCGTCTCGACCGGCTCAGTCCGCTCGGCATCAAGCCGGACTGGTCCCGGCTGCAATCCTTCCATCAAACCCTCACACGCGCGGAATTCGAGATGCTCATGCGCGATCTCTATTCAGACAACTCCGCCTTTCCGCCTCCGTGGAAACTCGAGCCCGACGGCCTCGTGGTGATGACCGGCGATGCCACAAAGCCCGAGGCCCGCATCGCATTCGCCACCCGTCCCGCCCCGCCGCCGCCCGGCATGCGCACCTGGCGCCGCGCCGCCGAACTGCCGCCGCTCAAGGGCCGCCCGCCGTTGAGTGATGTCCACATCGCCATCGACCCTGGTCACATCGGCGGATCATTCGCCATCATGGAGGAGCGTCACCTCAGCTTCGCCCCCGGCGAGGCCATCCAGGAGGGCGATCTCACGCTCACCACCGCGCAAGTGCTCGCCGAGCGCCTCAAGTCTCTCGGAGCCTACGTCTCCCTCGTGCGTGAAAATGCCAGCCCGGTCACCGACAAACGCCCCGCCGATCTCGCGGACGCCGCGCGTCAAATCCTCATCGAAGCCGGCTTCCCCAAGCCTGTGGAGGGCTATGCCGGCCTCACCGGCGACGCGAAGATCCTCACCGTCCAGTGGCAGGACGAAAAACTCTTCTACCGCGTCAGCGAGATCCATGCCCGCGCCAAAAAGGTCAACGAGACCATCAAACCTGATGTCGTCCTCTGTCTGCACTACAACGCCGAGGCCTGGGGAGACGCCGCCAAGCCGCAGTTCTCGCCCGCGAACCACATGCATGTGCTCGTCAACGGTTGTTATTCGCCGGTGGAGCTGGAGCAGCAGGATGTGCGCTTCGAAATGCTCCACCGCCTGTTCTCACGCATGCACGAGGAGGAGCTGCCGCTGGCCGTGGCCGTGGCCGGGGGCCTGCGCGCCGCCACCGGCCTGCCAGCCTATGTTTACACCACGCCCAACGCACGGCACGCCGGGGACAACGCGTATGTCTATGCGCGCAACCTGCTCGCCAACCGCACATATCAGTGTCCTGTGGTTTACCTCGAACCCTACGTCATGAACAACGAGGAAACCTACCGCCGGCTGCTCAACGGCCACTTCATCGGCCGCACGCTCATCGCCGGCCGGCTGCAGACCAGCGCCATCGAGGATTATGTGCGCGGCGTCGTGAACGGCGTGCTCGCCTACTACCAGAAAAACCGCCCGCAATGAAGGTGCTCGTCGCAGGCTGTGGTTTTGTCGGAGAACGTGTCGCGGACCAGCTTCATGCCGCGGGGCATGAGGTGACCGGCCTCACGCATTCTTCTGAATCGGCCGCGCGGCTCGCCGCGTTCAAGCCCTGGCGCGTGGAGTCCTGCGACATTTCAAATCGTGATTCCGTCGCCGCGCTTGCCTCCAGACTCGGCGCCCCGTGCATCGACGCCTTCATCCACTGCGCCAGTTCCAGCCGTGGCGGGGCGGAGATGTACCAAGCCGTCTATGTCGATGGCATGCGGCATCTCACGTCCGCATTTCCAGCGGCCTTTGCGCTCCACACCAGCAGCACCAGCGTTTATCCGCAGGTCAACGGCGAAACCGTCGATGAAACCAGCGCCGCCGAGCCTGATCGCGACACCGGCCGCCTGCTGCGCGACGCGGAAAACATCACCCTGGCCGCCAACGGTGCCGTCGCCCGCCTCGCCGGCATCTATGGGCCGGGGCGCTCGTTCGTTTTGAAAAATCTGCTCGAAGGCAAATCTGTCATCGAGGGAAACAACGGCCAGGGGCGCATGCTCAATCAAATCCATGTCGATGACGCCGCCGCCGCGCTCGTCCACATCGTCACGCGGCGCATGGGCGGCATCTTCAATGTCGTCGATGACGCGCAGATGACGCAGCGGCAGTGCCTGGAGCGCCTGTGCATGACTTTCGGCGTCAAGCTGCCGCCCGAAAGCGAGCCTGACCCGGATCGCAAACGCGGCTGGAGCCACAAGCGCGTCTCCAACACCAAATTGCACTCCACCGGCTGGAAACCGCGTCATCCAGGCTATTTCGACGCGTTGCGTGACGATCCCGACCTTGTCCCGTCCATTTTGAATCTCGTGCATTCCGCAGCCGGAATCCCCTTGCACCGCCAGCCGAACATCCTGCTCATCGGCCTCATGGGTTCGGGCAAAACCACCGTCGGCCGCATCGTCGCGCAGATGATCGGCTTCCAATTCGTCGATACTGACGCGATGATCGTCGAAGCCACTGGCAAAACCATCCCCGAAATCTTCGCCGCCGAAGGCGAGGCCGGGTTCCGCCTGCGTGAATCCGCCGCGCTGCGCTCCCTGCTCGGAAAACGCGGCTGCGTCATCGCCACCGGCGGCGGCATCATCACGCAGCCGCGCAACCTGCCGGTCCTGCGCCATCTCGGTTACATCGCCTGGCTGGACGCCGACCCCGAACGCCTCGCCCGCCGCACCGCCTCGAACAACAACCGTCCGCTGCTCGCCGGCGAGGAAGATCCAAAGGCCAAGCTCGAACGTCTGCTCATCGAGCGCAAACCGCTCTACAAATCCCTCGCTGATCTACGCATCAAGACCGCCGAGCTCACGCCGCAAGAGACCGCGTACGGCGTCACGGAAAGCGCGCGCGTTTTCTTCGCGAAGATGCGGCGCTAATTTTCCAGCATCAGTCCGGACGGTACGCGATCAGCGGAGGCGGGGAGTTTCGCATTCTACGCGTTGCGTGCACGTCCTGCCGCTCCAGTCTGCGTGAATGGCTTCCCTCGCCGATCAACTCGCAAATCTCCTCGGTCCTGGCCGCGTTTCCATCACGCCGGCGGATCTCGCCACGCACAGCACGGACAAATGGTTCGCGGCCAATCCGCCCCAAGTCGTCGTGCATGCCGGATCGGCCGAGGACGTGTCCAAAACATTGCGCTTCGCCAACGAGCACAAGATTCCCGTCACACCGCAGGGTGCGCGCGTCGGTTACGTCGGCGGCGCGGTGCCGGTGCGCGGCGGCATCGCCCTTTCGGTGACGAGGATGAACCGCATCATCGAAATCAACACGCAGGACGGTGTCGTCATCGTCGAACCTGGCGTCATCACGGGTGATTTGCAGGCGGCGGTGCGCAAACTTGGCTGGTTCTACCCGCCGGATCCAGCGTCATTGAAGGAATGCAGCCTCGGCGGCAACATCGCCACCAACGCCGGCGGGCCGCGCTGCCTGAAATACGGTGTCACGCGGCATTATGTGCTCGGTCTGGAGGCCGTGCTCGCGGATGGCTCCATCGTGAAGGCCGGAGGCCGCTGTCACAAAAACAAAACCGGCTTCGACCTCACCGGCCTCATGGTTGGCAGCGAAGGCATGCTCGGCGTCGTCACCCGGGCCACGCTGCGCATCATCCCGCATCCACCGATGCGCGCGATGCTCTCCGCAGGCTTCAAATCATTCACGGAGGCAGCCAACGCCGTGCAGCGCATCCTCGGCGGCGGCTTCCTGCCCTCCGCGCTCGAAATCGCCGACAAGTTCACCCTGCGCGCCGCGCGCGAATATCTGGGCGAGTCTGTCACGCCACAAGGTGACGCGCACCTGCTCGTCGAGATCGACGGCCAGGCCGAATCGGTCAAAGGCGAGCTGCAACAGCTCGTCAAACTCGTGCGCGACCTCGGCTGCATCTGCTTGAACGAGGCGATGGGGGAAGAAGCCTGCGAGGCATTCTGGAAGCTGCGCCGCGAGTTCAGCTACAGCCTGCGCAACACCGGCCTGATCAAGCTCAACGAGGACATCGTCGTGCCGCGCGGCAAGCTCGTCGAGCTGGTCGATTTCGCGGAGAAACTCCAGGAAGATTCCGGTTTTCCTGTCGCCTGCTTCGGTCATGCGGGCGATGGCAACATTCACGTCAACATCATGGTGCCCACGATGGACGATCCCGCGGTCCGCGCACGCGCCGAGACCGCGCTCGACCGTCTGTTTCATCAAATCATCGCCTGGGATGGCGCGATCACCGGCGAGCACGGCATCGGCGTTGCGAAGAAGCGCTGGTGGCGCCACGCCGTCCCCCCCGCCGCGCACGAAACGCATCTGCGCCTGAAGGCCGCGCTCGATCCGAACGGCATCCTGAATCCTGGGAAATTTCTCGACTGACCATTCAGGCTGGATGGAAGGCGGAAGTCCGCGCCACAACTGCCGGAGCAGTCATTTCTCTCCTGCAAGCGTGACCGCGCCAGTGACGATCACATGGCCGGCCTCATCGCGAATCTCGCCGCTCACCTGCCCCAGCGTGTCCAGCATGCCCTGCAATGTGCCGCTGATGTGAATCGACTGGCCGGGTGTGATGCTGCCGAGGATTTTGATCTGACGCACGGCGGTGAGGCGCAGATTTTTGAGCGGAGCTTCGCCGGGCCGGGTTTGAATCAAAATGCCGCCGAGCTGCGCCAGCGCCTCGATCATCAGCACGCCGGGCATCAACGGAGCGCCGGGAAAATGACCGCGCAGGAATTCCTCGTCGCCCTTGAGCCTCCAGACCGCCTTGGCGGACGAGCCGGGCACGAGTTCGACGAGTTCATCGATGAAGCGGAACTCCGGCCCGTGCGGCAGGGAGGAAAGCGCTTGAACAGGATCGACGGGCGGTGACATCCTTCCGTCTTATTCAGGAATCACCACCAGAGCAAACGTCAAGATGCGCGCCGTTGGCGGGTCGCATGCTCATGCAGGCATGGCTTGGAGTCGTTCTCGTGCTGAGCATGGCTTACTGGGCTGTCGGCGGACTGCTTTTTGTGCTCGCAGGGCTGGTGCTGGCGCCGTTCCTGCCGCTGGAGACATCACGCACCATCGGCCAGTGGCTGTTGCAGGGTGCTTTCCGCAATTTTTTGCGGCTGCTGCGGTTGTGCGGTGTGTTCGAGTGCGAGTTCCGCGGCTTCGAGGCTCTGGAGGGCGTCAGCGGCGGACTGATCATCGCGCCAAATCATCCGGCATTGTGGGATGCGGTGTTTGTCATCGCGCGGGTGCCCGGCTTGCGCTGCATCATGAAGGCCTCGCTGCTGCACAACCCGTTCCTGCGCGGCGGGGCGAAGCTCGCGGGCTTCATTCCGAACAAACCCGCGCACAAGATGCTGCAGCGCTCCATCGAGGCGCTGCGGCAGGGCGACCGGCTGCTGTTTTTCCCGGAGGGCACACGCACGCGGAAGCACGAGAACAGCATCAACGCCTTCCAGGGCGGCCTCGGCATCATCGCCACGCAGTCGAGCGCGCCGGTGTGGCCCGTCTTCATTGAGACGAACAGCGATTATCTCAGCAAAGGCTGGCCGCTATGGCGGCTGCCGGACAAAAAAATCCGGCTGCGCATCACCCTCGGCGAACCGCTCGCCAGCCCGCCAGATGAAAGTGCTGCCGAATTCATGAGCCGGCTGCGCGAGGTCTATCTGACCACTCTCCCCAGGACTGCTTTGAAGGGCGGCTGACGGCCGGATTTCAACTTGCGACAAGGGTCTTTCTCGCGTCCATCCCGCCTCCTTCCCGCAGGCTCATGAAGCTCGTCGTCCTCATTCCCAGCTACAACACCGGCCCCCTGCTGACGGACACGGTGAAGCATGCGCTGGAGCATTGGAACGAGGTGCTCGTGGTCATCGACGGCAGCACCGACGGCAGTGAGAAAGCCGTGGAGGTCATGCAGGCCGCGCATCCCGGCCTGCGTCTGATCAAACAGCCGCGCAACCACGGCAAAGGCGCCGCGGTGCTGCGTGGTGCCGAGTTTGCCGCCGGCGAAGGTTTCACCCATATCCTCACGATGGACGCAGACGGGCAGCATCCACCGGACTGGATTCCAAAATTCATCGACCTCGCGCAATCGCACCCGGAGGCGGTGTTGTTCGGCACGCCAGTCTTCGGTTCTGAAGCGCCGCAGCTCCGTGTGCAAGGCCGCCGTATCTCCAACGCGTGGTCAAATCTCGAGACACTCGGCTGGGGCATCGGCGACTCGCTCTTCGGCATGCGCGTGTACCCCGTGGCGGCGCTGCTGCGCGCGTTCCGCGGCACCTTCTTCGCGCGCCGCTTTGATTTCGACACCGAGATCGCCGTGCGTGTGTGCTGGCTGGGCGTGCCGGTGGTCAATGTGCCCACGCCTGTGCGCTACCTCACCGCCGCCGAAGGCGGCGTCTCGCAGTTCCGTTACTTCCGCGACAACGCGCTGCTGACGTGGATGCACACACGCCTGTTCTTCGGCTTCATCTTCCGCCTGCCCCTGCTGCTCCGCCGCGCGCTGGACGGAGGCAATCCGCTGAAAAAAATCGTGGTGAAGTGATGGGTGGCGGCGTCAACGGCGTTATCCGCTCATGCGTGCGCTGATTATCGTCCTCGCATCCGCCGCCAGCCTTCGTGCCGCGCCGGACGTCCTTCTCATCGTCAGCGACGACCAGCGGCCGGACACGATTCATGCGCTGGGCAATGTGGTGATCGAGACGCCGAATCTGGACCGCCTCGCGGCGGGCGGCACGGCATTCACCCGCGCGTATGCCGGTTACCCGATCTGCCATGTCAGCCGGGCGCAAATCCTCACCGGCACGCACGCCTTCAAGGCGCTGCCGAAGTATCCCGCCGGAGCCATCGACGCCAGGCTCGCCACATTGGCCGGGACATTTCAAAAGGCCGGCTGGCACACCTGCTACAGCGGCAAATGGCACAACGACGGTCATCCCATGCAGCGCGGCTATACGACGACGAGCGGCCTGTACTCCAGCGGCGGCGGAAAAGGCGTCACGCAGCCGGAAATCGACGATCGTGGCCGCCCGCTCACCGGTTATCGCGGCTGGACCTTCAAAGACGCGGATAACGAAGCCGAACTCGACAAAGGCGTCGGCCTGCAAGCCGACAACAGCCGTCACATCGCCGACGGCGCGATATACGCGATTCAAAATGCGCCGAAGGACAAACCGTGGCTCGTGCATGTGAACTTCGCCTTCCCGCATGATCCACGCCAATGGCCAGCCGGCATGAACAACCGCTACGACGCGGCGAAAATGCCCCTGCCCGCCAATTTCGCACGGCGGCATCCCTTCGATCACGGTAACATCGACGGACGCGATGAACTGCTGCTGCCAACACCGCGAACTGAAGCCGCTGTGAGGGAGGAGCTCGCCATCTACCACGCCATGATCACCGATCTCGACGCGCAGCTCGGCCGCATCCTCGCCGCGCTGCCACGTCCGGAGAACACGATCATCGTCTTCACCTCCGACCAGGGTCTCGCCCTCGGCAGCCACGGCCTGCTCGGCAAGCAAAACCAGTATGAGCACAGCATCCGCAGCCCGCTGATCATCTGCGGCCCGGGACTCCCGAAAAACGAGCGCCACGCCGCGCTTGTCGAACTGCGCGACATCTTCCCCACGCTCTGCGACCTCGCCGACATTCCGGTTCCAGGCACCGTGCAGGCAAGGAGCATCGCGCCGCTGTTGCGCCATCAAACGGAACGCGTCCACGATTTCGTCACCGGTGTCTTCACCGACACCCAGCGCATGATCTGCGACGACCGCTGGAAGCTCGTGCTGTATCCCAGAGCAGGCCGCGAGCAGCTCTTCGACCTGCAAAGCGACCCCGACGAAAGGAGCGATCTCAGCTCATCTCCGGCGCTCCAGGCAAAACGCGACGCGCTGCGGTCACGACTGGATGCCTGGCGGCATGAAAATGGCGATCCGAACTTGTGATCGAGCACGCAGATCAATTCCTGCCCGGGTTTGCCCCGCATGTACGGAAACCGGCCGTTCCGCTGTGGCCGGAAAGAAGGCCGCGTCGCTGCGCGTGAAGATGCGTCATGAGAACCGGCCTGCTCCTTCTCGCCCTGACGGCCTCCGTGCTGGCCGCTGACACGCAGAACTGGCCGCAGTTTCGCGGCGCGAATTCGGATGGACTCGGCGAAGGCGCGACGCTGCCGGAGTCGTGGAGCGAGACGGAAAACGTGGTGTGGAAGGTGAAAGTGCCGGGCTGGGGCTGGTCGTCGCCCATTGTGTGGGGCGACAAGATTTTCGTGACGGCGGCGGTCGGTGAGAAGGAACTGCCGACGCCGCATGTCGGCGGCTATCCGGGCGGGCATGTCGGCACGGGCGAGGTGCATCGCTGGATGCTGTATTGCTTCGACTTTGAGAGCGGAAAGAAGCTGTGGGAGTTCGAAGCGCACACGGGCATCCCGCCGCAGATGCGGCACCCGCGAAGCTCCTTCGCGAATGAGACGCCGGTGACGGATGGCGAGCATGTCTATGCCTGGTTCGCGAATATCGGCCTGTTTTGCTGCGCCATGGATGGCAAGAAACTCTGGGAACGTCGCTGGCCGAGCTATCCGATGCGCGATGGCTGGAACACCGGAACCTCGCCCGTGCTGCATGGCGAGCGCATCTTCATCCAGAATGACAACGAACAGGAATCCTTCCTCGAAACCGTCGATAAACTCACCGGCAAGACGCTGTGGCGCGTTTCACGCCAGGAGCAGAGCACCTGGTCCACGCCTTATGTGTGGGAGAACAGCCAGCGCACCGAATTGGTGACCATCGGCTTGAACAAGATTCGCTCCTACGCGGTGGAGGACGGTGCCTTGCTGTGGGAGATCAGCGGCACCGCTGGTTTAGTCAGCCAGATCCCGCTGTCGAAGCACGGACTGCTTTATGTGGGCGCGGGTTATCACTACGGGCCGCTTTACGCGATCAAACCCGGCGCGAAGGGCGACATCTCACTCATGGGCGAGGCGACGAGCAATGAATTCATCGCGTGGTCGCAGAAACGCGGCTCCAGCATTCATCCCGGCTATCTCATCAGCGGCGACCGTCTCTTCGTCTGCTACGACTCCGGCCTGCTGGGCTGCTTCAACGCGAAAACGGGCGAGGAGATCATCCCGAAGACGCGGCTGAACACGAAAGGCGGCCGCTTTTATGCCTCGCCGTGGGCTTGCAACGGCCGCATCTTCCTGCTGAACGAAAACGGCGACACCTGGGTGATCGAAGACGGCCCCGAATACAAACTCCTGCGCAAAAACTCCCTCGGCGATGTCGCCTGGGCCACACCGGCCATCGCACGCGGCAGCTTGTTCATCCGCACTTACTCGTGGCTGTATCGGATTCAGAATCAGAAGTGACCTGTCATGAAAATCGCGTGCCTTTTCCTCTTCTTCACCGGTTTGCTGCATTCGCAGGAAGTCCTCAAATTCGTCAAGAACCCGGCCGAACGCGGCACCTTGAGCGATCAGCGCCAGCTCGTGCGCGGCGACACTGGCAAATGGAACGACGCGGCGATGCTTCTGCACACGACGAAGCCAACCGGCATGCCGCTGGATGACTGGATGGATGCCGCGAGCGAGAAAAAGCCCGTCGTGACCGCCGCGGACGAGAGCTGGCTGCTCTTTCGCACGCGCCAGCTCGACGACAATGACCGCGTGTGGATCGAAAAGATCGAGCGCAGTGGCAATGCTTTCACCATCACCATGCACGAGGCCATCTGGCAGGGAAAATATTTCAAGACCTTTACTTGGTATGAAGTCACCGCCGTGAACCTCGGCAAGCTGCCCGCAGGCGATTACACGGTGACGTGGATCGTGAAGCCGCTGACCTTCAAACAGCTCGAAAAGCCCCGCGAGGCGCAAAACAACTACCAGACCAACTGGCCGGCCGATGAGCAGTCGGGCGAAAAGAAGCCGGTGGAGATCAAAACCAAGTTCACCGTTCAATAGAGACACAACCCATGAAAGTACGGCTCTTCAGCAGAATCAGCGGGCAAGCGCGAGCGGGGATGCCGTGCTCGCTACGGTCAAGAGGAGGCTTCGGTGAAGCCTCATGCCGGAAGGCATGAGAAAGCGGGCGATGGCTGGCACTGGCAGCGGCGATGAGGTTGTCATCGTGGTGCGAAAAACAACAACCAGGAGGCCAGTCATCGCTCTCGAAATAGAAACCCTCTTCAACACCGTGCAACCCCTGCGCGGCTTCATCTGCAAGGATGCCACGCTGGTGCGCGAGGACGCGTCCATGCGCATCGACATCACGCTGCGTGAAGACAAGCGCAGCCATGCGCGCTGCGGCGGCTGTGGCAGGCCCGCAAGGCGATGATGATGATCTGGTTCAATGGACCCGGCGTCTGAACTGGAAGGAGACGGCCACCGTTTTCAAAGTCAGTTGGGGGCTGGCGCATCGCGATCTCACCGGCATCGAGGCGATCGGATTGGATGAGCTGCATCGTGGACGTGGCAAAAAGAGCGCCAACGACATCACGCTCATCTATCAGATCGACGCGGGCTGCCGTCGGCATCAGGCTCAAAAAGATGCGCTGGAACCTGCTGCGAGCGGGGAAGCGAGTGAGGGGCAAGGCGCGGATGAGACTTAACGCGCTGATCCGAGCCAAAGGAGCCACACAGCACGGGCATGGCTGCTCAAAGAGAGTTTTGAGCACTTCTGGATCTGCCGCAGCCTGGGCAGGTCGATGGGCTTCCTGGACGCATGGGTGAGCCGGGCGCTGCGCAGCCGGCTGGAGTCCACCAAGAAAGGGCCCGGCTCATCGACGCGCACTGGCAAGAGATCCTCAACCACATCAAACACCGCATCACCAACGCGGCGAGCGAAAGGCTCCAACAGCCGCATCCAGGCGATCAAAAGCGCGGCGCGAGGCTTCCGCTCATCCGCCAGCTACCGAATGCGCATCCTCTTCCATTGCGGCAGGCTCGACCTCAAGCCCGCTGTCGCCCACTATTGATGCGGCATCAAGAAAGCACACCTCCTTGCCAACGGCAGACTGGCCGCCTCTGCGGTCTGTCTTGACGCCGGATTAATAAAACCCGCGAAGAACCTGAAAGAAAAGCATTCGAAGTGGATCACCTCGGCAGCCGCAGGACGAAGCATGCTCCGTCTTTGTGCGCGGCATCCAGGGTGATCGCGCCGCCGAGCGCGGTGGCGAGGCGACGGCACAATGCGAGTCCAAGGCCGACTCCGGGCGCGGAGTGCGCGGCCTGGTCCGCGCTTTTGTGAAACGGATGGAAGATGCGGCGGCGTTCGTTGCGCGAGATGCCGACACCGTGATCACGCACGCGCAGCATGGCGAATTTGCCACTGGTGTCCGCCTCGACGTGAATCACCGGCTCCGCGGCACGCGGGGCGGCGTATTTGCAGGCGTTATCGACGAGATTGAACAGAATCTGCTCCACCGCCGCCGCGTCGATGTGCAGTTGCGTTTTGCGGTCGGTGTCGCTCGCATGCACGCGCACCTCCATGCCGCAGTCGTCGGCACGTTGCTTCAAACGCGGGTGAATGCGGTCCAGCAGCTCGCCGATCGTGATGTTTTCGGCCCGTGCCTTGGCGCTGCCGCGTTCGAGCCGCGCATAGGCCAGCACATTTTCGACCAGATGGCTCAAACGGCCTGCCTCACCCGTCAACGTGTCGAGATAGGTCTTCCGCTGCGCTTCATCGGCCACCATGCCGTCCGCCAGCATCTCGGAATAAATTCGGAAGGTCGTCAGCGGCGTGCGCAGTTCGTGTGTGACGGCGGAAACGAACGCGGCGCGGCGCTCGCTCAACGCCACAGTGCCCCACAGCACCAATCCGACTGCGGCGGCGGCCAAAAGCACGCACGCGAGCGCTATGGCGAGCGATTTGCGCAGCGGCGTCCAAAACGGCAGCGGTGGCAGTTGGATCGTGCCGGGGATCAACCGCACCGGCAGCGCCGCGAAACGCAGCGGATCATCCGTGGGCCGCGTTCCCAGGCTCACGTTCGCGGCGGGTTCGAGACGTGCGTCAGGAAACAAATCCATGATCTCCTTCAGCCACGCCTCACGCAACGCCGGCCAGTCCAGCCACACGCCCTGCACCATGCGCACGCCATCCACAAAGGCCTCGCGCGTCAGCAGCAAGTTTCCGCCGAGCCACACGCCTTGAAATGGACGCGAGCTGTTGGACGTGGCGTTGTTATTGCGCCCGTTGGATCCTTCCTCCGGTGCATCGACACGTTGAGCGGCCGTTTGAGGTTCAGGCGTTGCAAAAGCGCCGCCTGCTGTGGATGAATCAGCCGCTTTGGCAGCAGAAGCCGAGGCAGGCGCAGGCATCGGTGCGGCTGCAGGAGCCGCCGCAGCTTTGTCAGCCTCGAGATCAGCTTTCTTCTCCAAAGCCTTTGGCGCTGGCACCTTGGATTCATCTGCGGGTTTGCTGCCGGAATACGCCAGCGTTTTGGCTGGCGCCTCCTTCATTTTGATCATCGGCTGCTGCTTGATCGCCTCCTCCGCCTGCGCGGTGATTGCACGGTTGCGCGAGTAGTTTTCCGTGTTGTTGAGCACCCGTTGCTGCTGCTGCGCGATCATCTGGCCCTGTTGCGTGTTCCAGGCAGGATTGCGTGGTGCGTTGGCGTCGTTGTCCATCAACAGCGCGTCATTCATCTCAAACCGCACCGCGCAGGCCGCCTCGGCGAGTAGCTGGCGGTTGAGCGTTCGTTCCGGTGCCAGGGCCGCCTTGATGCCGTTTGTGCGTGTCGTCGGGGCAGGCGTGAACAGGTTCACCGGCTTCGCCAGCAGCTCGCGCAGACCGCTCAGGCGTTGCTCGCTGCGCGTCAGATCGTCGGAATTGATGAATTGCTCCAGCGCCAGCGATCGCTCGCTGTTTTGCGGCACTTGGGGCGACATCACCTGCCCGCGCGAGTCCATCTGGAAGTGCAGCAGCACATGTTCCGGCACTTCCGCAAGCAATGGCGACGGCACCAGCACCTCGCCCTTCGCCACATTGCCATACACTTTGTTGATCAGACCTTCCGGCGCATGAAACGGCCGGAAATCATGCGGCGGCCGCGCATTCTCGCGCATCAGCAAGGCGCTGGCCTGGAAATCCAACCGCCACAATGCCAGACGAACACGTTCCTGTCGCTCGGCGTCACGCGCGGCCGTTTCGCGCTCACGCTCCAGCTTCAACGTGTGCCAGCCCACCCACGCCATCGCCGCGAGCAACAGCCCGAAGCAGGCGAGGAAGCTGATCCAGATGTGGAGCGGTTTGCGCATGATGAGTTCAGGCGAGTTGATAGCCCTTTCCACGCACGGTGACGATGACGCGTGGCGATTCGGCGTCATCGCGCAGTTTGTGGCGCAGGTTGGCGATGTGCATGTCCACGGTGCGCGTTTCGGTCTGCTTGTTGTCGATGTGCCAGACGCGCTGGAGCAATTCTTCACGCGAAACAGGACGTCCACGATTCAAGGCGAGGTAGCGCAGCACATCGCGCTCGCGTTCGGAGAGTTCGGTGCGTTCACCGTTCTCGAAACGGGCCTCGCTTTGGCCGAAATCAATCACTGCCACTGACAGTGTGAGCGTTTCACTCACCGGTTGACGTTCGGGGGCACGACGCAGCACGGCTTCCACACGGGCGAGGAGTTCGCGCACGCTGAACGGCTTCACGACGTAGTCGTCCGCGCCGAGGCGCAGGCCGCGCACGCGATCGTTTTCCTCACCGCGAGCGGACAGAATGATCACCGGCGTTCCAGGTCGATCGCGGCGAAGCGCCTTCAAAATGTCGAAGCCGCTCGCATGCGGGAGCACGAGATCGAGCAGCATCAGGTCAAAGGTCGCGCTCAAGGCCAGCTTCATGCCTTTCTCGCCATCGCCTGCCTCCAAGGTCGTGTGACCGGCAAACTTGAGCGCATCCAGGACGCCGCGACGGATCGCGGCGTCGTCTTCGATGACCAGAATGGTGGCAGGCATGGCGGGAGGTTAGATGAGGAATTCTGGCGAAGCAAAGTGGTCCGCACAGTCCCCTGTGCGGGGTTTCGCAGTCTGTTGGCTGTCTTTGAGCGCGAGGCTTCGAGGCCGGAATGGCTTTCCAGTTGGTAAGAGCTGATTGTGTTTACGGAGCGCCGCACAGGGGACTGTGCGGACCACCCTGGATCACTTCTCCCACGCGATGCCTTTTTTCTCGGCCTGCGTGCGCAGCGCTTTGACCATTGCGGTATCCAAGGTGTCGGTTTTGGCGGATTCCTTGCGCTTGGCGGCGACGAAGGCCTCGCGCTCCTTGTTCAGGGCCATGACCTTCTTCTGCAACTCGTCGCGTTCGGCGGTTTTCTGGGTGACGTAGGCTTTGCGTTCTTCGACGGTCATCTTCTTCATCTCCTCGGGAAGATCGGCGTCCTTCACCTTGGTGATGTCGAAGTCCTTCTGCTTGCAGGCATCGACGAGATCCCAGCCGGTGTTGCAATAGTTCGCGCTGGCCTTGCTGACGATGCGCTGCACTTGCGCGCCGGAGGC
Organism: Verrucomicrobiaceae bacterium; assembly: GCA_016795375.1. Lineage (GTDB taxonomy): Bacteria > Verrucomicrobiota > Verrucomicrobiia > Verrucomicrobiales > Verrucomicrobiaceae > Prosthecobacter. The sequence goes on from JAEUHJ010000049.1 coordinate 18,698, forward strand.
GGCCTTGTCAGCGGCGTTGCCATCCTGGGCGATCTGGCGGGCCCTGGCGGCCGGAGCGGCGGCGCCGTAATTGACGTACGTTTTGTTCAACGCCTCGTTGAGTTTCACGATCTCCGCATCCTGCGGCGCGTCGATGTGAACGATGGCCTGGTTCTGGTCGATCACGAGGTATCTGCCGTCGGCGAGCAACGCACCCTGGTTCCAATGCTCCGCAATGCCCTGCGCCTCGCCACCGCAGTGAATGGTGTTCACGATGATGCCCTTGGTGATGGCCTCCTTGCAGCTCTGCTTTGAATCGACCGGGCCCTGCGTGAAAGGCTCGTTGCCGGCGATGAAGATGGCTTTGTAAACCTTCGGATTTGGATCCCACGCGAGATCGGTGGTCGAACGTTGGATCACCGCGCCGCAGTATTCCTCGCCGCCGTTGGTGGTGAGCGCGAACAGCTCCTCGGAAACTTTGTCCAGATCGCGCGTGAGCGGTTGAATCTGTCGAATCCAGTTCTCCTCCGAACGCAGCGATGATTTGCCGTATTCGTAAAGCGCCACCTGCACCACTGGCGTCTTGCCGTCCTGCTTGGCGGTGATGAATTCGTTCACGAGCTTCCAGAGCTGCGTTTTGGCCTGTTCGATGAGACCGCTCATGCTGCTGCTGGTGTCGAGCAGCACGGCGATTTGAACGACCGGCGCGTCAGCGACGACGGTTTCGACTTTGGCGACTTCCACCGTGGGGACGGGCGGCTGGACTTCCTTGGCGATGGCAATGCACGCGGTGAATGCCGCGACGGTGATGAGGATGTGTTTTGTTTTCATGGTGATGTTGGGTTGGCGTAGATCGAGTTTTCCAACTCGATTCAAAGTTTCAGCGGATGAGCACAAGCTGGCCGCGATGTTCGAGCAGCAGCTCGCCACGCAGCGCGAGAAGGCTCTGGCGGTTGTCGGCAGCGAGTTCATCGACCAGACGGCCAAACTCAGTGCTGCCGATCTCGATGGTACGGTCCGGCGCGCGCTCGGACTTGGCGGCGGCCGAATCAGTCCAGCGGTTGCCCTTGTTGAAGAACGCTCCTGCCTGGCACTGCTGCACGTTGGTGATCTCGATGGCGTTCATCTTGTCGTCGAGGAAGCGGTTGCGGACGTTGAGCTGCTTCGATTCGACGGCCTTGTTGAAATTGTCCGCCTGCGCCACCGCGGCAGGCCCGCTGCGCATTTTCATCGCCCGGTCGTTGTAGTTGCCGGTCACACGCATCGTGTTGACAGGCACGGCTGCCAGTGAGGTGCCCTCCTCGGCGAGGAAAGCGGTGTATTCGGTCAAGATGCCGAACTGCGTCGAGAGACGGACGATTTCGTTCACCAGCTCGGTCGTGTTCGCCGTCGCACCATCGGCGCCGAGGTCGCGAATGGCCTCACCCAGCACGGCGATCTTGTTGCTGGCCCACAAGCGGGCGACATAGGCGTTGGCGGTGCTCGCCTTGTCGAGATTGAAGGTGAAATCGAAATGACGCTCGCCCTCCGCCGAGGCGCCCGTGAGTTGGAAATACAGCGGTGCATCACCGCGATACGTGCCGGAGAGGAGAATCTGCTCGCCCTCAAACACGTCGGGCAGCGGCGATGGAATCAGATCGCTGACGCGATTCGGATCGTCGAGCACACGCAACGCCGGTTTGGTGAGCAGCGGGCCGCGCAGGCGGTCGAACACGCGGCCGACTTTGACCTCCACGTCTTCTTTTGGCAGCACAAACTCCGCGCTGGCGCGAGTTTCGCGGGCGATGCGTGATAGCAGCGGCGTGTTCACGTCCACGCCGACGCCGAAGGTGAACACGCGACGTTGATGCGGATTTCCCTTCGCCACGGCCTCGCGGATCGCCTTTTCCGAAGTCTGGCCGATGGTTGGCAGGCCGTCAGTGAGGAACAGGACGATCGGCAGCATGCCGTCGAGCGGCTTCTGGCGCAGCGCCTCGACCACGGAGTCGTGGATGTTCGTACCGCCGCTCACGCGTAATGCGCTGATGTAGTCGCGGGCTTGTTTCGTCGTCTCCGCGTTCTTGATCACCGGCTGCGCGGCGAACATCTCGACGGCTTCGTTGTAAACGATGAGGTTGAAGCCTTCGCCGTCGTCCAAACCTTCGACCACCTGTAAGGCGGCGGCCTTGACCTGGTCGAGCTTCGGTCCGGCCATGCTGCCACTGCGGTCGATGACGAGTGTGACCTCGCGTTTGATCGGCTTTGCGTCTGCCTTCGGCTTCGGTGGGGCGATCATGACGAGGAAGTAGCCACCACCGATCTTCGGATCGGGATAAGCGAGCAACGAGGCGGTCATTTCGTCCTTCGTCTCGCGCAGGAACGACACGCGGAAGGCTCCCGGGTCCTTGGTCACGCAGGTGAGGCTGGCCTCGCCGTTGTTCGGCTGTTTCACCGCGACTTCGTGGCTCGGCGAATACACCGAGGCGATACCCGTGGCCGATTTCGCACGCAGCGTGAGCTTCCACGGCACGGAATACTCCACCGCCTCCGAACGCGGCAGCACGTAGTCGAGACGTGCGCCGTCGGCTTCGAGCAGTTGCTCATACGTCACGCGCACCTTTTGCGTGCCATTGGCCGGAACCGGAAACACGCTCGATTTGACCACTGCGTTGCCGACGAACTCCAGCAGCGCCGGGTCGCGTGTCCGTGCCACGATGCTGTCGTAGATGCGGCGTGCTTCATCACGCGGGAGCAGGCGTGCTGTGGCCTCCGCGTTGCCGCCTTCAAAGGCGAATGCCTTCAAAACGGCTCCCTGAGGCACAGGAACGAACAGTTCCGACTCCTGCGGACGGCTGGCCGGATTGTGCAGCGCGATGTCGAGCGTGGTGACGGCGATTTGATCGGCGATGTCGATGCGCACATCGACGTGGGTGACTTGCACCGATTGCTGGAGATGCGGAGCGATGATTCGCGTGTTCGGTGAGATCCACGCCGGCAGCCGCGCCGTTTGCGCGAGCACGGGTGAGGAGAGAAAAAGAGCGGCAAGAAGAGTCTTCATGCCTCCACCGTGGTTCAGGCGGCGGAAGGCGTCTGTAAACGCGGTGTAAAGTAGTCCTGTTCCTGCGGAACAGGAGCTTAGGGAACCAGTTCCGCAGGAACTGGGCTACTTTAGCGCACCAGCAGCTCCTCGCCACGGTAGATCACGCGTTCGACCATGCCTTGCAGCGTTTGATCGAGGAACGGCGTGTTGATGCTCTTCGACTTCATGAAGTCGCGGGTGAAGGTCGTGGTGCGGCCGGGATTGAAGAGGATGAACTCGGCGATGCCGCCTTCTTTGATTGGAACCGGGGGCAGCCTCATGACGCGGCGGGGTTCGGCGCTGTAGCGCTTCACGATGAGGCTCCAGTCGAGAATGCCTTTACTGATGAAGCGGTCGTAGAGGCAAGGTAGCGCGGTTTCGAGGCCGGTGATGCCGAAGGGGGCGCTGGCGAAATCCTGGTTTTTTTCAAACGGCGTGTGCGGGGCGTGGTCGGTGGCGATGACGTCAAACCAGCCGTCCTTGAGGCCCTGGAGCAGCGCGGCGTTGTCCTCCGGGGTGCGCAGCGGCGGGTTCATCTTGTAGTGCGTATCGTAGTCGTCGATGTGCTCGTGATTGAAGATGAGATGATGAGGCGCGATTTCGCAGGTGACACGGATGCCGCGATCCTTGGCGCGCTTGATGGTGCGCATGCCCTCGGCGGTGGTGACGTGCTGGATGTTGAGATGCACGCCGGTGTATTCCGCGAGGCGGATGTCGCGCGAGATGCATATTTCCTCGCTGATGGCGGGGATGCCGGGCAGGCCGAGGGAGTAGCTGATCTTCCCCTCGTGCATGCAGCCTTTGCCGCTGAGCTCCTTCACCTCGCAATGACTGGCGAGCGGCAGGTCGTAGTCGCGTGCGTATTCCATGGCGCGGCGGAGCACCTGCGGGTTGTCCACGGGAAAGCCATCATCGGTGAGCATGACGCAGCCCGCCGCTTTCATACCGGCGATGCCGGCGAGTTCCTCGCCTTTGCGGCCTTTGGTGATGGCACCGGTGGTGAAGATGCCGGGGCCGATGCGGGTGCGGCGGGCGCTTTCGAGCACGCTGCGCACCACGCCAGCGTTGTCGATGGCGGGCGCGGTGTTCGGCATCATGACGAAGCCGGTGACGCCGCCGTTGATGGCCGCCTCTGCGCAAGTGGCGATGTTTTCCTTGTCCTCCTGGCCGGGCTCGCGCGCATGCACATGAATGTCGAACATCGCGGGCATCAGAATGCGCCCGGTGCAGTCGATGATCTCCGCGTCATCGACGCCGGTGATGTTCGCGGCCACGCCGATGATTTTGTCGCCTTCAACCAGCACGTCGGCGGTTTGAAGCTGCGGGCTGTCTTCGCTGGCGATCCGGGCGTGGCGGTAGAGGCGTTTCATGCGCGCATGATGTGCGGCAGGATTTCAGCCTGTGCAAGATGATGTCGCGCACTCGGATCTGGCTACTTTCTGCGTGTGTAAAGCAGGACGCGGTCGTGCGTGAGCAGGCAGAGGTCGAGGCGGCTGTCGTTGTCGAGATCGAGAGCGGCGTAGTCGTGAGGCTCGTTTTGAAGGCCGGTTTTGCCGCGGAAGTGCGGGTCGGTCTCGAAGACGCGGAAATACATCGAGCTTTCCCACTTCGAGTCGTTGGTGGGCTGGAAGAACTCGATGACGCGGCTCTTCGTGGTGTCGAGCAGGGCGATGTCGTCGCGATTCCCACCGGAAAACGAGGCGGCGACGAGGTCGGAGGGCGTGGTGTCCTTCAACGCGCTGTCGAAGGTGGCCACGGTTTCGAGTTTGAAGGTGGAACCGCCGAGCGGGGCGATCTGAAAGCTGGTTTTGCCGAGCAGGAGAAGCCGGGTGCTTTTTTCAGCAGTCATGAGCACGCACTGCTCGGGCGTCATCACCGGCAGCGCATGCGTGTGGTCGGTGCGATACACGCGATCTTTGCCGGCGGTGAGCTCGTGCAGCTTGCTGTGCGCGGCGTCGATGAGCAGCACGGAGACCTTGCCGTTTTTGCGTGAGACGAGGGCGCTGTGCAACTCGGCGGCAGGATCGGGGGCGTTGAACTGCTCGACGATGGTGGCCTTGCTGTCGGCATCGACCTTGAACGCGCGGGCGAGCTGCTGATGGGCGATGAGCAGCTCCTCCTTGCCGTCCCCGTCGAGATCACCGGTGGTGAGCGCGGCGGGGGTGAGTTTGGCGACGAATGTGTCTGGAATGCCTTCGACCTTCTTGAAGGGTGCTTTCGCATCGGTGGTGCTGAGCAGAAGCTGCATCGGGCCGAGGTTGGAAAACAATGCGAGATCACCACGTCCGTCCTGGTTGGCATCTACGACGCGGAGGCCGCTGATGCGGCCAGTCTTGACCGCGAGTTCCTGTGTCGTGGGGGCGAAGGTTTTGCCTGATTTACGCAGCGTGACGAGCTGCGGCTTCGATTTGACCTCGCTGACGCAAAGAATGCCCGCATCGGTGGTCAGCGCGAGCAATGTCTCGCCCTCCCTGGCTTGATAAACGATCTCGGGGTAGGCGAGGCGGCTGTCCTGCCATTGCGCGACGCCGATGGACTGCTCGACGGGGCTGAGGAGCACGAGGTCGGGCTTTCGGTCGGCATCCACATCGGCGATGGCGAGGGATTCGACGCCGCTGAGCACGGGGAACTCGCGGCCTTCGCTGAATCCTCCGTCCGCGCCGCCCTGAAACAGCCAGACACGCGCAGCCTTCGGCTCGGTCATGACGACATCAGAGATGCCGTCGCCAGTGAGATCGCCGTAAGCCACGGCACCGCTTTTCGAGTCGGATGGCGGCATGGCGTAACGGATCGTCGCGGCGTGTTCGCCAGCCGGTTCGGCAGCGCCTTGTGTGAGCGCAGCCACCTCGACCATGTTGGTTTCATCCTGAATCCACGCGACGCCGTTTTTCTTATCTCCTAGCCGCACCGGGTGAAGCCAGTGACGAGCGGTGGGGATTTCGAGACGCCATTCCTCGCCAAACGTCGCGCCTTCGTGCTGGCGGCGCACCAGCAGCGCGTCGCCCTCCGGCGCGGTGTAAAACAGGTCAACGCGGCCGTCGCCATCGAGATCGGCCGCGCTGAGTCCGGCGCAGCCGCTTTCGCCAAGGGCATGGTTTTGCGGCTCGGCCCATTCTCCGGGCGCTTTTTGCAGCAGCACCATCAAACGCGTGCTGGTGAGCAGCGCGATGTCATCCCGGCCGTCGCCGTTCAAATCGCGCGCGAGGAGGGTTTCGGTGTCGTCCGCCGTGGAATCAAGCGTGAACTCGCGTTTCTGCGTCCAGGAGCCTTTGTCGCCCTGCATGCGGAGGACGAGCTTCTCCTCGTCGGTGATGAAGGCGATGTCGGGCTTCTTGTCGCCATTCCAATCACCCACGGCGAGCGCCGTCGCGGCGTGGCCGATGACAAGCGACTGTTTGTCAAAGCGCGAGACTTCGAGGATGGGATTCCAGCGGTCCTCACGGGCGGATTTCTCCGGCTCACCGGCCTTCATGCCTTCTTTGCGCTGGAGCAGGAACTCGATGCGCGCACGGGAGGAGTTGATGATGGCGAGGTCGGTGAGCCCGTCGTCATTGAAGTCACCCGCGCGCGGGCTGGAGGTGTTCCAGTCGAGCTTGATGATCTCCGGGCCGTCAAAATAAAGCGCGGGGCTTTGCGCGAAGGCGGTGGTGGCGAAGAGGCTGAGAAGGACGGGGCGCATGAGGAAAGAAGCTGCCGCGACTCATTCCGCTGCCTCGGGCGGAATGACGAGGTAATGAATCTGGATGGCGTCCGGATGCGCATACTGCGTGCCGAGCATGCGTCCGAAGTAGCGCTGGAAAACCTCCTTTGAAGGGACTGCGTTGGAGTCAAGCATTTTGCCGTTGGAAGACGCGGTTGTGCCCTCGTCAGCAGGCGCGTCTTTTTTTCCGGGGCCTTTCTTCCTGGCGGCCACCCGCTTCTTTCCCTGCGCCTCGAGCGTGCCGGCGGCGGAGGCGAGCATGTTGATCATGCTGCTGACATCGGTGACGGTGGCGCCGCTGAAGTTCTTCGGCACGGCGGCCAGCAGTTTCCGCACCTGCGCGTTTTCCCAGATGCTGGGACCGGAGGGATCCTTCATGCGGGAGAGCACCTTGTTCAGCGTGCCCTGGCTGCCGATGGAGAGCAGGAGGTGTTTGCCGGTGTTGCAATAGGCCATCTCGGAGGCGGCATTGGAGGATTGGGAGAGCTTCAGTGTGTTCACGCTGTAGCCGAGGTAGTCGCTCTCCTCGAAGGCGCCGAAGCCCGCGCCGACGAAGCGCTTCAGACTGTCGAGCACGCCGCCGATCTTGTCCGCGTCCTTGATTTTGAAGGCGATCACCTGGCTTTGCTTCGCCAGCTCGCCGTCCTGGATGGTGGAAATCTCGTCATCGAGGCTGCCGAAGAGATCGTCGCGCACCTTGAAGCCAAGCTGCTGTTCGAACTGCGGTATCTGCATCGTGATCATCATCGCCATGGGGCCGAGCTTCATGACCATGCCCATGAGTCCGTCGTAAAACCTGCCGATGTCGTAACGCGTGACGCCGCCTTGCAGCACGTCGCCGGGGATGAAGGCCGGGAGGGCCACCTCATTGGCGGTGGGGCGCATCAGATTGAGCACGCCCGCCAGTTTTGCCGGGTGCAGGACGGTGAGGTCGGTGTTCATCTGGCCGTCGCGCATTTCCATCGTGAATGCGAGCGCCTGCAGCTCCTGCACGCCGAGGATGTCCATGATCTGCTTCGGCTTGATGTCGAAGTTCAGGCCGCCGGCCGGTTTTTTGTTGTCATTCCCCTTCTTCGCCTCGGCCGCCGCAAGCGCCATCTCGCCGACTTCGAGGGCTTTCACGCCGTTGACATAAAGCATCAGGTCGCCGCCGCCGTTGGTGAGCTGGCCGACCCGTGTCAGATGCTCCCGCGCCACGCCAAGGGCGTCACCCGCGCCGCTTTTGACCGCGCCGATCATGTATCCCAGCAGTTTGCGGGAGGTTGCCTCGACCATCACATCCCCGACAGCCGCCCAGGCGCTGAAACAAGAGTCCGCATCCTCGTTCGCGGTGGCGATCTGCACGTTCATGCCGCCAATGTCCGCGGTGATGAGCTTGACGTCGGGGTTCTTCTTTTTGATCGCCTCGACTTCCGCCTGCTTGATCGCCTCGATCTCCTTCTGTTTTCCTGTGATCTCGTACAGCGTGACGCTCGGCGAGTTCTTGCTCTCGAAGTCCTTGGGGGTTTCGACGACCAGGAAGCTGACCAGCGCGCCTGGGAATTCCTTCAGCGTGTCATGCATGCCGCTGCCGCAGTGCTCCTTGAAGAACTTGTCCCACGGCGCGTCACCCTCCTTGCGCATCGGGGCGGTCCAGCGCTGCACGGCCTCATCCTGCATGAACTTCGCGAAGGTGCCCGCATCCCAGTCGGCGAGCAGCTCGGGGGCGTTCTTCACCGCGATCACGGCGACGGTATTTTTCGGCATCAAATTGTACCATTGCTCCAGCCGGTCGGCGGCTGCGGCGGGCAGGATGCAGGCAAGGAACAGGGAGAGGGCTGGTAGTGTGTGTTGGAGTTTCATGACGATGATGATTGAAATGGACGCGGCCGTTGGCTGAAGCATCAGCCGCGCGGGGTCACTGAATCCGGCTTTGGTTTCAGCTCCGGCGGCGCGGGCGGCGGCAGGTAGCGGAAGCCGGCGTTCGGATTGCGCGGATCGAAGGCGAAGGCCTCGCGGTTTTTCAGGAAGAGCCGCAACACGTTCGAGGGGATGGAGAAGCCGAGGCCCTCCACGCCGACGCCGGCAGCCTTCATGTTGTTCACGCCCACCACCTCGCCACGGGCGTTGAAGAGAGGCCCGCCGGAGTTGCCCGGGTTGATCTGCGTCGTGCTTTGAATGTACCAGCGCCCGCTGCTCTCGCGGGCACGGATGCTGACGATGCCCTTCGACACGCTGCGCTCCAGGCCCAGCGGACTGCCGATGGCGAAGACCTCCTGGCCCTGCGTGAGCGCTTCGGAGTCTCCCAACGGCACAAACGGCAGCGACGAGGCCGCCGGATCGTCGATTTGCAGGATGGCGAGGTCGAGGAAGCCGTTCATCGCGATGATCTTCACCTTCGGAAACGGCTGTTTCTCCAGGCCGCCGGCCTTTTTGCGGTACACCACGACGGTGATCTCACGCTCGCCGGCGATGACGTGCTGGTTCGTGATGACGTAGCCGAGCTTGTTGATGATGAAGCCGGAACCAAGGCCCGAGGCGGTCTGGATCTGCACCACGGACTCCGCCACGCGCCGGACGTTCTTTTCCACGGTCATGGACTCGCGGCCCGGCTCGATGAAATAGATGTCCTCGCCCTGCACGGCGGCGGTTTTGTTCGCGCTGACATTCGCCTTTTCAAAAATGGAGATGTCCGAACGCGGCACCGTGAGCACGGTGTGGCCGAGATCGAGCACCACGGCGTCCTCGCGTTCCTTCAGCACCTCGCCGCGCAGCTCCGCGCCGTTTTTGAGGACGATCTTCATCGCCTCGCCCGCCGGGGCGGGCGACAGCATGAGGACGGCGGCCAGGACGCCAGGAAGCACGCATTTCTGCATCACGGGCGCGGACTCTAGCGGACACGCCTGCTGATACGAGCTTTTTTTGCGACGCTTGACGCCACGGACATCCACGCATCTGATCCGCCGATGTCCGCCGATGCTCTGATCTCCGCCGCCAGGAATTTGCGTGAAAAACTGCGCCCGCTGCGCTTCGCCGCGCCGGTGGCCTTTGTCTATCAGCCGCTCGACTACGCCTGGGCGCCGCATGAAGCGTATCTGCGCCGGTTTGGCGGCGGGCGGAAGCGCGTCGTCTTCGTCGGCATGAATCCCGGCCCCTTCGGCATGACGCAGACGGGCGTGCCCTTCGGCGAGATCGCCGCCGTGCGTGACTGGATGGGCATCCGCGAGCCCGCGGGCAAACCGGAGCGCGAGCATCCGAAGCGTCCCATTCTCGGCTTCGACTGCCCGCAGTCAGAAGTGAGCGGTCGTCGGCTCTGGGGCCACTTCGCGCAACGATTCGGCAAGGCAGAGGCTTTTTTCAAAGATCACTTCGTCGCCAACTACTGCCCGCTGGTCTTCATCGAGGAAAGCGGCCGCAATTTCACGCCCGACAAACTCCCCGCCGCCGAGGCCGCCGCGCTCAACCAGCATTGTGACGATCATCTCCACGCCGTCCTCAACGCCTTGCAGCCCGAATGGGTCATCGGCGTCGGCGCTTATGCCGAGGAATGCGCGAATCGCGCGAAAAAACAGATGCGCGGCGACTTCAAAACCGGCCGCGTCCTGCATCCCAGCCCCGCCAGCCCCGCCGCGAACCGCGACTGGGCCGGAGCCGCCACGAAGCAGCTCGTGAAGCTCGGCGTGTGGGAGTGACCGGGTGAAAGGCCGGCGGCGGAAAGGTTTGTGGCCCCGCTGCCGTTGTGCGCGCCGTGAAATTTTTCTCCGGCACGCCGGCGCATTTCACGGCTTTGACCGCGCCTTGATTGACGCCTTGCCGTCCCCGGAATCATCGCCTATCCCTCGCGCCCCATGTCCGCCATCCCAGCCGAATTCCCGAATGTCACCGCCGTCGCCAAAGCGAACGTCTATTTCGACGGCAAAGTCGTCAGCCACAGCATCCTGTTCCCCGATGGCAGCAAGAAGACGCTCGGCCTGATCTATCCCGGCAGCTACCACTTCGGCACCGGCAAGGCGGAGCGCATGGAGATCGTCGCGGGTGAATGCGTGGTGAAACTCGACGGCGGCGACGCCAAGACAACCCACCAAGGCGGCCTGTTCTTCGATGTGCCGGCGAACAGCGGCTTCGACATCACCGTCAGCTCCGGCATCTGCGAGTACATCTGCTCGTTCCTCGATTGAAGGCGGGGATCTTCACACTTTCTTAACACCCTGTGCCCGCTCGTTCACTGGCGGGCATGAGGGCGGAATGAATGGTGCCGTGTCATGCACGACACGGACAAACACGGCCTCCACAAGCTCTCCACCACCACGCTCGTCATCGCGGCGCTCGGCGTGGTGTTTGGGGACATCGGCACCTCGCCGATTTACACGCTGAAGGAGTGCTTCAGCCCGCACAGCCCGCATCACATTGATCCCACGCACGGTCACATCCTCGGTGTCGTCTCGCTGGTGCTCTGGGCGCTCATTTTGCTCATCTGCGTCAAATACCTCGTCTTCATCCTGCGTGCCGACAACAAAGGTGAGGGCGGCGTGCTCTCGCTCATGGCGCTGGCATCGCACGGCATGAGCGAAAACTCGAAACGCCGCGTCGTCATCGTGTTGCTGGGCCTCTTCGGTGCCGCGCTGCTGTTTGGCGATGGCATCATCACGCCCGCCATCTCCGTCTTGAGCGCCGTCGAGGGCCTCAAAGACGGCGGATTGCTCGGCGCGGCCCCGGCGGATGCTTTGGCGGCTGAAACATGGAATCAGCACATGCAGTGGCTCATCATGGGCATCACCGTGGTCATCCTCATCGTGCTTTTCTCGGTGCAATTTCTCGGCACGGCCAATGTGGGCCGCTTCTTCGGCCCCATCACCGCCCTGTGGTTCGTGAGCCTTGGCACGCTCGGCGTGTCGCAACTCATTCACGGCCCGGAAATCCTCGCCGCGCTCAATCCCTGGCATGGCTGGCACTTTTTGACCACCAGCGGCCGCGCGGGCTTTGTCATCCTCGGCAGCGTTTTCCTCGCCGTGACCGGCGGCGAGGCATTGTATGCCGACATGGGCCATTTTGGTGCCGGGCCGATCCGCCGCAGCTGGTTCTCGCTCGTGTTTCCGGCACTCGCGCTCAATTACCTCGGCCAGGGCGCGCTTTTGATGCACTCGCCCGAGTCGGCGCATTCGCCGTTTTTCCAAATGGCCCCCTCATGGGCCGCGTTGCCACTCGTGCTGCTCGCGACGGCTGCGACAGTCATCGCCTCGCAAGCGCTCATTACCGGCACCTACTCGCTCACGCTCAGCGCCGTGCAGCTCGGCTACCTGCCGCGCCTCAGCATCCGCCACACCTCCGAGCACGCCCGTGGCCAGATCTACATCCCACTCGTGAATTGGCTGCTCATGCTCGCCTGTCTCACACTCGTCGTCGCCTTCCGCACCTCGTCGAATCTCGCCGCCGCGTATGGCGTGGCAGTGACGATGACCATGCTCATCACCACCATCCTCTTCTACTTTGCCGCGCGACATCTGTGGAAGTGGAGCCTGCTCAAAACGCTGCCGTTGTGCCTCGTGTTCGGTTTGATCGAACTCGCCTTCCTCAGCGCCAACCTCGTGAAATTCTTCGATGGCGGCTGGTTCCCGCTCGCCGTCGGTGCGGGCATCTTCATCGTCATGACCACCTGGGCCACCGGTCGCAAGCTCGTGCGTGCCTCCATGGAACGCAGCGCCATTTCGCAGGAGATGCTCATTCAAAGTCTCGCGGGCGGAAAAGTCATCAAAGTGCCCGGCACGGCCATCTTCATGTCGAGCACCAGCGGACGCACGCCCGTCGCGCTGCTGCACAGCCTGAAGCACTACCAGGCCATCCATCAGCGCGTCATTTTCATGACGCTGATCACCGAAGACGAGCCCTGGGTGCCGCCGAGCCGCCGTGTAGAGGTCGAAAAACTCGGTGGCAACTTCTGGCGTGTCACCGGCCGTTTCGGCTTCATGCAAAAGCCCAACGTCCCGCGCCTCCTGCGCCAGTGCGCCAATCACGATCTCGAAATCGATGCCGACAAAGCCACCTTCTTCCTCGGTCGCGAAATCATCATCCCCAGCACCCGGCCCGGCATGGCCCGCTGGCGCGAGCACCTCTTCTCCTTCGCCAGCAAGCTCGCCCAGCAGCCTGCGACCTATTTCCAGATTCCTGTGGGTCGTGTGATCGAGCTGGGGCAGCAGGTGGAGATTTGAGCGGTATTTTGACGCCTTTTTGATACCTCAAGCCGGGCGTTTAACTCGGCAGGAGGGGAGCGGCAGGCATCGTGGCGGAGGTGTTGGAACCAACCGCCATTGCCATGATCGACCTTTTTTACCTCGCTCATGGCAGCGGCCCGCTGTGCAAGCCTTCCCGGCTAAGCAGCACCTCCGCACCAACAAACCAAACTCGACCAACAAACATGAAGCTCAATCGACTCAACTCGATCATGACCAAGTCAGTGGCGGCCATCGCCGCTTGCGCCGCCTTGAATGCCACGGCAGGCACCGCCCCTGCCCCCCAAAGCCCCGCCCCTGTCGAACCGGCCCCCACGGCCCTCTTTGACAGCATCGGTGCCACCCTCGACGTCGGCTACGACAGCCGCTACTACTACCGCGGTCTGTGGTTCGCCGACAACATCGTCTGGAGTGCCGTCAACGTCGCCGTGCCTCTCATCGGCGGCTCTGGTGAAGATGGCGGCAGCCTGACCCTGGGCCTCGGCGCCACCTACATCTCCACTGTGGAGACTCCGTTCGGCAACCCGCCCTCAAGCAACGGTTTTGATTACTCCGAAATCGACCTTCTTGCCTCGCTCACTTATGACGCGGGCTTCGCCAAGTTCGGCGTCCAATACCTGCACTATTTCTACCCAGACACCTATGCCGGTTCCTTCAACGGGGCGGCCAATGGCATCACCGATCCTGAATTCAGCATCAAGGGCGCGGGCGAAGTCGGCTTCACCATCACGGTGCCCCTTCAGGCACTCAATCTCTACTTCGGCTATTACTACGACTTCCGTGTCAGCGGCTCGTATTTCCAGGCTGCGGCTGATTACACCATCCCGGTGACGGATTGGTTGAGCATCGTTCCCGCCATCCAGACGGGTTACGGCATTGATTACTACACGGGCAATGGTTCCGCCCTGACCAACAACGTCGGTCTGCCACTCGCTGGAGCCCCCACCTCCGGCTTCACCCACCTCCTCGTCAGTGTCGGCACCCCGATCAAACTCACCAAGATCGCGACCCTCACACCTTATGTTGCTTGGAATCATTCCTTCGACCTTCGCACGGCGTTGAATTTCACCACCCACAACGAAGTCTTCGGCGGCGTGAAGCTCAGCCTCGCCTTCTAATCCACGCGGAGTTCGATCCACTTATCCACTCTGATTAAGTTGGGAAGCTCCCGGTCTGCTCGCAGGCCGGGAGTTATTCTTTTACCGTGCCGCGGCGTGTCCACCGGCGGCAGGTGCGGCATCACAGGCTGCTTTGGATGCCTGTGTGCAGAGTGGAGGACTTCAGCGAGGCGGATCAGCATCGGTACGTCACTGCTCAATGGCAGCATCTGTGACGTCCGCACGCAAAGATACCCCACCCTTCCTCCGCAGGCCCAAGCCACCCCGGAAGGGCAATTTAACGCCTTTTTGACGCCCCGAACCACGCTCTTAACTCGGCAAGATCGAGGGAGCAGGCATCATGACAGCGGAGCAACAACTCCGCACCTCATGATCGACCTCATCTACCTCGTCACGCTTGTAGCCTTCTTTGTCATCAGCGCTGCTTATGCGAACGGCTGCGACAACCTCTAACCGCCCTGAACCATGGAAACCATCCTCATCGGGCTCATCGCCCTCGCCCTGCTCGCCTACCTGACGGTGGCGATGCTGCGTCCTGAAAAATTCTGACCTCCACTCCTATGCACGCAACCGACTGGCTTCAATTCGCCCTCTTTCTCGGGCTCCTCGCGCTCATCACGAAGCCGCTGGGCCTCTACCTCATGCAAGTGCTCGATCCGAACGGCCGCACCTGGCTTGATCCGGTGATCAAACCAGTGGAAAGGCTCACCTACAAGCTCCTCGGCGTCGATCCGCAGCGTGAACACGGCTGGAAACAATACACCTTCGCCATGCTGGCCTTCAGCCTCGTCGGCGTCGTCTTCACCTATGCCATCCTGCGCTTGCAGCATCTGCTGCCGTGGAATCCGCAGGAACTGCCCGGCCTCAGCCATCACCTGGCCTTCAACACGGCGGTGAGCTTCATGACCAACACCAACTGGCAAAGCTACGGCGGAGAGAGCACCGTCTCCTATTTCTCGCAGATGGTGGGACTCACCTATCACAACTTCACCTCTGCCGCCGCAGGCATCGGCATCGCCGCGGCGCTTGTTCGTGGCATTAGTAGAACGAGTTTTCCAACTCGTTCGGGAAACGATGAAACGAGTTGGAAAACTCGTTCTACGGCCACCGTCGGCAACTTCTGGTCCGACCTCGTGCGCGTCACCTATTACCTGTTGGTTCCGATCTGCGTCGTTTCCGCGATCATTCTCGTCTCGCAGGGCATGATCCAAAACTTCGACCCTTACACGAAGGCGAAGACCCTCGAAGGTGCGGAGCAGATCATCGCGCAGGGCCCCATGGCCTCGCAGATTCCCATCAAGGTGCTCGGCACCAATGGCGGCGGCTTCATGAACGCAAACGCCGCGCATCCCTTCGAGAACCCCACGCCCATCTCGAATCTGATCCAGATGCTCTCGATCCTCGCGATCGGCAGCGGCCTGACCTACTATCTCGGCCGCATGGTGAAGAACCAGGCGCACGGCTGGGCCGTGTGGGCCGCGATGATGGTGCTCTTTGTCGGCGGCGTGCTTGTTTGCGCGCATTACGAGGCCGTAGAACGAGTTTTCCAACTCGTTCCCGAAACCGCCACGCAAGCCGGTGAACCGGGTTGGAAAACCCGGTTTACGCTGGATGGCAACATGGAGGGCAAGGAAGTGCGCTTCGGCCTCTTCAACTCATCCCTCTTCGCCACCGTCACCACCGCCGCGTCCTGCGGCGCCGTGAACGCGATGCACGACTCCTTCACGCCCATCGGCGGCATGGTGCCGCTGTTCCTCATGCAGTTGGGCGAAGTCGTCATCGGTGGTGTCGGCGCGGGTCTCTATGGAATGCTCGTCTTTGTCATCCTCGCCGTCTTCATCGCCGGCCTCATGGTCGGCCGCACGCCGGAGTATCTCGGCAAGAAGATCCAGGCCAAGGAAGTGAAGCTGGCCATGCTCACGCTGCTCATCCTGACACTCAGCGTGCTCGGCTTCACCGCCTGGGCCTGCGTGAGCGATTGGGGCGTCGCGGGCCTCAACAACGCCGGTCCGCACGGCTTGAGCGAGATGCTGTATGCCTACAGCTCCACCACCGGCAACAACGGCAGCGCCTTCGCCGGCCTCACGGCCAACACGCCCTGGTATAACACCACGCTCGGCCTCGCCATGCTCATCGGCCGCTTCCTCATGATCGTGCCCATCATGGCGCTCGCCGGATCGCTCGCCGCCAAACAAGCCGTCCCCGCCGGCCCCGGCACTTTCCCCGTGAATGGCGCCACCTTCACGATCCTGCTCATCGGCACCGTCCTCCTCATCGGCGCGCTCAATTACCTCCCCGCCCTCGCCCTCGGCCCCATCGTCGAGCACTTCCTCATGAAGGGAGGCAGCTTGTTCTAAAAAGTGGTTCGCACAGTCCTCTGTGCCGAATGAATTTCTCCTGTTCCAAAACCGCACAGAGGACTGTGCGGACCACTTTGAAGTATGGCCGCTGGTTTGAGTGCTTGAAGATTGCAGCACGGAGGCAAATCGCTCGTTCGCCATCATGGATACGCCGCGAGAAACTCCTCCGGCGTCATCACGGGAATCGGGCTGGACTTGAAGTCCGTGATGTTGCGCGTGACCACGATGTCTGCGGAGCATGCGGTGGCAGCCGATAGTTGAAGAGCGTCTTCAAAGTCATTCATCCCGGACTGAGCGGCCCGCAAAGCATCGGCTTTTGTTGTCACGGCCACCTCCGCCCAGCTCAGCAGGTCGGTGATGAACTGAAACGCGGTCGCAGCGGACTTGGAATGACCTCGCACGAGGTAAAAAGCGTTGGAGAGCGTATGCCAGGCTATTATTCCGGAAAGCGTCGTCCCATCGCAGCGTGCGATCAGCACATCGCTGACAGCGGCTCCCGTCCGCTGGAAATACCCGTCCAGGAGCACATTGGTGTCGAGAAAGAGCCTCATGGATCAGCGCACATGCTTGGCCGTCAGTGCGGCCAAGCGTTCGTCATCGCCTATTTCGGCCTCGGAAAGCAACCGTCCCTGGCCTGACCACCTCGCCACAAACGACCGCGCTGCCGTCGCCCTCCGGGAGGGCATCGGAGAAACCGGTGCCTGCGCGGGCAGTGACGCCGCTACTTCAAACGAAATGGCGTCATCCTCCACATGAAACCTCACCCAATGATCCCCCGAAGTCAGTCCGAGGGTGCCGAGCGGTGAGCTTTTGGTCAGCGTGTTCATGGAGAAAGATTAGCTTTTGAGAGCTGGCCCGTCAATTCCGGGAGCAGTGCGCGCCGGCCCCGGCACCTTCCCCGTGAATGGCGCCACCTTCACGATCCTGCTCATCGGCACCGTCCTCCTCATCGGCGCGCTGAACTTCCTCCCCGCCCTCGCCCTCGACCCCATCGTCGAGCACTTCCTCATGGGCAAAGGCGGGCTGTTCTGAAAAGTGGCCCGCGTTTAATCAAGCCCTGTTGTGGCGGGATGGCGTTGATTGCCACGGTTAGGAAAACTTTTCCCTCCTTGTGCTACGATCCAGAACTTCTTTGAGTGTGGGCCGATGCTTTTGCAGTGCGATTGAAAGCCAATTGCGACCATAAAGGTCGACCGAACAGATTTCTGCCGAACGCTTGGTTCGACGCCCAAACTTGCGGGCAGTCGAGTGAAGCGCTTTTCGCGAGAACGCCTCGCCCAGTGGACGCTCAAAAAACGGAGCTGAACTTGAAACGGCACGAACTCCTTCCTCGCTGTCATACTTCTCGGCTTTCGTAAACTTGCACTGAATGAGCACATTCTCTTTGCCCACACCCCAGCCGAGAGCAACCACATCAGAACCATGGTCTGCAGTGTGTGGCGTGAGGATAACACGCTCCGATTCCCGCTCATAGAAAACCGCTATTAGAGCTTCGAACATCTGCCATGACAGATGAAGCGCATCATCAAGTGAGATCGGTGCACCAAATGCTCTGTCGTTGCTTCGAGTTTGTCCAAACAACTCTGCGATCAACTCTGGCGCGGAAACAGCGTCAGGAGGGACTAGCCCAAGTGCTCCCTGGAGCGCTCGCTTCTTCTCCAGAAGCTTATGGAGGATCATGTCAAATGAAGCGAACTCGCCGTGTGTGGCGCTGGGTAGATAAACTGTCACTGCCTTTTGCTGTCCAATTCGATATGCGCGATCCGTCGCCTGATCCTCTTTGGCTGGATTCCAATGACGTTCAAGATGAATGACATGATTCGCAGCTACAATGTTCAACCCCGCACCAGCAGCTATCGGCGAGAGCACGCAAAGCGCGAACCCGTTTCTGCTCGAGAACTCCTCAATCAATCCAAGTCTTGTCTGGCCGGGATCGCGGCGCGAGGTGGCTTTGGTATCTCCGTTGATGATTGGAACTGGAATCCCATAGATCACCTCAAAGTGGGAGGAAAGAGCCTCTTGCAACTCCTTGAGCACACAAAAGATGAGGGCTTTCTCGCCTTTTCTGCGGATTCCGTCCAACAAGACAAGCAGCCACGCGAGCTTGCCTGAACGGCTGAGAGTTTTTCGACATTCCGTCTCTGTTTTCCCACTTCGAATTGAACCGCCTCCGATCAGATCAGGGTGAAGAGAAACCTGCCGCAAATGCCAAAGCGCGGCAAGATGGCGGCCTTTGCTCGCCGGCTCCTCCGTTGGGTCGGCGTCTGTCACTGCCTCCCGTGCCTCAGAATACATCTCCTCCTGTTCTGAAGTCATGGGGCAACTGATTGGCACGATGGACTTACCGGGAAGTCCAGTGAGGCGTTCCTCTTTCGTGCGGCGGAGCATCAAACCACCCACCATGTCACGAAGTTCTCTGCCAATTTCGTGCATTCTTGCCCTTTCGCGAATCATCGGCGCAATCCACCGTTTGCGAAAATCCGCAAAGGCTCCCAATGGGCCGGGCTCAGCTGTGTCGAGGATGCACCAGAAGTCACCCAGATGGTTTTCTACTGGCGTTCCAGTAAGCGTGATCCGGAACAACGCACGAAGAGCCTTGGCTGCAATGGTTTGCTGAGCGTTCGGGTTTTTGATGTGCTGTGCTTCATCAAAGATAGCCGCACCCCACTGGGCTGCGGCAAAGGAAAAGCGATAGTCACGGAGGGTTTGATAAGTGGTAATCACGCATGATCCCGGCATATCCAGGCTTCTCTCCGTGCCATCGCCAAAACAAAGCCCGAACTCTCTGACGTTGCCAGGTTCAGCAACATCGACGGCTCCGGGACTTCGCCTGTATTGGTGAAGTTCAAAGTCCGGTTGGGCCATTGCCACACGAAGAAAAGGACCGTTTGCACTCCCGAATGCTTTTTCAATTTCGGATTTCCAATTCTCCATGAGTGAGAGAGGAACAACGAAAAGCATTGCCGGCGGCTCAGTGGTCGTGACACTTCTCCAATGCCGCATCCATTCAGCGAGTGCAATCAATGTGGTAAAGCTCTTACCAAGGCCCATATCATCAGCCAACAAAGCTCCAGCTCCCCATGCGCGCTGTTCAGAAACCATTTCCTTGTTTTTGAGCGCGCGCTTGGCATGGCCCAACAACCAGCGAATGGCCTCTTCCTGATGCAGCATCGGCTGTCGTTGATACTGCGAGAAATCGGGCTGAAAAGGTTCTTCTTGTGATTCCTCAACCGCGTGAAAGGACCAACCGTAACCAAGCTCAACGTCGTTGGGAATAATGAGAGGATGTAGGACCAGCGGCTTTTCGGTGGGCACAGCCTCCCCTTCTTCGTCATCATCATCACCCGACTTGCCATTTACGGTCTCCGGTTTTGGAACTGGCTTCTCGATCTCAGGCTTCGCACCAAACCAATCTTCGGGATCACCGTTAGCTCCCCCGAGGTAGCCGCCCCTCCATTCACCAATACCGGTAACACGAGGGCTGAACTCTACCGGAACATCTGGAAACACATGATCGCTTAGCCAGCCGGCCGGGTCTCTCTGGAAATTTTCTCGTGCAACTCGCGGCACCCTTGGGCGAGATTTGATTGCACGGGCCACGGCGGTCTGTTCTTCATCAAGGAGAATGATGCGTTTCCCGACGCGGATTACTTTGCGGCGTCCGCTGCCATCCAACTGCGAAAGACGCTGCTGAATCTCTTCTGTGGTGACATCCTCAAAATCGCCTTGAGGGAGAGGGCATAGAATCAAATCACCACTGGCGGCGTCTTCTGCGGCATGGACTATCAAATCACGGGCACGGACGATATTCGCGCCGTCGTCACGATAGGCTTCGAGATCGATCGGACAGCCTGCCTCATGCGCTTCTCGGAGCGAGGCCAGCAGCGAAAGATGGTCGAGTTCATCTCGGCTCGGTAGCGCCTGCCATTCTTTGAAGGCTGAGAGTGCTGTAAACTGGGCCGCTGTTGGAAGATATGGGTTTCCATTCACCTCCAAAATGGGGCCTCGCAGTTCCCAGTTCCAGATGACTTCAGCCAGAGGATCGACCAGTCCTATGCGTGCTGAAAAGCCCGGCAGATTCGGCGCTGACTCCGTGGTCAATCTCATCCCGCCATGCCAGCACTCAGGGATCTCAAGAGTCCTTCTGGTAATCTCGTCCAACCGCACCGCATCGTCCTTCGCAATAAAGATGCCGCAATCAACCTCACTGATTTCTGCTTCACGGCATTCCGCCAGCATCTGCATTCGGCGGTAGCCCTGTTGAACTTCGGGGGGGGCTTTGAGTGCTTTTGCCTGCTTCCACAGTTTCGGCTTCGCTACGCGCACGGCCAAGCCGTCTGCGTTGGCAGACCAGATGAAGCTGGGTTTGGTGGTGAATATCAACATGTCGGCTATCGTCGTCTCGGACTCCACTCAACGTGAAATGCGCTTCGCAGCTCGTTCAGAAAATTCCGAACCCAATTTCCGTTATGCCGGACGAATACTGGGCATCGATTAGGGCTGATACGCAATTCCGCATCGCCATACTGTTGTCGCGTCCTTTCCCAGAACCCTTGCACAGGAAAGCTACGATGAAATGCTCGCAATCCGTAACTGTGAGTTCCTTCAAGGACGTAAATATCATCAGTGCATCGCAACGCGATGATACATGTGTCCTCTGTGGTTGAACTCAGATTTGCGGTGTTCCACTTGTCACGCATCTTGACTGGGAGACGCTGCATACACTGAGCATTAAGCACAAGCCGTGCATCCACAATTTTTCCCGCCTCAAAACACGTTTCGAGAAATTGTCGGCGCTCTTCCCATTGATGCGCAGACACGGTTCCATCCAGAAAGTCAAAGAAGAACTTGAGTGACAGACCAATGATACCCTGAACAG
Source organism: Verrucomicrobiaceae bacterium (assembly GCA_016795375.1). Taxonomy (GTDB): domain Bacteria; phylum Verrucomicrobiota; class Verrucomicrobiia; order Verrucomicrobiales; family Verrucomicrobiaceae; genus Prosthecobacter. Next base: position 39,998 of record JAEUHJ010000049.1, read on the forward strand.
CCAGATTCCACTGCGACGCCGTTGCCCATCCCCACCATTTTGCACCCTCAGCCGTGTGCCTTCCGATACGCGGATCACATCCCAGACGGCTGAGCCATTTACGCCATCCTTCAGGCCACTTCCGATGCTCCTCGCCTTCTACTCTGGTAACCAAAATCCGCAGAGCTGCGGCTCCAAGAGGTAGCGAATCAATCGCAGGTTGTGTCTTTTCTTTCTCGATTTCAGCCAACGCCTCCGGCTCTGCACCCAAGGCGCACCGTTGAATGCTCTCAAGCAAGTAAATCTGACGCAGCTTCTCCGAATATCTTCCTGTGTTTGGAATGCCATGCCTTTCCATCAGTTGCGCTAGCGTCTCACCGCTTTTGACTGCGCTTGCGACCCCCTTCGGCCCATCCAATTGGAAAATGGTGCTGCACGTTGATGCCCATAGCGCAGTGCTTCCGCCCGACGGGCTTCCGGGAGATGAATAGGCAGCACGCAACGCACTCGCTATAAATGACAGAGCGGGCAAAGAATCAAACCTTTCGAAAAAAAGCTGAGTAACCTGCCTTCGACGTGAAGCGTTCCATTGTGCGCCATCGTTGCCAAGGATTTGAGCGGCTAAACCTTCATCAAAAGGGGGCAACCAGTCTTGCCCATGTGATTCAACATAAAGACTGAGCAGGAGGCGCTGCCAGCCGACTTCCGTAGCCTGAATTTTTTGTAACTCTTGAGCTGGATTCACCGCACCTTGAAGGCGTTTCCGTATTTTTTCCTTTCGGTTGTCAAAGGCCGGTGATCCACCACCACCCCAACGCCGTTCATTTTGCTCTTTGATCTTTCCAAGGGCAGACAACGAACGTCGAAGCACAGCCTCATTGAGACTTGGAACGGGCAGGCAGGGAAGCTTCAGGTCAAGGTTCATTGCCGTTGGATTGCTTGAGCCGTTGAATCAAGGCGTCTGTCTTGGCCTTCATTGCCTTCAAATCTGTTTGAAGGTCGCCCAAATGCTTTTTCTCTGACGCGGCCAGCGTGAACCGGATGTCGATTCGCCGGTCCTCCGGCCGGTCTGGCTTCATTGCCGCAGCAATCTCAAGCGAATGGGTGGAACGCGTCTCCGCGTAGCCGCTGACGGAGATAAGCGGTCGAGGTCGTTGTTCGGAGTTCGAAGGCAGGTTGTGAAACTCCTTCATTCGGGCGAGGTTGCCAGGTTTGAGTGTCCAGTAGTTCCACAGGGAGATGGCCCGGTAGGTGCTGAGCCCCCAGTTCCCCATTTCCCTTGTGTTTTGCACAGCATCCGTGTGGCCTTCAATGAAAACGGTGTCCAGCATCCTGCGATTGGTCTCCTGCTCCAAGGCATGCGCAAGCGCTTCGCCTATGGCGGACGCATTAGGCTCAAAAGCAGGGGGAATGTCGTATTTTCCGAGTGCAAAACTCAACCCTCGCTCGGGAATCCGCAGCACACTGCCATTCTCAGCCACAATGACCTCCACACCTCGCTCTTTGAGGTCCTTTTGTATGCCTTCCAGCATTGCAGTAAGCGAACGTTCGCGCTGGCTGACTCCGTCCAAAGCACTGGCGATACTGGTTTGAATGGTCTGAATCTCTTGAAGACTACCAATCAGCTCCACAAGGGTGATCTTGATTTTCTCCTGCTCACGCAACAACTCCTCTTTTCGCTTCTGCAACTCCAGCATCGTAACGATGAGCGCCAAAATGAAGATGGCGAGCAGGCTTGCCATCAAATCCGAAAATGACAGGACGAATGGGTTCTCCTCACTTGGAGCCTGTTTTTGACGCTGGGTGCGGGAGAACATGATCAGGCTTTTTGCTTGAGGCTGCTGATGGCTTCCTGAAGCTCCTCAAGACTGCCATCAAGCGTCTGAACCTGCGTGTCGTAACTCCTCAAGCAATCTGTCACCGCTTTTGTCCATTGATCGATGAGTTGCTTGGTTGAACCTTCGAGTTGTGAACCGTAGGATGCAACGATGGCTTTCAGTTGATCCCGTTGTGCGACTAACTGAGATTCCACCCCTTGCAACCAGAGGCGCTGAGATTCTGTGGCCGCATCAACCCCCGACCGCAGTTTGTCGCCGGACTCAGCAAAACTGACCGACAGATCCTTGAATGCGGTAGGCAGAGGTTTCAGCACCTCAGTGGTCTGCTTGCTTGCGTTGGCAGCCTCGCGCGAAGCTTCAGAAGCAGCTCGTTGTTCCTGGCTCGCTTGCAGCACTTGCTGCCCAAATACCGCCAGCTCATTGCTCGCCTCTTCCAAACTGGACGATGCCTTGTCGAGTTGTTGTGCGATGGCCCCCACTTTGGCGAACTCTTCGACGGCCTTGCCAACTGTTCCTGCAAGGTCTTTTGACAAGCTAAGGAGCCTGGTGCTTCGCTCCTCTTCCGAAGCTGTCCTTTGCCCTTCAAGTTGCTGGTAAAGCTCAGGTTGCTTCGCGAGAAGCGATTGAAGTTCAGCAATGGGCGCGCCCAACGATCCGATCACACGAGCGGCATCCTCTACCGTCTGCCGGACTTCTGGCAGGCGTTCTCCGACGGCTCTAAACTGGGCGGCCACTTCCTGATTCACATTCGCCGCTGCGTGTTGCGCGTCTGCTGCTTCCTTGTTTCTGGCGGCTGACGTTTCAAGAGTCCCATTCATCGCTTCGAATGACTGCGCGGCTTGTTTGATCCTATCTGACGCTTCCCCCATGTTCGCGATCACCGATTCGTGCGCATTCAGCTTGGCGACGGCATTCGACACGGTTTGGTCATTCGTTGCCACTGATTCGGCCAGCTTTGTGATCACAGGTCCAAAGGACTGGACTTTCTTGGTAAGCTCGCTGCTGACGAAACTAAAGTCGTCAGTGAAACGCTGCCCCATACCGTCAATAGCCTCCTTCAGTTTTCCGAGTTCAGCCGTGATGGCAGACGAAAGCAACTGAGCGGACTGCTCCGCCAACGGCCCTTGGCCCTCCTTTGTCGCATTAACCACCGCATCTTTGATTTCTGCTCCAAGACGCCCAATAGCTTTCTGCATCTCGTCCCCGATCGCCACTGCCAGACCTTTCAACAGATTCTCCGAGCTGCGAGATGATCGCGCCAACTCCGCCATCGCTTCCTCCGGCACATATCGCGGCACTAGATCGTCCACTCGTTGCTGGAGCTTTCTCACACCACCAAGAGCAAAGCCTTCCAAAAGCTTCTCGATAAGGCTGAAAACGAGACTGGCGGTTACACCCCAAACCGAAGTGGAAAAGGCCACCGCACAGCCTTGAATCAGAGGCACGATGCTCGTTTCAAGCTTCTTGAGGTCTTGCAGGTCAAGGCCTCCGATCCCGAGTTGAAGTCCGACAAAAGTGCCAAGCACTCCCAATCCGGTCAAAATGCCCGGCGCGGCTTGGAAAAGGCGATTCGAGGACAAACCAGGCGCAAAGCTGTCATCTGTGAAAATCTCCGCTCCATCGACAGAGCGTCGAAGCATCAGTTCGCTTGATCCATCTTGTTTTGGCACCTCAACAAGGTGATGATTGAACCCACGGAACAGCGGGAATGATCCATCACTGCCCAGTGTGCCGCGGGCTGAGGAGTAGTCCTTTATGCTTTTCAGTCGGCGACGATACCGGAGTGTTTTCCAGCACGACCGAAACGTCAGGAAGAGGCCAAGCAAAAGTAATAGCCCTCCGAAGTAGAGGGTCACAAGAATGAAAAGATCACTCAATCCTTGAGAAGACTCGGCAGGGGAACCGCCAAGCAGCTTCTGCCAAGCTTCAGATACACTCCATGTAGAAGGAAGAAGGGCGGTGATCTTCATTGGTATTTTATGACAACGGACTCCACACCTTCTCAAACCCAAACCCTTCAAAATCCTTCGCGTTCGCGGTGGCGAAGTGGGTGACGCCGTGGTGGCGGAGGGTGAGGGCGAGGCGGGCGTCGATGATGTGGCGGAAGTGGGTGGTGGTCTTGGCGGCCCAGTTCCAGAGGGGTTTGCCGACTTCGGGTTCGTAGTCGCCGAACTCCCAGGTGGGGTTGGCGCGGAGGGCATCACAAAAGGCGGTGGCTTCTTTGGCAGTCTTGGGCTTCTTGAAGACGGCGGGATTACGGAGCTGCATGTAAAGCTCCACCAGCACGAGGCCGCAGAGCAGGAAGCGCTGCCCGGCGATTTCCTCCTCGAAGAAGCGGCGGGAGGCTTCGTGGTGCGGCGAATCGGGATTGGCCGCGTAGAGAAAGAGGTTGGTGTCGGCGGAGAGGATCATGACGCGTTGCGCTCCAGGATGGCGTCCACTTCGGGCTGCAGGGTCGCGGGATCGGTGAGGAAGTCGCCGCCGCAGTCGAGTGCGGGAAAGCGCCAGGCTTTCTTCGGCGCAGGTTCCTCGGGAAAGCGGGTGACAAAGTGCTCCGCCGCCTTGCGCATGACCTCCGAGAGCGACCAGTCCTGGCGCTCGGCGATCTCTTTGAGCCGCTGGTAAAGCGGTTCCGGGAACTGAATCTGAGTGCGTGTCATGATGTGTTTTATACATCATTTGGCGTAAGGAGTCAATCTGGCGGCTCAGACGAAGGGTGAGGGGTTGGCACCGAGACACCACAGATGGTTGCACTTTGTGCAATGATCTGTGATGTCTCGCCCGCTGGCGACGTTGTGAGCGCGTGGCATGCGTTTTGACACTTTCTTAACGCCTAAGCACCGCATGTTAATTCGTGTGTGACCGGGGCGGATGCCAGGGTGCGGGCGATGACACCACACCGCGCAGCCATTGTGGTGCGCACCGTTCACGGTGGGGGATGGGACCCGCCAGATACAGCACCCCACCCAGGGCCGGGGGGGGAGCCTTATAAAACCAACCGACCCACGGACCCCCAAACCCCCACACTCGTTTGTTG
>JAEUHJ010000101.1 GCA_016795375.1 Verrucomicrobiaceae bacterium
TGTTCACATCAGCTCAAAACGCGGTGCAAAGCCCTTGCGCAGCCGCTCCCAGAGAACTAAACTCAATCCCAACCCAGGCATGACTACCATCGCTTAATTTCCAGCAACACTGGCCCGACGCCGGGGTCCACCTCAGGCCGATGGAGAAAATTTCTGGTCCTGGGGCAACGTGTTAGGGATCATCGGCGGGATCTTAACAATCGTCGGTTTAATTGTTGAGTCACCGGTCATTGGCTTTCTGGGAGTGATTGCTTTCATTGTTTGGCTGGTGTTCGAAATTATCGATTATTTCGAGCCAGGACCAGGTTGGAATGATGGTGATTTCCCCGACTATCCTCCACAACCCGTGACGTAACAGATGCGTACGACGAACAAGGAACTGGCATTCAACATGTGACATGAATTCCTGACATCCAAAATGAAAATTCGATACAATGTGATCATTGGCAGCGCCTACCTGCTCGTTGGATCAACCCGCCTTGTGATGGCAGCTATTGATTCTAGGCCCACCAAGACTGCTTCTCTTGTTATCGCATCAGCAGGCGTAATACTCGGGCTATTGAGTATTTTTATTGCCTGGAAGAAGCATCAAAAACAACGTCGCTTAACCGAGGACAAACGGACATGAAGTCCAGACTGTGGCAACTTGATGTTCGGATTGTTGGCGTTCGAAACGACTGTTGACGCGCTGGACTCTGAAGCCGGTACAGCCACCGGCTTGTCATAAATAATTCACGCAGACAAGGTACAAGCCGCATGCTGGAGCAGTTTGATTGCTTTGTTTGCCGGTCGGGTCGTTGAGAAGGCTGGCGAGCCATTCCTTTGGCTCACGACCGCGTGCGACGTGGATCAAGCTGCCGACGATGAGGCGCACCATTTTGTAGAGGAAGCCGTCGCCTTCGAATTCGAACTCCAAAACGTCGCCGTCCTCGCGCAAATCGACACGATGGATGGTGCGGGTGGTTTTTTCGGTACGCTGGCGGCGTTCGGTTTCGGGCATGTCACCGCGATTGGCGGAGAGGCGGACGAAGTTGTGCGTGCCGATGAGCTTTTCGCAGCACCAGCGCATCGCCTCCACGTCGAGCGGGCCATAAACGTGCCACGCGCGATCCGCTTCGAACGGCGAGAGCATGCGCGGACGCCAGATGCGATAGCGATAGACTTTGCCGACGGCATCGAAGCGTGAATGGAACTGTGGATCTGCTTCTTCAGCGCGCAGAACGCGAATGGTGAGCGGCAGGCAGGCGTTAAGCGCGTTCGCCCATGCGTCGCCACTCATGCGCACGGTTTCGGGCACGTCGCAATGCGCGACCTGCGCGAGCGCATGCACGCCAGCATCGGTGCGCCCGCTGCCTTGAACGCTGGTTTCGATGTCGGTGGCTTTGCGAGTGGCCGCGTTGATCTCATCTGTGATCGTGCGTCCGCCTTCCAGGCTCTGCCAACCACGCCAAGGCGTGCCGCAATAGGCGATGGTGAGCCGCAGCCGCTTGAAGCCCGGCGCGGGACCGCGGTTCTTGCCCGCTTTACTTTCGACGTCGCTTCGGCTCATCGGTCCAGTCGAGTTCGTAGGCTTCGTCGGACAGCAGGAAGCCCTCCGGGCCGCGCTGCTGGTTCAAATACTGCTGCAGGATGACGACGGCGGCGATCTGATCGACGACCTCGTTGCGTTCGCGTTTGCCGGTGATGCCTGCGCGTGAGAGCGCCGCCTCGGCTTCGACAGACGACAGGCGCTCATCGACGAATTCGATGGGGATCGCGTGCCGCAGCTCCTTGCCGAGGCTGGTGGCGAATTTTTCGACGCGCCCGGCGGCCCCGCCTTTCTCGCCGCTCATGTGATAGGGCATGCCGATGACGATCCTGCCGATGTGTTTGTCCTTCACGATGCGGCAGATCGCACGCTCGGGCTCGTGGCTGGCATCGATCGTTTTGAGCGGGCTGGCGACGATCTCCATCTCGTCGCTGATGGCGAGGCCGATGCGCACGGTGCCGTGGTCGATGGCGAGGATGCGCGGCATGACGGGGCGAGAAGGGGTCAGCGCAACTCCTGCGGCAGGCCATCGACGAGTTTCTTGATCGTCTCGGCGCGGGCGCGGTCGGTGACGAGGAGGCCGTCCTTGGCGGCGACGACGATGAGGTCCTGCACGCCGATGAGGGCGATGTGCTGGCCGGTCTGGGTGAAGACGATGTTGTTCGACGCGTCCTGCTGGGAGAAGGCGCAATTGAACTGGTTGCCGCCGTCGTCGTGCTTCAGGTAACGGCCGACACTGGTCCAGTTGCCCACGTCGTCCCAATCGAAGGTGGCCTCGATGTTGAGCACACGGGAGGCTTTTTCCATGAGTGCGTAGTCGATGGAGAGCTTCGGCAGCTTGTTGAACTGGCGGGCGACGGTGGCGCTGAAGTCCTTCGAGCCGCGCAGCTCGGAGACAAAGTCGGCCAGCACCGGGCAGTGACGGCTGAACTCGCTGAAGATGGCGGGGATCGTCCAGATGAACATGCCGGCGTTCCAGAGGAAGTTGCCCTGGCTGATGAAGTGCTCCGCCAGATCGGGATTCGGCTTCTCACGAAAACGGGCGACTTCCCAGGCGGAGAGATCATCCATGCCGCTGATGCCGGCCTTCTTGCCGCGCTCGACGTAGCCATAGCTTGGGCAGGCCCAGGTGGGCTTGATGCCGACGGTGACGAGATTGCCGCTGTTTTCCGCGGCGGTGGCGGCGTTCTTCATCACCCGTTGGAACTCGGCTTTGTTCTGGATCAAATGATCTGCCGGGAGCACGATCATCGTCGCCATCGGATCACGGGCGACAACCCAGCCGACGGCGAGGGCGATGGCAGGCGCGGTGTCGCGCTTCTCCGGCTCGGCGACGATGTTTTCAGCGGGCAGCCCTTTGGCGATCGCACGGACGGCGACCTCCTGCTGCTGATTGGTGAGGATGAGGATGTTCTCCTTCGGCACGAGGCCGTCGAGACGCTCGATGGTGAGCTCCAGGAGCGACTTGTCGCCAAACAGTTTCAGAAGCTGCTTCGGCTGCGCGTCGCGGCTGATGGGCCAGAAGCGCTGGCCGCTGCCGCCGGCGAGGATGAGGGCGTAGCGTTTGGGAGATGCGGCGTTTTTGGGCATGAGTGCGCATTCTTTAACCGGGAAGGGGAAGGCGGGCAAATTCCTCTTTGGTGAATCACGCACAGCGGCTATGTTCCACCATGCAGCCAAACCAGCCCGCCCCCGGATACGACGCCTACGCCTCGCTCATCGCCCCTGCCGCCGCAGGCTGCGCGCTGGGCATCCTCTTCGGCCGAGGCATGCGCCGGGGATCGTCCAATGTGATCGCGCTCGCGCTGCTGGCCGCCGGTGCCGTCGTCGCCGCGCCTGTCATCACCGACCTGGTGCAGCGCACCGCGTATCGTCCAGGCAGCGAACGCGGCAGCCGCCGCAGGCTGGAGGGCATCCGCAGCGGCGGCATGCCTGACGCCGAGTCGAGCGAATTTTTCCTGATGGACGCGCCGGAGTCATCTCCGGTGATAACCCGCTGAAGCGGCGGGCGCGAATCATGTGGCGGGTGGCGCGGGTCTTTTTGTGCGCGGAAGCGGGAATATTTCTGCGTATCGACCGTTCATGCGGCGCATCTTCACATCGTCATGAAATTCTCCGCCCTCCTCCTTGTCCTGCTGGCCGCGACCGCATTCGCGGAAACCCCGGCCAAACGCGCGCCAAAACCATTCACGCCGCCCGCCGGCATCCGGATGGAGAGGGACCTCGCCTACATCGAAGGCGGTGACGACGCGCAGAAGCTCGATCTTTACCTGCCGGAGAAGCCGTCTGAAAAAGCGCTGCCGCTCATCGTGCACATCCATGGCGGCGGCTGGCGTGGCGGGAGCAAGTTTCCATGCCCGGTGGTACTGATGGCGCTCCAGGGCTACGCCGTGGCCAGCGTGGAATATCGTTTCAGCCAGAAGGCCGTCTTCCCCGCGCAAATCCAGGACTGCCAGGCCGCGATCCGCTGGCTGCGCGCCCGTTCAGGGCAGTACAACTTCGACAAGGACCGCCTCGGCGTGATCGGCGGCTCCGCAGGCGGCCATCTCTCCGCGCTTGTCGGCACCGCAGGCGGGAAGAAGGCGTTCGCGCCCATCGGCGGCCATGAGGAGCAGTCCGACCGTGTGCAGGCCGTGTGCGACATTTTCGGCCCTGCGGACTTCAGCACCGTCGTCCAGCAGGCGGCCGAAGACAAGAACGTGAGGAACATCTTTGCCTTCAACACCCCCGGCGATCCTTACTCCCTGCTCATTGGCGCCCGGCTCGATGACAAGGCGAAGGCCGACGCTGTCAGCCCCGTGCATTATGCCAGCAAGGACAACCCCCCGTTCCTCATTTTCCACGGCACCCACGACTCGCTGGTGCCGTACGCGCAAAGCGTGCAGCTCGAGGCCGCGCTGAGGGCGCAAGGCGTCGAAGTGTGGCTGCAGAAACTCCCTGGGGCTGGCCACGGCGGCCCGGCTTTCGCCAAGCCATCCGTCATCCAGCTCACCCGCGGCTTCTTTGACAGGCACCTCAAGAACGCGGACGTGGAGATCAAACTCATCCCCGAGACGGAGCTGGCCGTGGAGCCGCCGAAAACGACACGCTGAAGCTCCTCTGGCGCGAGGCAGGACAGAGAAAGAATGCGCCTCCGCGTTGAGTAGTGTGAACACGCGGCCGGTGAAAAAAACGGCGCCGCGGCTCCATCCTTCATGAACACTGGCCCCACCTCCACCCCCCGTCGCAATTTCATCCACCACGCCGCCCTTGCCGGCGCGGCGTTGTTTGCTCCAGCAGGTTTGTTTGCGGAAACGGCGGTGAAGAAGGTGCGCATCGGCGTCGCGGGCGGCCGCTTTGGGTTGCAGTTCTACTGGCACGAGCATCCACATTGCACCGTCGCCGCAGTCACGGACCTGATCCCGGAGCGGCGGGATGCGCTGATGAAGACCTATCAATGCGCGAAGAGTTATCCGTCGCTCGAGGAGATGGTGAAGGACCCGGATCTGGATGCCATCGCGGTCTTCACGGACGGGCCGCTGCACTTCGCGCATGCCATGCTTGCTCTGGAGCATGGGAAGCATGTGATCTCGGCGGTGCCGGCCGTCATGGCCGCGACTGCGGCGGAGGCGCTGGAGCAGGCGCGGCGGCTGGCCGACAAAGTACGGCAGACCGGTCTGACCTACATGATGGCGGAGACCAGCGTGTGGCGGCAGGATTTCATCACCCTGCGGCAGATGCGTGCCAAAGGGGAGCTGGGGGAGGTCATCAGTTGCGATGCCGACTACATGCACCCCGGGCTGCGCACACTCTTCGGCAGCGCGGAGAAGCCGACGTGGCGCTACGGCGTACCGCCGATGTTTTACCCCACGCATTGCACGGCCTTCCTCGTGGGACTCACCGGCGAGACGCTCACGCAGGTGTCCTGCAACGGCTGGGGCGATGGCGACCCGATGCTCAAAAAGAACGGCTACGGCAACAATCCCTTCTGGAACGAGACGGCGCACTTCGGCACGAGCAAAGGCACCGCCTTTCGCGTGCGTGTGTGGTGGGAGGCTCCCGTGTGGGAGGGGGAATATGCCATCTGGCACACGACAAAGATGACCGTGGACCAGCACAACCGGCGGCTGTGGGCGCCTGGAGGCGGCCAGGGGAAGGACGATGCTGGATTCGCCCATGCGAGGTCCGTCCCCACGGTGCTCACAGAGACGAAGTGGTGGAGGACCGATCTGCTGCCGGAGGCCATGCGGCATGACAGCGGCCACGGCGGCTCGCACACCTTCATCGCGCATGAGTTCATCAGCAGCCTCGTGGAGCAGCGCCGCCCGCTGGTGGACATCCACGCCGCTTTGAACTTCACCGTGCCCGGCATCATCGCGCACGATTCCGCGCTCAAGGGCGGGGAGATGCTGAAGATTCCGGTGATTGAGGCGTGAGAGGCGGACTCAAGCGCGCCAGGCCAAAAAAATCTGATCTTGCACGGCAGATGCCTTTTCGGTCATCCTGGCGGCATGTTTCGCACCCCGACCATCCTCGCTCTTTTTTCCGCGCTGGTTCTTCATGCCGCGGAGAAGCGTCCGAACATTCTCTGGCTGATCGCGGAGGATTTCGGGCCGCATCTGGGTTGCTACGGGACAAAGGAGGTGGCGACGCCCGTGCTGGATGCGCTGGCGGCGAAGGGAATGCGCTTCACCCGCTTTTACACGACGGCCCCGGTGTGCTCGGCGAGCCGGTCGGCCTTCAACACGGGGATGTACCAGACGACGATCGGGGCGCACAATCACCGCTCGCATCGCGACGACAGCCACACGCTGCCATCAGGCGTGCGTTTGATCAGCCAGCGCATGCGGGAGGCGCGGTATTTCACGGCGAATGTGCGGAATCTGCCGCCGGAGGCGGGGTTCAAGGGGACGGGGAAGACAGACTGGAACTTCGCCATGCCGATGAGGCCGTTCGACTCGGCGGACTGGGATGATTTGAAGGCACACCAGCCGTTTTACGCGCAGGTCAATTTCTCAGAAACCCACCGCACGTTTCATGCCGCGCCGCATGCCGATCCGGCAAAGGTGGAGATACCGCCGTATTACCCGGATCATGAGATGACGCGGAAGGACTGGGCACAGTATCTCGACGCGGCGACGGCGCTGGACGTGAAGGTCGGCAGGATCATGGAGCTGCTGCGGCGCGACGGACTGCTGGAGAACACGGTGATCTGCTTCTTTGGCGACAACGGGCAGGCACATGTGCGCGGGAAGCAGTTCTGCTACGAGGAAGGATTGAACGTGCCGCTGATCGTGCGCTGGCCGGCCGGCATGCCTGCCCCCGCCGGTTATGAAGCCGGGAAGGTAAGCGACCGCCTGCTGATGAGCATCGATCTGACCGCGACATCGCTTTCGTGGGCGGGGGTCGCGAAACCGCCGGGCATGCAGGGGCAGGCGTTCATGGGTGCGCAGGCGGAGCCGCCCCGTGAATATGTGTTCGGCGCACGGGACCGCTGCGACATGACGGTGTTCCGCTTCCGCACCGTGCGTGACGCGCACTACCGCTACATCCGCAATTTCACACCGGACCGGCCTTTCCTGCAATTCAACGCCTACAAGGAAAAGCAATACCCCGTGTGGAATCTGATCAAAGAACTGTCCGCGCAGAACAAGCTGACGCCGGAACAGGCCGTGCTGGCCGCGCCGACGATGCCGGAGGAGGAACTCTACGACCTGCGCCACGATCCGTTCGAGATCCACAACCTCGTCAAATCCAACAAACCTGAGAATCGCGCCGCCCTGGAACGCCTCAGCGGGGTTTTGACGGAGTGGATCGAGCGGACGAACGACCAGGGCCGCATCCCCGAGCCGGAGGAGGTGGTGAAGAACGAAGGCCGCACCCAAGGCCCGCCCCCGGAGAAAACTGGCAGGGCACGGAAGGAAGCACGACCGAAGTGACCCTGGAGGAAACATGAAATCACTGCTGCTGCTTTCCCTGCTGGTCTGGTCCCAACTACCACCGGTTCCTGATGAGCGCGGCTTCGCCGGCAGCTTCGCAGGGGTGAGCCAGGGCGCGCTGATCGTGGCAGGCGGCACTCACTTCATCGGCAAGATGCCGTGGGAAGGCGGCTCCAAACTCTGGTATGACACGATCTATGCGCTCGACAAACCGGACGGGAACTGGCGTGTGCTCGGCAGGCTGCCGAAGGCGAACGGCTACGGCGTGAGCATCACGACACCGGAGGGACTCATCATCGTGGGTGGTGGCAATGCCACGGAACATTTCCGCGATGTGTTCCGGCTGGAAAACGGCGCGACGCTGCCGCCGTTGCCGAAACCCTGCGCGTTCATGAGCGGCTGCCTGCTCGGTGACGTGATCCACATCGCCGGCGGCATCGAGGCGCCTGCGGCGACAAGCGCGCTGAACACGTTCTGGTCGCTGGATTTGAAAAAAAGCGGGGCGCGCTGGCAGGAGCTGCCCCCCTGCCCCGGCAAACCCCGCATCCTGGGCTGCATGGCCGCCGCGAACAACGCGGTGCATCTCTTCAGCGGCGCGGCGCTGAGTGCCGGACCCGATGGCAAACCTGTGCGCGAATGGCTGGACGACGCGTGGCGTTACACCAAGGCGGGCGGCTGGGAAAAACTGCCCGCCATGCCCCGCAAGGCCGTGGCAGCGCCGAGTCCGGCCCCCGTGGCCGGTTCAAAAATTCTCATCATCGGCGGTGACGACGGCGCGAATGCGGACTTCGAACCCAAATCAAAACATCCCGGGTTTCCGCGTGATGTTCTGGCCTTCGACTTTGAGTCACAATCATGGGAGAATGCCGGTGAGGCGCCGTTTTCCCTCGTCACGACCACCGCGGTGACCTGGAACGGCCGGATCATCATCCCCGGCGGCGAGGCAAGACCAGGCGTGCGATCCCCCCGCGTGTGGTCCGCTGATGCCGGCGCTTTGCGAACGCTACCAGACACAGGCATGAAAAAAGGCGGGCAGTGATGCCCGCCTTTTCCGAAAACGTGGCCCAGGCAACGCCATCCATCACTGCACCGTCCCAGGCGCGGGAGGCGGATTCGCAGGCACGGCCGGCTTGATTTCCGTCGCAGGAATGGCGGGGGCGGGAGTTCCGGCAGGCGGAGTGACTCCTGGTGTCGGCGCCGGCAGCGGTGTTGGTGTCGTTCCGGCGGGCGTTGTCGCAGGCGTGGTGCCGGCGGCTGGTGGCGGCCCGTTCGGATCACCCGGAGGGAGGGCGGCGGCGGCAGCGGCCGCCTTTTCATCCGCACGCTTCTTCGCCGCGGCATACTTGGCCGCGTTGGCACTGGCCTTGGCGGCTGACTGCTTCAGGTAGGTCTGATAATCCGGTCCGTTGCCGGTGATCGTCACCGGCGTGCCGACGGTGGTGTGGGTGAAGAGGATCGGCGCCATCTTCGACGGCAGGCGGATGCAGCCGTGCGAGGCGCGGCGGCCCGGCCGTGGAATCGGCCCGATGTGCATGCCCACGCCATCCCCCGTGAGACGCATGAAGTAGGTCATCTTCGCCGGCACGAATTTGCCGCCGGGCGGCAGCAGGTCGCGCCCCTGCTTGAAGTCAGAATTGACCAGGCCGCCCTTGGCATCATAGCCCTTGCCGTAGAGGTTGGAGACCTTGTCCTTGATCTTCTCCATGACCTTGAACTCGCCGGTGGGTGTGGGGAAGCTCGGGATGCCGCTGGCCAGATATGTCCAGCCGACGACATCATTGCCGTTGTAGAGCGTGGCGCGCTGCACGTCCACATTGATGGCGATGCTGGTGATCGGCTTGTCGCCGCCAGTCCATTCGCCAGGATATTTCCACTCCTCTTTCACCGGCTCTGGCGGTGGTTTGGGCTTTTTACGGAAGAGCTGGCATGAGGAGGCCAGCAGCATCGTGCCGACGACCAGGCCGGCACGGATCAGGACAAAGGAGGGAGTGTGTTTCACAGCGCCGATTCTAAGTGGCCTGTTTACACCGCTCAAGTCGAGTGTGGCAGATTATTTTCCGCAAAGATCGAACAAATCCGCAGGGCTGGAAATGATCGCGTCCGCCCCGTGCTCGCGCAACTCCGCCTCGCTGCGGAAGCCCCAGCGCACGCCGACGGCCTTCATGCCACCACTCTTCGCAAAAGCCATGTCGATGCCTGAATCGCCCACATAGGCCAGTTCATCCATCTTCATGCCAAGAAACGCCGCCATCTCATGCGCGCCCTCCGGCGCGGGCTTGCGCGGCACCTCCACGCGCTGGCCGAGGATGTGATCAAAGCACGTCTTGCCAAAGAAATGCTGCGTCATCGGCACGGTGAAACGATGCGCCTTGTTCGAGATCACACCCAGTTTCATTCCCCTGTCCTTCAATTCCGCCAGCACCTCAATGATGCCCGGATACGGCCGCGTCCGCGCATTCCACAGCATGTCGTAGTTCGCGCGATACTCCTCCACGCAGGTTTTGACCAGCTCCTCGCTGCGCACAGATTCCGGCAGCGACCGCTCGACCAGCTTCTCCATCCCGTCGCCCACCATCTGCTTGAATACGCCCAGTTCACAGCGCGGATGACCCCGCGCATCGAGCATGCGGTTGATCGACTCCGCGATGTCCGCGAGCGAGTCGATCAAGGTGCCGTCGAGGTCGAAGATGAAGGCTTTGAGGGCGGTCATTCATTTCACCTCGCCCAACTCTGCCGTTCATTCAAGTCTTGCCATCTGTTGAAGGCGTTGCTGGACCGGACCGGGAGAGCGCACGCTCACAAACAAAGCTGATGGACGAACACTTTCCCCTCTGTAAACATCACTCGAGCATGAAGACGCGTCCCAGAATCAAACAGCCGCAGATTCACGAAAGAGAAGACGGCGGAAATGTGCTGCGAGAGGATATAACACCCTATTTTGCATCCTCTCATCCTGTGACTCAAAGTGCGAGCGGAACCCTTCAAGCAGCAAGCCACCTATTCGCCAGATCGTTGTTTCGCCGGGATGAATGCGCCATTCACTCAGGTGACGTGCTCGACCTGTACGCTCAGTGGAAGCCGCCGACAGTGATCGTCTCGGATGGTGCCTACGGGCTTGGGAGCTTTCCTGGCGATCCTCCAACCATCGCCGGACTTGTCGAGTGGTATCGCCCGCATGTGAGAGCTTGGACACAACATGCTTTGCCTGAGACGACCCTGTGGTTTTGGAATTCCGAACTCGGCTGGGCGACTGTTCATCCTCTGCTCGTCGAAGCAGGCTGGGAATTTCGCAACTGCCATGTCTGGGACAAAGGCATCGCCCACATCGCCGGCAACGCGAACACCAGGACCTTGCGGAAATTTCCCGTCACCACAGAAGTCTGCGTGCAGTATGTGAAAAAGACATTCTTTGAGGCGCAAGGCATGCGAATGTCGATGCAGGAATGGCTCCGCCATGAATGGATTCGGGCGGGACTGCCGCTTTGGAAAACCAATGACGCCTGCGGCGTGAAGAACGCGGCAACCCGCAAATACTTTACCGCTGACCATCTCTGGTATTTCCCGCCGCCAGACGCGTTTGACGCCCTCGTCCGCTACGCCAACGAACATGGGCGGCGCGACGGACGACCTTACTTCTCCCGTGATGGGCGTCGTCCCATGACCGGCGGAGAGTGGTCAACGATGCGCGCCAAGTTTGTCTGCGATGCCGGGATCACCAACGTATGGACAGAACCGGCAGTCCGCGGGATAGAGCGGCTAAAGGCCAGAAATCAATGTATCCATATGAATCAAAAGCCGCTCAAGCTGCTGGAGATGATCATCCACGCATCTTCGGACGAGCTCGACGTGGTATGGGAGCCTTTCGGCGGTCTTTGCTCCGGCACCATTGCAGCCCACAAACTCAACAGACGAAGCTTCGCTGCCGAGTGCGTGCCGGAGTTCTACAACATCGCCGTCAAACGACTGGAAAATTACGATGTCTTCTGAACCTTCCCCTCCTGCACGGCCTGTCGTAAACTCCCAATGGCCGCACCGTGAGCTGTATCTCCGGGTCCGGGATGCCATTGCGACGTTGCCCTTGTATTTTCGCACGCAAACGGTCATTGAAGGCATTTCAGCCGTGGACATTTTCACGCTGAATTCGGCTCTGGGAGCGACGATTGAAAACCAAGTCGTGGCCACCCTCAATCAAATGCGTCCAACATGGGATCCCGGTGGATCGTATGCACAGTATTCTTTCATGCGCCAAGCCCAGACCTTCCCGGATGTGTTGCTCAAACGCGTTGGAGAATCGGGTGAATCCGAAGTCATCCTCGGCATAGAACTCAAGGGCTGGTATTTGCTCGCCAAGGAAGCCGAGCCAAGCTTTCGCTTCACCGTGACACCTGAGGCTTGCGCCGCGCATGACTTGATCGTGGTCGTTCCATGGGCGCTGAGCAACGTGATCGCCGGCTCGCCCATGGCATTCTTTCCGTTCATCGAGTCTTCGCGGTATGCCGCCGAATACCGGAATTATCATTGGCGACACCTTCGTGAAGCCAAAGGTGACACTGGCATCAAATCACCTGCCGGCGTTTCGCCCTACCCGAAGAAGGCTGACATGATCGCGGATGTTCCGTTGTCAGATGCCGGCGGCAACTTTGGCCGGTTCGCCAGGACTGGCATCATGGACTCCTATCTCGCACAGGCGAAACAAGAGCTGCTGGCGGGGATTCGCGCCGAGCATTGGCTTGGCTTCTTCAAGGCGTTTCAAGACCAGCGGGACCGAAGTGCCATCAACATGGAAATCGAGAGGTTGCGTCGCAGACTTTGCGACAGCAGTGCCGCGCCGGACGAAAAGAGCCATATGGCGTTGACGATTCTCGCAGGTCTGGAAAAACTTCTGGCTGAATAAACCTGGATTTAAGCATTGGATAGCGCTCGAAATCATTGCGCCGCCGTAAATGTGAAGCAGGAAACCCCCATGCTCACCGATTATCACACCCACACACCGCTCTGCCTGCACGCGGAGGGGAATCCGGTCGATTATGCGCGGCATGCGCGGAAGATCGGCCTCGCGGAGATCGGCCTTTCGGACCACAACCCGATGCCGGATCACTTTGACGACTGGCGGATGCCGCTCTCCGACCTGCCGCGCTACTTCGAACTCGTGCAGGAGGCCCGCGAGGCGCTGCCGGACTTCCCCATCCGCCTCGCCCTCGAATGCGACCACATCGACGGCCATCAGAAGTGGATCGACGAGACCGCCGGCATGGCGGACTGGGATTACCTCATCGGCAGCGTGCATTACATCCACGACGGCATCGCCGTGGACGACCCGAAGCACGTCTCCCGCTGGAAAACCGCCGCCGACATCGAGCACATGTGGGGCATGTATTGGAAGCTCTACGAGCAGATGATCCGCACGCGGCAGTTCGACTTCCACGCGCACCCCGACCTGGCGAAACGCTTCGGCCTGCGGCCTGCGGGTGATCTGCGCCCTTACTACGAACCGGTCATCGACGCCCTGGTTGACACGAACGGCATCCTGGAGGTCAGCACCGCCGGCCTGCGCAAGGACGTGCGCGAAATCTACCCCGCCCGCGAGATGCTGGAGATGGCCTTCGACGCGCAGGTGCCCGTCGTGATCAATTCCGACGCGCATACGCCCGCCGATGTCGGTGCGGACTTCGGCAAGGCCCTCGAACTCGTCCGCAGCGTCGGTTACACCACCACCGTGCGTTTTGAAAAACGTCGGCGCAAAATCGTGCCGCTGCCCTGAGCGGCCGTCCGGTTTATTCCGTCATTCGGGCTTACTCACTCGTCACTCTCCCGTTACTCCTGCCTCATGCTTCGCATCCTTGTGTTCCTGTTCTTCGCGGTCACGGCATCCGCTTTCGAGCGGCTGGCTGCGGAACGCGCCCAGGCGCTGGCCGCCTTTTCCGCCGCGCATGGCGGTCATGCGCTGCTGATCAAACAGAACGGCAAAATCATCCACGAGTCCTACACGAACGGCCACACGAAGCGCGAACCACACCGCATCTACAGCGGCACCAAGGCGTTCTGGTGCCTGACGGCGTTCACGGCGGAGAAGGACGGACTTTTTCACCTGGATGACCGCGTGGCCGGCATCATCACGGAATGGCAGGACGACAAGCGCAGGAGCAGGATCACCATCCGGCAGCTCCTCGACTTCAGCAGCGGCATGGAGCCGCTGTTCGCTCTGCATGAGAACGACTTCAAAGACCGCGCCGCCTCGGCGCTGAAAGCCGCGCTTGTCGGCACCACGGGAAAATCATTCATCTACGGCCCTGCGGCCCTGCAAGTGTATCACGAGCTGCTCGCACGCAGGCTGCGTGACCAGAAAACGACCCCCACACGCTATCTGGAGCGCAAAGTGCTCGGCCCGCTCGGTTTCGGCGCGCAGCGTTACCTGCCTGACCAGCACGGCGCGCCGCTGCTCGCCTCGGGATTCATGCAGACCGCCCGCCAGTGGTCCGAGCTCGGAACCTGGCTGCTCAAGCACGAGGAAATCACCGCCGCGCTCAAAACCAGCGCCGCCAACCGCGCCTACGGCTTCGGCTTCTGGAACAACCATGCCGTGGAAAACAAATCCGCCCGCGAGGTCGATGTGGAGTCCATGCTCGACAAAAAATGGCACTCGCAGTCCTGGCGCGGCGCCTGCCTCTGCCGTTCCGCCCCCGCCGATCTGCTCGCCTGCATCGGCTCCTACGGCCAGCGTCTCTACATCGTGCCGTCACGGAAGCTCGTCATCGTGCGCCTGGCGAAGGATTCAAAACCAGATGACGCGCACATGTTGAGGCTGTTGTTTTCAATATCCTGAACTTACTTCCTTCCCACTCCGAAACTCGGATGCCGTTTCTCATGACGCAGGCAGACGATCCGCACGGCGTCTGGCCTGATCTCAAACAATAGGTCATACGGGAAACGTTTGAGCTTCACCCGCCGGATCGTCTGCGACCTGAACCAGAAGGCAAACCCCTCCGGATGTCCGGCTACCTGCGCCACCGCCTCTGAAAACTTGGCGTAAAAGTCGTCTCCCAATCCTGGGCTTTGCTCCTCATACCACCGGACAGCCTCATCTACCTCGCCCTGTACCCGGATGTGAAAACGCAGCCTTCTCATGCCTTGCGGCGGTTGATCTCAAGACCCGCCATGAACTCCTCGTACGACAAAGCAATGGCGGGATCGGCATCCATCTCAGCCGAGCGCCGTTCTGCTTCCTTCAACCAGGCTTCATCCACCGCCTGCTGCCAGTTTTCAGGGACACTGGCATACAGCTTGTCCGCCAGGGCGATGCGCTCTGCCATGGGCAACGCAAACAGGGCTTGGGTCAAGGTGGCCGTGCTCATGCTTGCATCATCCCAAAACTCCCGTCAAAATCCACCGCTATGTTCGGCTCTGGTGCTCAGCAGTCGGTGATAGCCGACTGCTGAGACCGTTACTTCAGGAACTTCGGTGATTGCTTCATGGCTCTCCATACTTCCCTGAGAGTGACTCAGAGAGTTGATCGTAGATTGGGAGTTGTTTTTTAAGCTTAAATGCTTCGCTGATGATCTCGGTTGCTTTGGCTGGTGCGTTCGCGATGCCTTTAGACGTCAGCGCTTTCAAAATCGCGGCATAGTCGAGATTTTTGATCACTCCCATGTAATCGGTTCCTGCGTCTCTGTGAATTCCAAGTTCAGCACAAAATGAGGCAAGCTTAGAGCTGATGGCGACATAACTGGCAACATCGGGATCGGTGATCGCCTTCAAATCAATCTGATCAATCAGGAGTTTCGCCCCCTCAAAGGTTTTGGCAGAGGCAGCCCTGGAAGCGCGATGATAGGCGTCTTTGTTTGGATCAACAACTTGAGCTGGCTTTTGCGTCGCCTCTCCAGTTTTGTCCTGCGCGGGAACTTGGACCGCCAAACATGCCATCGTGAGAAATAATAGAGCGGTGCTTTTCATGGTTTGTTAGTTTCGAGTTTCTTGATCTTGTTATGCTGACGAAAGACAATCACCAGGAGCGCGAGGGTGAATAGCGGCCAGAGGACACAAAAAATCCAGACATTGACCGTCTCGTAGCTCACGCCCAAAACACTGGCGAGCCAGACGAGAACTTGAACACAGATATCGAACGAGGTTTGGATCATGCATGTGGCTTGCCTGCGTTTGGAGCGAGCGGGGATCTTCCGACGTAACTATAACCAGGTAATCCAGTCAATATCAATTTACGCCCCAATGGGGCGTTCCGCGTTCTGAGAATGCTGCTTCGTGTGGCGGGTGCCACAATCCCGTGCAGAACAAGCAGCCCTGAAGCGCCTCGGCGCTGCGGTGAGGCGTGAGCGGAATGCGCGGGAGATGACGCAGGAGCGGCTGGCGGAGCTGACCGGCCTGCACCTGCGTTCGCTGCAAAAGATCGAGGCGGGCGACATCAACGTGCTCATCACGACCGTTCAACGCATTCAAAAGGCGCTCGACTGCCCATGGCCGAGCCTGATGGAGTGAAAGGAATCAAGCTGTGGTGGTATTCTTGCCGCACAGGACAAATCCCCAGCTACTCCCGCGCACTTTCTTCCACCGGCAGAGCCTTGCGTGCCTGTGGCACGGTCTTGTCATCCTCCACCGGCACCGCTTTGCGCACCATCATCCGTGACACGCCGTAGATCAGCGTGCTGCTCCTGGGATGCCATTGGTAGCCGATGCCGAAGGGGATCGCGGGCACCTCGTTGTTCCTGTAGTAGTCGGCGAGATCGCTCTGGTAGTGTTGTTTGAACAGGGCGATCGGCCCGGGATACCAGCCGAAGGCACGCACGTCCCAGGCGTCGCGGGGAAAGTCGCGCCAGGGGATGCCGGAGTCGTCCTGCGTCATCGTGTGGCAGTGGGTGAGCAGGTAGTCGCGGATCATGCTGAAGTCGTTCATGTGCATCAGGTAGGAGGCGGACTTCGTGAAGCCGTTCATCACGCCGAGCGTGTCGCAGAACTTCGGGAAGGCGGCGTTTTCCTTGAGCGCCCAGTTCGCGATGTTCGTGGAGAAATAGTAAAGCGTCTGCCGCATGCCGCCCGCGCCGGTGAAGGTGATGCGCGCGCCGGGCGTCTTGGTCTCCTTGCCGGTGATGATCCTGCCCCCGGCGTCGATCCAGACTTTCTCGACGTTTTGAATGTGGCAGCCGCAGCGGGCGAGGAAGACGTAGAGCACGGGCAGCGTGCCGGTGAGCTTCGTCGCCTGCAGGTCCTTCTTCATGTCGGCAGTGATGAAGAAACTGAAGCTGAGCGAGGCGTTGAGCGTGGTGCGCAAGTTGCGCAAGGAGGAGCCGAGCTCGCCTTCGCTGAGCTTCGTCACATCCGGGAGCTGGCCCACGGGCTCGACTGCGGCCAGCACATACGTCGAGGCATTTGGAAAGAACGTGTGCGCATGAAGGAAATCCGGGCCGCTGAAGACGTACAGCAACGGCGCGGTGCTGCCCGCGGCCTCCGGCAGGCCCAGCGGCGCCCATTCACGGATCGCGCGGACCTGCCGCTCCTCCGCGTCCGCCCACATGGCGTCGAGTTCCTTTGCGTGGCTGCGGAATTCGCCGCGCACGGCCAGTTCCATCAAGGGCGAGCCTTCCTGCGGCAGTCCGGCGAGGAAGCGCGCCTGGTCGTTCGGTGCGGGATCGGCCGCAAGGGCGGTTTGAACCAGCGCGAGCAGGAGAACGGCGGATTGCTTCATGATGAGGTGCGGTCTGTACGCGGCGAAAGGAGGAAGATGATCAAGCCCAGCGCGATCAGGCCGAGTCCGTAGAGCGAGGCGGCCCGCGACACGGGGTCGAGCATGAGAAACACCATCATCCACACGCTGATGCCGAGGAAGAGCAGCGGCGTGACGGGATAGCCCCAGCAGCGGTACGGGCGCGGCAGATCCGGCTGCTTCCAACGCAGCACAAACAGCCCCGCCACCGTGGCAAAGGAGGCGAGCTGGATGCTGAACTGCACCGCGGTGAGCACGGTGTTGAAACTGGCGGTGAGCAGCAGCGTGATGACGATGGCAAGCTGCACGAACAGGCCGGTGACGGGCACGCCGTTTTCATCACAGGCGGCGAACGGTTTGAGGATGCGCATATCCTCCCCCATCGTGCTCAGCACACGCGGGCCGAGCCAGGTCATCGCGCTGATGCTGGAGGCCAGGCCCAGGCAGATGAGGCCGGACATGATCTTCCCGCCGGTGACTCCGAAGATGTGCTCCGCCGCCACATGACCGACGTCGAGCTTTCCAGCGAGAGCGCCGGCCGGAGCGGCATGTAGGAAGGAGGCGTTCAGCGCCAGGTAGAGCGCCGTGACGAGCAGCGTGCCCAGCGCGATGGCCCTGGGCACGTTGCGCTGCGGCTCGCGGATGTCCCCGACGATGTAGGCCGCCGCGTTCCAGCCCGCATACGAGTACATCACATAAACCAGGCTCACCGCGAAGGGCCTGCTCGTGATGAGGCCCAGGTCGGCCGCCTCCGGCGTGAAACGCACCGCCGCGCCCCGCGCCACGATCCACGCGGAGGCGATGAACACACAGATGAGCGCCACCTTCAGCCACGTCGCGGTGTTTTGAAAGCGCGCGGCCATCTTCACGCCACCGACATGCACCAGCGTGACACACCACACCATCACCAGCGACCACGTCGTCGCCGGGGCGTGCGGAAAGATGGTGGAGAAGTATTTGCCAAAGGCCATCGCCGCGAGCGCGATGGGCGCGGCGAATCCGACCGTCACCGACAGCCAGCCGGAGAGGAAACCCAGCGCCGGATGAAAAATCTTCGAGAGAAAATGATACTCGCCCCCGGAACGCGGCATCGCCGCCGCCAGCTCGCCGTAGCACACCGCGCCGCAGAACGCACACACGCCGCCGACGAGCCACAGCATCATGATCGTGAACCCGGACGGCAGATCACCCACCTGAAAACCGAGAGAAGTGAACACGCCCGTGCCGATCATGTTCGCCACGACGACCGCCGTGGCAGTCACCAGTGAAATCCCGCGCTTCGTCTCGCTGCTCATGGGCGCGACGGCTAAACTCGGCGCTGCCGGGCGTCAACCAGACTGGTTTCCGGACAGAAGTGAATCCCCGGCTGAGCGTGGCGTCACTTCAGCTTCCGGCCGAAGTGGACCTCAAAGTACACGCCGAGCGAGTCCGCCAGCGCCCGGGCAAAGCGGCGCTGATGTTCGGGCGTGTCGCGCACGTTGTTCCACGGACATTCGACCTGGATCGCGCTCACCGTGCCGCGATCGCGTGAGCCGTGGGCGCTCACGTCATAGGCACCGCTGAAATAACCGGCCATGACGCCGGGATGCGCCTTGGTCGGGCTCGGGAGGCAGCGAAACCCGCGAAACTCAAGCAGGCCACCCAGGCTTTGCGGGCCGCGCACGAGTTCGGCGAAGTTCTGGGGCGAGCGTTTGTCCAGATCGCGGATGCTCGTGGTCGCGATCAAGGCGGTGTCGGCATTCAGCTCGGCATCGCCAGCCTTCAACTGCTCGCCTTTGATCAAATAGCCAAGTTCGACGCGCTGGTCGAGGTGCCGGTGGCCGTGGATGTCCAGCAACAAGCCGAAGCCGTGTTTTTTCATCACCGCGTCGCAGGCATTCTGAGCGCTGTCGTGAAAACGATGCCACGCTGCTTCCGCAGTGGCATCGCCCTGCGCGGCTTCCTTGAGTTCGCGGTTCGGATCGAGCTTCGAGCGATGCAGGCGTGAGATGATCGCGTGCGGTTTGCCACCGTGACGTGTCTGCAGTTCCTCGATGAGCATCTCGGCCAGCGGGATCGTGTTGGAATCCATGCCTGTGACGCCATAGCGCCGCGCCAGCATGTTGTCCGGCTTCAAACTGCCGCCATGCGGCACGGTGAGGATGAGCGGCAGCGTGCCGGGGCGCACCTCGATGTGCTTTTCGAGACCAGGCGTCTGCGCGCGCGACGCTGCGGCGGTGAGAATGAGCAGGAGACAGGAGAGGCGCATGATGGCGGGAAGAGAACGACAGTTCGCCGCGTCTTGTCACGTTTTTTCCGCCCATGATTCATCGCACTGCTTTTCCGTTCCTGCTGCTCACGGCCGCCGTTCATGCCGGAAACTGGCCCGAATGGCGCGGCCCGACCGGCCAAGGCCACGCCAACGCCTCCGGCCTGCCTGAGACATTCAGCGAGACGAGCAACGTCGCCTGGAAGACGCCGCTGCCCGGCCGCGGCCATTCCACGCCGGTGATGTGGGGCGATCACCTCTGGCTGACCACCGCGCTGGAAAAGGCCGCGACTCCGGAGGAGACGAAACGCCGCCTCGAAGCTAACACCGGCGACCAGCCTGTCGTCGTGCTGTCCTCCGTGAGCCTGCATGCCGTGTGCGTGGAGCGCGCCAGCGGCAAAATCCTGCACGACATCGAAGTGCTGAATGTGAAGGAGCCGCAGTGGGCGCACCAGCTCAACAGCTACGCCTCACCGACGCCCGTGATCGAAGAAGGGCGGCTGTACGCGCACTTCGGAGCGCTCGGGACCGTGGCGCTCGACACGAAGACTTTGAAGGTGCTGTGGAAGAATGAAGAACTGCGGGTGATGCACGAAAACGGCCCCGGATCGACCGCCGTGCTGCATGGTGACAAGTTGATCGCGCATTTCGACGGCAGCGACGCGCAGTTCATCGCCGCGTTCGACAAGAACACCGGCAAGGTCGCGTGGAAGACCGCCCGCAGCGGCGGGATGGATCCGCGCCCGCAGCAGCGCAAGGCCTACGGCACGCCGCTGGTCGTCACGCTGAATGGCAGGCCCGTCGTCGTCAGCTCCGCCGCGAGCAACATCTACGGCTACGATCCCGTCAATGGCCGGGAGCTGTGGAAGGTGCCTTACGGCGAGCTCGGCTTCTCGATGTCCACCGTTCCCGTCGCCGACGACCAGCAGATTTATTTCAGCACCAGTTACGGCAGATCGCAGATGATCGCGCTCAAATACGCCGGTTTGAAGACGCCCGAGATCGTGTGGCGCAACAACAAGAACGCGCCGAAGATGTGCTCCCCCGTGCTGCATGACGGCCTGCTGTTCTACGTCGATGACGGCGGCATCGTGAGCTGTGTGGACGTGAAAACCGGCGAGGCGCTCTACCGCGAGCGTCTCGGCGGCAAGTTCAGTGCCTCACCGATCCTCGCCGAAGGCAAACTCTACCTCTGCAGCCGCGAGGGCGTCATCAGCATCCTGCCTGCGACGAAGGAATTCAAAATCCTCGCGCAGAACACCTTCGATGGCTCCATCATGGCCAGCCCCATCGCCGACGGCGGCGACTTGATCATCCGCACGGACAAGGCGTTGTATAAAATCAGGAAGTGATCACTTCAGCGCCGCGCGCAGCACAGGTTCGAAGATGTCGGCCTGGCGCATGAAGCCGAGGTCGGTGGCGTGGGAGGCGTCGTTGGCGCCTTCGGCATCAGTGCCGTAAAGCGCGTCACCGCTGATGTAATGGAGGTTCGCGACGTTTTCCTTGGAGAGCTGCGCATACGCGGCCTTGAGTGCGGCATGATTGTCATCGTGGAACTTGGCCTTGCCTGGGGTGATCCATGAGTTCGTGTAGCGACGGTCTTCGACGAGGACGATCGGCGTCGTGGCATGCTTGGAACGCAGTTGCTTCACCAGCGGCACGCATTTGGCCGTGACATCGGCAGGACCCATGTTCGGCAGGCAGTCGATCACGATGACGGCAGGATCGAGTTCATTGATCAAATCGCCGACAGCAGCATCCATGCGGCCGTTGCCGGAGAAGCCGAGATTGATCACCGGACGGTCGAGGCGGCGGCCGAGAATCGCCGTATGCACCATGCCGGGACGGGAGGCGTTCGCGCCGTGCGTGATGGAGGTGCCGTAAAACACGATGGGTTTCTCACGCGGAGCCAGCCCTTCAAACGTCGCGCCCGCAGGCACGCCGATCTCCAGTTTCTCGATGCCGTTGTAGAGCGGCAGGTAGGCGGCGAACTCATGTCCGCCCGGAGCCAGATCGCTGATCAGGACGGTCTCGATGTGTTGACTGGCCGGTTTCGGGCAGGCGACCCAGCGCCATCGGCCCTTTTCATCACGGGCATACAAATCGAGACCGCTCACCCCTGTGGCCGGCATCGCGGACAGCGCGAGATTCGCCTTGGACAGATCGTAGCGGCAGTAGATCGCCTTCGCGTTGGTTTTGAAGCGCACCATCATGCCCGCGCTGTCGCGGCTGAGGCTCCACACCGCCGGCGTCACCTTGCCGTCTGCTTTGGCCGGAAGGCGGTCAAACCAGCGCTTCCGCTGCTGATCCGCCCAGCCGCGGCCCTCCACGCCCCATGTCGTCACATCATTCCACTGTGTGTCCGCCGGAATCGTCGGAGCCTTCGGTTTCACCGGCGCTTTGGGTGCGACGGTTTGGGCAAACAGCGGAGCGCTGATAAGGAAGGCGAGGAGAATGGCGGATTTCATGCAGGCGCACATAACGCGCTGAAACGAGGCGAATCTTGCGCATCAAATGGAAGCGCATTCCGACTCAAGCCACCCTGCCGTGTCGATCAAAACGGAATGTCGTCGTCTTCCATGCCGTCGGTGATCGGGCCTTCACCAAAGTCATCGTTCTGCTGGGCTGGGGCGGGACGCTGTTGCGGGCGCTGCTGGGGAGCGGGGCGCTGAGCAGGACGGGCTGCGGGGCGGTTGTAACCGCCGCCTCCACCGGAACCGCCTTCTTCATCGCCACCACCGGCGGGCGCACGGTCGCCACCACCCTGCGGGCTGCCGAGGAACTGCATCTGTTCGCCGACGACGCGCAGGCGCGTGCGCTTCTGGCCGGTCTGCTTGTCCTCCCACGAATCCATCTGCAAACGGCCTTCAATGAACACCGGGCGCCCTTTGTGCAGGTATTTGCCGGCGAGTTCGGCCAGCTTCGACCACAGCACGACATCGACAAAGGTCACCTCCTCCACCTTCTCGCCACTTTCGGAGCTGTACACGCGGTTCACGGCGAGACCGATGTCGCAGACGGCGCTGCCCTTGGGCGTGTAACGCACCTCCGGATCGCGGGTGAGATTGCCGATGAGCATGACTTTGTTGAGGGAGGCCATAAGACGATGGGGTGGGAAGCTGGGGCGGTAGGTCGCGCCATCTTTGCCGGTGGGCGTGCTTCCCGGCAATGTTTTTTTGTCATCCCGCCCGGTCGTGCCATGCTGGCGGCGTGCAGGAACACATCGACGGCTTCATCCTCCATCTGGCGACCGAGCGCGGCCTGTCCGTGAGCTACCAGCTCCTCGTGCGCCGTTTTTTGGAGGCCTTCGCGTCGTGGTTCAAGGTGAGGCACGCGTCGGAAAGCCCCGCCGCCGTGACAACGGATCACATCGCCGCATTCCTGGCACAGCGGAAGAAGGACGGCATCGCCGCGTCCTCGGCCCGGATTGAATTGATTGCGGTGAAAATCTTCTTTCGCTGGCTCACAGCGCGCAAAATCATCGCCGCCGACCCTGCGGACGCGATCCTGCCGCCACGACAGGAGAAACGGCTGCCGGAATCGCTGAACGAGGCCGAGGCGCGGCAGCTCGTCGAGTCCGTGAACGGCACCGCGCCGCTGGACCGGCGTGACCGGGCGATCCTGGAGCTGTTTTATGCCAGCGGTGTGCGTTTGTCCGAACTGGCAGACGCGAAGCTGGAAAACCTGAGCCTGGAGGAAGGCTGGATTCGCGTGACCGGCAAAGGAGCGAAGACGCGCCTCTCGCCCGTCGGCGCGGCGGCGCGTGATGCGATTGCCGCTTGGCTCGCACACGGACGCCCGGCCTTGGTGAAGCCGAAAACGCAGAGCTATGTGTTCATCTCGCGCAATGGCACGCGGCTGACGACGGCCCGCATCCAGCAAATCGTGAAGGAGCGCGCCGCGCAGTGCGGGCTCGATCCTGCGCGCATTCATCCGCACCTGCTGCGGCACAGCTTTGCCACGCACCTGCTGAACAACGGCGCGGATCTGCGCGTGATCCAGGAGATGCTCGGCCATGCGGACATCTCCACGACACAGATCTACACGCACGTCGATCAGGCGCGGCTGAAGGAGGTACACCGGCGGTTTCACCCGCGGGCGTGATTTTGTTCTCGACAAGAGTTCGGTGTGCATCCCAGCATGCCGCCGCAATTCTTCCGACCTCATGAGTGCTAACTGTAACTTCATAGGTGTTTGTGCGCTGATATCAGCCATTTGTGGTGATGTTGCTGCCCAGACTGCCGATCCACCCGAACTCGTGCGTTTGCGCACAGCTTATGACGCAGCAGTTGCCAGGGCGGTCAAGCCAATGACCGAAACGTACATTGTGGAGCTGACCAAGATCCAGGAGACCTACACCAGGACGGCGAAGCTGGATGAAGCGCTCAAGATAGCCAACGAGATCAAAGTTGCCAAAGAACGCCTGGCCGTCGTTGCCTCTGCGCCGGTCGGCGATTCAAGCGCGCCGTTGTCCTCGACCACTTCAACCGGCCAGGGAGTACGTGTCACGATTCCTGCGAATGATCCGAACGGCTACCGCATCGGTGCGGTGAAGCGTGGCGACACGATCACTCTTCAGTATGTCGAGGGCATGTGGAAGAACCACGGTGGCATTGCCACGGCGAACCCGGATGATCCCAAGGTGGATGGTGGGGACGAGAACAGACTTGTGATTGCTCGCGGAGCCGTCAACGGTGCTCCCGGCGAGTTAATCAAGCTGGTGCCGGCGGAAACACGCAAAAAGCCATTTGTGTATGTGTTTCAAACCAGCCGTGATGAAGTGGTTTTGCGCATCAGCACGAACAGTGATCGCAAACAGAATCCCGGAGCAGTCAGTTATAGCATGGTTTTAAAACGCTGACGGTCAGAGCACGTGAGCCGCCACATCGCCCATGCGGGCATAGACTTCGCGTCCGGCCCGGCTGTGCTCGATCAAGTCGGCAGCAAAGCGAACGCGGCCCGCCTCGAAGATGGTGATGAAGCAGGAGCCGCCGAAACGGAAATAGCCCTTCTCAGCGCCCTTCCTGATCGGGGCATCAGATGTGAATGTCTGCACGATGGAGCCGACGCAGGTGGCGCCGACTTCGAGCAGCAGCACATCGCCGAACTCCGGCGTGCGCAGCACGGTGATCTCGCGTTTGTTCTCCCACAGGATCGACGGGCGTTTGCGCAGCGCGATCGGGCTGACGGAGTAAAGCGGGCCGTTGATCAGGCGCGGTGCATTGGGCGTGCCGTCGCAGGGGAAATGGAAGCGGTGATAGTCCACCGGACACAGGCGCGAGATGAGCATGTCGCCCTGCGCGAAGCGTTTTGTCTCCACCGCATCACCCAGCAACGCGGCAAGGTCAAAACGGACGCCCTTGATGAAAAAATCGTCGCATGCGACGATGTCGGGCAGCACGAGATGACGTCCATCCGCAGGGAAGACAATCTCGCTTTCACCGGCGGCGATGGGACGCGCCTGCGGCTTCAGTTTGCGATAAAAGAACTCGTTGAAGGTGCGGAACGAGCCTGGCGCGTCGGCGAACTCGCCCGTGTCCACGCCATACGTCGCGAGGAAGGGCGCGATTTTGGCCCGGCTGGCCGGAGCGTCCATGCGACGGCCATACCAGCCCGAGAACGCGGCGCGTTTCACCAGCGCGTGCAGCGGCAGCGCGCCGAGCGGGCTCTCATAAGTGAAACGCAGGAAGCCCTCGCCATACACGGCCTCGGTCTCGATGCGCCGGGTCTGGCGGTTGAAGAAGGTGATGGGTTCGGCCGACATGGGACTTGTTCACATAGCGCCGTGGCAAGAAAACGCCACATGAACAAAGCTGGCGACAAGGCCGTTTCCGCGCATAGTCGCGCCCCCTGACCGATCCCATGACCGAACCCGAAGCCAGCACCGAGAACCCGCCGCAGACCGAACCCGGCTGGGTGGACCTTTCCGATTTGAAACTGATGCCCGCTTGGGTGGGTGACATCGGCAAGGAAGAAAAGATCAAGCAACGTTATGCTGGGCGTGATGATGATCGACCCCAGCGAGGTGGGCGCGATGATCGCCGTGGTGGCTTCGGATTTGGCAATCGCGATCGTCGTGGTGCCCCGCCGCCGCGTCGTGACGGCCCGGGTGGAGGCGCTCCACGTCGCGATGGCCCTCCCAGTGGTGGATTCCGCCCGCGTGGTGAAGGCGGTCCGCGTCGTGATGGCGACGACCGCCGTGGCCCGCGCCGTTTTGGCGACCGTGACCGTGGCGGCCCGCCGCAGCGTGAGTGGGTGGAGATTCCGAAGGATGTGCAGGTCACGATTTATCCTGACGACAAGTCGGTGGATGCGCTGGCCTCGCATGTCCGTCAAAGTGGGCACGCGTTCAGCATGTTCGACGCGTCGCGCCTCGTGCTCGCCGGCGGTGATCGCTTTGTCGTGCGCTATCGTTGTGCGGAAGAGCGCCCCACAGGGCTGTTCAGCGTGCCGGGAGACGGCGGTTTGTTTCTGACGCGTGACGACGCGCTCACACATGTGCTGCGCAGCGCGGCGCTGGATGAGTTCTACCGTGTCGAGGAGATCGAGCTTGAGGCACCGAAGGGTGAGTTCCAATCCGTCGCCGTGTGCGGCATGAGCGGCGAGATCATCGCCCCGACGAGTCACCACAGTTATCAGACCGGCCTCATCCGCCTACATCGTGAACGCTTTGCAAACATGCCGTTCGAGGATTTCAAACGCCGCGTGAAGGTCGAGGCGAATCCCGAGCTCGTCGCTAAGTGGAAGGAAAACATGAGCAAAGGCCAGCGTTGGGTCTGCCTGAAAAGCGATGTGCCGGAAGGTGGCGAACCATTCACGCTGGGCTCGCGTTCCGAAATGGAGGCGCATTTTCGGCGCACCTTTGGCAACGACGCCGTCATCGAAGTGCGCGAGGCCAATGTGCATGGCAACATCGACAAGCAGAAGCTCTCGCATGCGCTCTTCATCATGCTGCGCCAGTCGGTCGAAGCCGCGCGGAAACATCTGTTTGAGATCTCGCAGAAACTTGGCGCGGGCCTGGAGCGCCGCGGCCTGAAGCTCTTCAAGCGCCGCGCCGGCAAGCAGTATGTCTGCCGCGTGAAGCCGCGCGCCATCGAGAACGGCATGGTTTTCTCCGACCGTCTGGCGGACATCGTGAAGATTTTGAAGGACAACCACGGCATGCCGATGCAGACGCTGGTGGAGACCATCATGCCCTCGCCACCGCCGATGGATGGCGTAGATCCGAACGCGCCGAGGCATCCGAATGAAGGGCAGATCGGAGTCATCAAAGACATCCGCTGGCTCGCGAACGAAGGCTACGTCATCGAATACAGCGACGGCATGGTTTTCCTCGGTGTCCAAGGCGAGCCGCAGCAGCCGGCGGCGAAGAAAGAGGGCAAAGCGGAAGTCATGCCTGCGACCAAAAATGAAGCAGAATCTGCTCCCGCAGACGAAAACGAGCAGGCTGTTGAAGCGGAAGAACCAACGGCGGAATTTGAAGAAACGACCACTGAAGCGATGGAGCCAGTGGACGGAGTTGCCAGCGAACCAGTCAGCGAAGAGCCCACAGCATCTGAACCGTCAGAGCCGCAGCCCTGACGTTGTGGACGCGGAAAATTTGCGCGCCGCGGGTCATGCCGGCGGCGATGCAGGCGATGGTGCCGGGATCGCGTTCGAGCGCGGGCACGCCGAGCACGTCGCCAATGACCGTTTTGCGTGAGACGGGCAGCAGGATCGGCCGTTCGAAGCGGTGGAGCTTCTCCAGCTCGCGATAGATCGTCAGATTGTCGTCGCGCTGCTTCGCGAAGTCGATGCCGGGGTCGAGGATGATGTTCTCATGCGGCAGGCCGACGCTTTCGGCCATGGTGATGCGCTGCTCGAAGAAATGATCGAGCGCGGCCATGATGTCCTCGTGCCGGACATGCGTGTGCGGCACTTTCGGCTGCCCGACGCTGTGCATGATGAGCAGTCCGGCGTTGTGTTCGGCGCAGAGCTTCGCGTTGAACGCGTCCGGCAGGCCGCTGATGTCGTTGATGAGATCACCGCCGTGCGGCAGCACCGCGGCGATGACGTCGGAGCGCCAGGTGTTGATGGAAAGCAGCGGTGAGTTGAAGCGCGCCTTCAGTTCCGGCCATCTGGCCAGGAAAGGCCGCAGGCGGTCGATCTCCTCGTCCACGCTGATCGCCTCGCGGTTCGTGCGCGCGCTTTCCGCGCCGATGTCGATGATGTCCGCGCCGTCATGGAGCTGCTGCTCCGCCTGCGCCAGCGCGGCGGCGGGATCGAGCGTGCCGTCGCCACAGAACGAGTCATCGTTGATGTTCACGATCCCCATCACCAGCGGGCGGCGGGGAAATTCGATCGTGTGCTGGCGTGCGCGGAGGATCATGCGCGAATCTTGAGCGGAATGCCCGGAACGCAACGAACCGGCTGATTTGCGATTTCAAATTTGCCGCGTTTCCCATTGATGGGCATGCGAACATTTCCAAGATGGCTGCCGTCAACGACGAAGTCATGGAACCTACATTATCTGATCACCTCACCACTCCGCCCACCCATTCCGGCTGCCGTCTGGCGAGGCAGTCGGAGAGCCAGCGGACGAGGTCGGCGACGGAGTCGTGCTTTTTGCGCAGGGCGTTGAGCGCGGACCAGTCGATGCCGGGACGCGGGGCGGGCAGCGTGATCTTCTGAACGCGCAGGAGATTCTGAACGGCCTCGAACTCGGCGGCGTTCATGGCCCGGATTTCCTTGGCGGAGGGGAGATCGTCAAGCTGCGAGAGCTGGATGCCGAGGCTGCTGATGCCGACGCCGAACTGGTGGCCGAGGCCGCGCAGCGCATCGACGAGCGCCTCGTCATTGAGCGCCTCGGCGATGACGATCTCGCTTTTCAACGTCCAGCGCGTGGCGCTGAGGGCCTGGAAGAAGTCGGCACTGAAGTTTTCGAGGGCGACGTTGAGCTTCAACTGCACGCCGGTGAGACCGACCTCGGTGCCGCCGAGGTGGCGGCGGAGATTGAGCATGGCCTCGTCGAAGCGCGGGGCCTCGTCGCTGCCGGCATCGAGATCCCAGTCGGCGACGACGAGGTCGGGAATGTCCCATTCGCCCTCCATGCTGGGGGCTCCGCTGCTGTTGCGGTTGAGGAGGAAGGGATAACGCGAGCGCTGGAGGCTGAGGCGCTCGTAAATGGCGACCATGCGCAGGAAGCGCGACCAGGACTGATCGCTCTCACCTTCCTCGTCGAAGAGGCTGGCGCGGGTGACGCCGTTCGCGCCGGCGGTCTTTTTCTGGCGGCGGTAGTAGCCCTGGCCCTGATCGACCTTTGCGATGGGAGAAGTCGGATCGTAGCTGAGAATGGAGAAATGGTAGCGCAGCGTGGCGTCGCTATAACCTTCGCCAAGTCGATGACGAACGAGCCGGATGAGCTCGGTGCCCTTGATGGCCTCCGCAGGATCATCCGGCAGGATGACCGGGAGGAGTTGTCGCAGTTGTTCGCGGAGATTCATCCGTGCATGGAATGGCCGCAGGATGCACACAGGCGGGCGCGATGGTCAAGGTGGAAAAAGAGCAACGCGAAGAGCGAAGGGCCAGGAGCGGAGAGTTTTATCCGCGCGGCGGTGGAATCGTGATCGTCCTCGTTCTCCTGCTCGTCCTCGGTTCGAGCGGATGGCGAGATGAAATAACAGGCGAAATAACCTGATGCCAGGTTTGAGCAAAAGCGGAGCGCCGTGATCGAGGACGAGAACGAGGACGAAATGGACGCACCATGTCCGCGCCGCGTCTCTTTGCCCTACGCCCTACGCCCTGCGCTCTTCGCGGATCGTGTAGCGCGTGCGGCGGCTGTTGAGCCAGCGCACGCCGAACATGTCCATCGTGGCGCGCAAGGCACGATTGCCGAAGCCGTATTTGCTGACGCCGTGGATGCGCGGGCGGTGATTGACAGGCACCTCGGTGACACGCCAGCCCATGTTGCGGATGAGCGCCGGGATAAAGCGGTGCATGCCGTTGAAAAGCAGCAACGCCTCACGGCAGTCGCGGCGCATGGCCTTCAGCGTGCAGCCGGTGTCACGCACATGGTCGCCGATGAAGCGGGAGCGGACGAAGTTCGCGACGCGGCTCTGCAGGCGCTTGAAGGCGGTGTCCCTGCGCTTCGCACGGTAGCCGCAGACGAGGTCGAAACCTTCGTCGAGCTTCGCCACGAGCGCGGGGATGTCGGCGGGATCGTTTTGCAGGTCGCCGTCGAGCGTGACGATGACATCGCCCTTCGCGCCGTGGATGCCGGCGTGCATGGCGGCGCTCTGGCCGCTGTTTTTTTCAAACACTATCACACGTACGCGCGGTCCGGGCTGGATGCGGGAGAGTGTCTGGTCCAGCGAGCCATCATCGACTAGCACGAGTTCGTAATCCTGTCCGGCCAGGGCAGCGTCAATCTGCTGCTGGAGATCGACGACGTTGTCCTCCTCGTTGTGGAGGGGCACGACGACGGAAAGGGCGGGCGAGGATGGCATGGACGGACGGAAAGGGCGTCATAAGTCGGGCGCTCGATAATTGTGGCAAGCGAAGATTTTCAGCCAGCGCACCTCGTTGCCCGCGTGCATGACACGGGCGACGGAAAGCACCTCCGTGCTGGCAAACCGTGCCTTCACCTCCTCCGGCGGCGCGATGGCGGCGGGGTCGTCCGTGACGAAGATGGCGTTGCGGCTGGTGAAGCCGCGCAAATCATCATTTGCCGATTTCACCGGCTCGCTTTGGCCGAGATAGTGACCGAGCCCGACGGCGAGGGGCCAGTCAGCGGCGAGCACGAACCACTTGCCACCTCGATCCGCTTGCTTCATCGCGGCGGAGACGAGCTTCGCGCTCTCGCGCCAGCCACGCATCGAGCTGGAGGGATCAGCGGTGAAAAAATGCCGGTAATCGGACGCGCCGTCGTTTTGCCGTGAAAACGGCCAGCGCAGACCCAGCGTGCGCGGGAAGTCGGTTAGCAGGAGGAAGGCGCTTTGAAGAGCCGCGAGCACCAGCGCGATGGTACGCAGGCTCACACGGTCCTCGATGCTCACGCCGCCGAGCACCGTGCCTCGATGAGCGAGGAGCATCGCGGCGAAAACCATCCACACCGCGCCGCCCATGTCCGGCCAACGATGACCAGGGCCGAAAAAGAAATCCAGCGCGGCCAGCGGCAGCAACATCGCCAGCGGCAGGCTGCGCTGCGACAGAAGCGTGGCACGATCGAACGCCATCCTCACTGCCAGCACGAACAGCACCATCAGCAGCGGCGAAGCGAGCACGCTCCAGCGCAGCAGATTCGGGACCAGCCGCCACTCCGGTCCCACGAACGACGCCCCATCAAAAATCCAGCATGAGGCCCCCGCAGCCCAAAAACAGGCGATCACGAGAAACCCCGGGGAGCGCAGATGATGCCGCAAACGCGCCGGCAGCGCGAAAACCATCACCACCGCCGCCATCATGCCGGCACCAGGTGGTCGCGCCAACGCCACCCCGGAGACGCACGCGCCCGCCGCCCACCACGCCCAATGCAACGGACGCGCGTGCGCCAGGGCGACGCGCAAACACAGCGCGCACACAGGGGTGAGTGCGAACACGACCGTGGAGGCGGTCAGCGTGACGGCGGCGATGTTGAATGACGGCAGCACATTCACGATCACCACCGCCCAGCCGGCGATCTGCGCGTCGAACATCCCGCGCATCAGCCGCCACACCGCCAGCGACGCCGCCAGCGCGATCAACGGCGCGAAGAAACGCACGCCAAACTCATTCACGCCACCGATCCCCATGCCCAGCTTCGCGAGGAGCGGCAACAGCGGCCCGATCTCGTGAAAACTGGCGGCCCCGCCATGTTTCACACGGAACACGGCCAGCGCCTCGTCTGGCGCGAGTTCCAGCGTCGGCAGCAGCGCCCAGCGCCAGAGCGTGAGCAGACCCAGGGCGGCAAAGAGAAAGCGCTGGCGCTGCATGATCGTTGCGGCATTGAATAGTGACCGCCGCCCGTCTGTCAAAGCGGTGTCTTTTACCGTCCATGAAACGCCACCTGCTCCTCCCCCTGCTACTCGCCGCCGTCTGCCATGCCGAGGACGCCAAACCGAAGACCGCCGAGGAAATCCTGCGCATCGTGCGTCTCAGCTACGCCCTGCAAAATCACAAGATGGACGGCCGGCTCCGGGATGATGCCACGGGCCGCGTGGAGCCGCTGACACTCACCATGGAGAACCGGGTCATGCGCTTCCTTTTCACCAACGAACCGAAGGAGATCGTCCACCTCGACCTGAACACCGAGCCTGCCACGCTTTACCAAGTGCGCTCCGGCGGCTCCTCCCAGGTGCAGGGCAGCCAGTATGGCGCCAGCGTGCGCGGCATGGCCTTCAACTACGAGGATCTCTCCCTGCGCTTCCTTTACTGGCCGCGCCCGCAATTGATGGGTGAAGGACGCGTCAGCGCGCAGAAGTGCTGGATCGTCCGCGTCACCAATCCCGGCAGAGACGGCCCCTACTACGTCGTGGACATCTATGTCCATCAGGGCAGCGGCGGCGCGGCGAAGATGGAAGCCTACGACCGCAACAGCAAGGTCGTGAAACGCTACCAGGTCACCAAGGTGCAGAAGGTGGACAACGCGACCGTGCTCAAGGAGCTGAAGGTGGAGACGATCAACCCGTTCAACGGCGAGGTGAAGGCGCGCACCTACATGACCATGGACAACCCGGAGAAGAAATGACGGGACGCATGGAGCCGCCAAAGAAATTCGTCCCGCATCCCTTCGCCTACCACCAGCAGCTCGACGTGAGGATCGACAACCTCACCAACGAGGGCGCGGGCGTCGCGCGTGTGGACGGCTGGGTGGTCTTCGTTCCTTTCACGCTCGCCGGCGAGTTCGTACGCTGCCGCGTCTTCCGCAATCACAAGAACTTCAGCGAAGCCGACCTCGTCGAAGTGCTGGAGCCGGCGCCAAATCGCGTCACACCTCAATGCACACTCTTCGGGCAATGCGGCGGCTGCCAGTATCAGCACCTCGCTTATGAGGAGCAGCTCCGTTCAAAGCAGCGCCAGGTCGCCGAACTGCTCAAACACATGGCAAGGATCGGGCATCCCGTGTGCGAGGTGATCCCCTCGCCGGTGCAATACGGTTACCGCTCCAAGATCACGCCACACTTTCATCGCCCCAAAGGCGGCGGCATCGGCGCCATCGGCTTCCTCCGCGCACGCACCCGCAACGCCATGGTCGATGTCGGGCAATGCCCCATCGCCATGCCCGAGCTGAATGCGCAGCTCGCCGCCGTGCGCGAACATGCCCGTGCAAACTCCGACGCCTTCAAAAACGGCGCCACACTGCTCATGCGCGCCGCTAAAAACGGCGTCCTCACCCGCAACGATGAAATCGCCGTCGAAGACGTGGGCGGCGTCCGCTTCGAGTTCCAGGCCGGCGACTTCTTCCAGAACAACCCCTTCATCCTGCCCCGATTCGTCCGTCACGCGATCGACGAGGCGAAGGCCACCGGCGCGAAATACCTCGTCGATGCTTACTGCGGCAGCGGCTTGTTCGCTGTGTGCGGCGCGCACGACTTCGAGCAGGTCATCGGTGTCGAGATTTCCGAGAGCGCCGTCAAAAAAGCCACGCACAACGCCGGACTCAACGGCCTCACGAACTGCCGTTTCATCGCCGCAGATGCGCAACATGTGTTCGAAGACGTGCAGCATCCCGGCAGCGACACCGTCGTGCTCATCGATCCGCCGCGTGCCGGATGCAGTCCCGAATTTTTGCAGCAACTCTTTGCCTTCGGCCCGAAAGGTGTCGTTTATGTCTCCTGCAATCCCGCCACGCAGATGCGCGATCTCGTTCTCTTCACCGAGGCTGGCTACAAGCTCGGCACCGTGCAACCGTTTGACCTCTTTCCGCAGACGAAACACCTCGAATGCGTCATGACGCTGAGCCGATGAATCGTTTCGAATTCGCCACCGCCCAGCGCATCATCTTTGGATGCGGCACCGTGCGCGAACTGCCGGTTCTCGCCGCCACGTTCGGCAAAAAAACGCTGCTCGTCACCGGCAGCCGCCCGCGACAATGGGAAACCCGGCTGCCTCACGTTGGCATCAAATCGATATCCGGCGAACCGACCACGCGGGACATCGAATGCGGCGTCGAACTGGCCAAACAACACAACGCGGACGTAATTGTCGCCATCGGCGGCGGCAGCGTCATCGATGCGGGCAAGGCCATCGCCGCCATGAGCACGCAGCCGGGCGGTTTGATGCGCCACATCGAGGTCATCGGTGAAGGCAAACCTCTCGAAGCCGCGCCGCTGCCCTTCATCGCCGTGCCCACCACCGCAGGCACCGGGGCCGAGGCCACGCGCAACGCCGTCATCGCCAGCGAGGCACACCGCGTCAAAGCCAGCTTGCGGCATCTCTCCATGCTGCCGAGCATCGCCTTGGTCGATCCCGAGCTCGCCGTCGATGTTCCGCAGCACGTCACCGCTGCCAGCGGCATGGACGCGCTCACGCAATGCCTCGAAGCCTTCGTCTGCTCCCGTGCGCAGCCGATGACCGACGCGCTGTGCCTCGATGGCATCCAGCGTGCCGTGCGCTCGCTCGAACGTGCCTTTCAAAACGGTCATGACCTTGATGCGCGTGAAGACATGGCCCTCTGCGCCCTCAACAGCGGCATCGCGCTCGCCAACGCCGGCCTCGGTGCTGTTCACGGCTTCGCCGCGCCGGTTGGCGGCATGTTTCACGCACCCCACGGTGCTGTTTGCGCCGCTTTGCTCGCTCCCGTTTGGGAGGCGAACGCCCGGCGTGTTCAAAACCACGCCAAGTTCGATCAGATCGACGCCATGCTCGGCGGCGATGCCGTCTCCTGGCTCCATTCACTCACGCAGCGTCTTCGAATCCCCAAACTCAGTACCTGGGGCATTCAAACCACCGATCTCGACGAGATCGCCCGCAAAGCCGCCGCCGCCAGCAGCATGAAGGCGAATCCGGCGCCGCTCACCCATGACGAGCTGACCGCGATCCTCCGTGCGGCACTGTAAAAGTTGACCGCCGCCCGCAACGCTCTAAACAACCTCCCCGCCATGAAATCCTTCCGCCTCAAACGCCTCTTCAACGCCAAGTCCAACCGCTGTTTCGACGTCGCCGTCGATCACGGCTTTTTCAACCAAGTCGGCTTCCTCCAGGGCATCGAGGACATGCGCAAGGTCATCGAGGTGCTCGTCGATGCCGCGCCGGATGCGATCCAGCTCACGCTCGGCATGGCGCGTCATTTGCAGGAGGTTCCGGGCCGCGAGAAGCCCAGCCTCGTGCTGCGCACCGACGTGGCGAACATCTACGGCAAGACGCTGCCGGAAAACCGCTGCTTCAGCCTCATGATCGAGGACACGATGCTCCAGGCCGTGCGTTACGACGCCGCCTGCGTGTGCGTGAACCTCTTCCAGATCCCCGGCGCACCCGAAGTGCATGCCGAATGCGTGGAAAACATCCTCAAACTCAAGCCGCAGGCCGATTACTACGGCATTCCGATGATGGTGGAGCCGCTCGTGTTCCAGCCGAACGAAATCGCCGGCGGCTACATGGTGAACGGGGATGAGACCGCCATCACCTACCTCGTGCGCCAGGCCGTCGAACTCGGCGCCGACATCATCAAGGCTGATCCCACTGACGACGTGAGCCGCTATCACAAGGTGATCGAAGCCGCCTCCGGCATCCCCGTGCTCGTGCGCGGCGGCGGCCGCGTGAGCGACCGTGAAATCCTCGAACGCACGCAGGGTCTGCTGCAACAAGGCGCGTCCGGCATCGTCTATGGCCGCAATGTCATCCAGCATCCGAATCCGAAAGGCATCACGCGCGCGCTGATGGCCATGGTGCATGACGGTGCGAGCGTCGATGCCGCGCTGGCGATGGTGAAGTAGCGCAACACGTCCCGGTTGCGGTTCTGAGCCGCAAACGGGATGCTCGCACTACAAAAAGAAAGCCGGGGCTGCTTGCGCAAAACCCCGGCCCCGCTCGTTGTTGGTTGCGGTAAGTTCGTTATTTGATCTCACCGGCGAAACCGGCGTTGTTCAGCGCGGTGGCGAGCTCGGCCTTGGTGAATTCGCCCTCGACGGTGAAGGAGGTGGCCTTGGCGGCAATGTCGTTCTTTGTGATGCCCGCGACGGTCTTCACGGCGTTGGCGGCGGCGTCAGCGCATTTTTTGCAGCAGAGATGCACGCCGGAGACGGTGGCCTTCGTCAGCTTCGCCTCGGGTTTCGCGGCGGCGGACTTGGATTCGGACTCCTCACCCTCGACCTTGCCGAAGTAACCGGCGGCGATGATCGCCTCGACGACCTTCTTCGCGTCGCTCTTCTTCTTGGTGGTGATGGTGGCGGTGCCGCTTTTTTCAGGCAGGTCCACGGTGATGTCCTTGCCGACGCTCGTGCCGGCCTTGATGATGCCTTTGGCGCAACTGCCGCAGCAGTTGTGCAGGCCGGACATGGTGATGGTGGTCTCGGCATGCGCGAAGGCGGCCAGAGCGAACAGGGAGAGGAGGGTGAGTTGCTTCATAAGCGACTTCTCAGACGATACGACAGCTCGTTTTCTTTGCACAATATATTTTTCAACGACGCGCGGCCGTCATGAATCCGCGCGCGACAGCGGTGTCGTGATACTCACCCGGAGTGAATCCCGCTTCATCGAGCAGCGCGGCGTATTCGCCCGTGCTGTGGCATTTTCCCTGCGTGGAGTGCATGAGCAGGCATGAATACTCGGCGACATGCAGCGGGCCGGTCTTCTCCGCATTGATGATCGCGTCGTGGATGATGAGCAAGCCGCCCGCAGGCAGCGCGGCGTGTGAAACAGCCAGCAGTTCCTTCACTTCGGGCACGCCCCAGTCGTGCAGCACGTTCGAGAACAAATGCACATCGCAGCCCTGCGGCAATCCGTCGAACATGTTGCCCGCCGCCACGCTCACGCGCTCCGCACAGCCGCGCTCGGCGATCAATTTGGCCGCGATGCGGTC
Source organism: Verrucomicrobiaceae bacterium (assembly GCA_016795375.1). Classification (GTDB taxonomy): domain Bacteria; phylum Verrucomicrobiota; class Verrucomicrobiia; order Verrucomicrobiales; family Verrucomicrobiaceae; genus Prosthecobacter. Next base: position 36,382 of record JAEUHJ010000101.1, read on the forward strand.
CACCGGCGATTGATCAAAAACGATGGCCTTCAAATGCGTGTGCTGCGCCGCGATCGAGCACGCGTAGATGCCGGAACCCGCGCCGATGTCCAGCAGGCAGGAGCGTCCGCCGAGACCGAGCTTTTTTGCCAGCGCCTGTGCGAGATACCGGCCGCGGCAGTCCATCGCGGCGGTGAACTTCCGCGCGAAGTCCTCCTGCTCCATCGCCTTGTGCCAGTCGAACGCCGCCTTGTCACCGCTCCAGCCCGCCGGTTTATCGGTCTTGAGCACCTCGATGAAATCACGCGCGATCGGCCGCTCGTGCAGCGAGGCATAATACGGCCGTAGATCCCACACCGAACCCGCCGTGAGGTGCTCCTCCGCCGTTTCCGTCGCATGAAACACACCGCTGTCATTCCGCACCCAGCCGTTCGCCGCGAAGAGTGTGAGCATCACATCCACCGGACGCTCCTTGAATCCAAAATGTCCGCAGATGCCTTCGGCGGATGACGGATGTGCCGTCAGCCACGCGAAGAAGTCGAAACTCAACGCCGCCGTGATCAAATCGACCGCGTAAAGTGAGTCGCGGTAACGGTAGATGTTCAGCGGGTCGGTTTTCGGCGCGGAGGTGAGGTCGTGCGGCATGGGGCGTGATGATTCGCAGGCGAAGGCCGAAAGAAACGGAAGAAATCAAAAAAGAGTCCCGGCACGCCTTGCGTTGACTTGCCTCACGAATCCTGACAGCATCGCCCGCCATGTCCAATACACCCAAATTCACCACCACACACTGGCTCATCATCGTCATCGCCAGCATCGGCTTCCTGTTCGACACCTACGAGCTGCTGATGACGCCGTTGGTGGCCGCGCCGGCCATCGCGGAGCTGCTGAAGCTGCCGTTGAACAACCCGATCGTGACGAGCTGGGTGGGCAATCTGCTGTGGATCGCGGCGCTCTGCGGTGGCGTGTTCGGCCTGCTCGGCGGCTGGCTGGTGGACAAATTCGGTCGCAAGAAGATCATGGCGGCGAGCATCTTCCTATACTCCTTCTCGCCGTTCTGCGCGGCGTATGCGACGTCGCTGGGCATGTTCGTGTTCTTCCGTAGCACGACCTTCATCGGTGTGTGCGTGGAGTTCGTGGCGGCGATCACATGGCTGGCGGAGGTCTTCACCGACAAGAAGCAGAAGGAGAAATGGCTGGGCATCACGCAGGCCTTTGCCTCGCTCGGCGGTGTGCT
>JAEUHJ010000111.1 GCA_016795375.1 Verrucomicrobiaceae bacterium
CATCCACAACGACAAGGGCGGCAATCTCAGCGGCAACGATGACGGGGGGGGGCGCCGCCGGCTCGACAGCAAGTTCAAGGTGAACATCCCCGCCGATGGCGATTATTTCGTTCGTGTCGCCGATCATCTGGAGCGTGGCGGGCCGAACTTCGTCTATCGTCTCGAACTCGTCGCCGCCGAGCCGGAGCTCTTCTTTGCCTCGCCGCAGTTCACGGTGAATGACACTCATTACCGCCAGTTCATCGCCGTGCCCAAGGGCGGACGCTACGCGACACTGGTGAACGTCTCCCGCAACAACGTCAGCGGCGACTTCAAGTTTGACGCGCAGAACCTGCCGCAGGGCGTCAAGCTGCTCACCGAGCTGGCCCCGAAGGATCTTGGAAGCATGCCGCTGCTGTTTGAAGCCGCGGCCGGGGCTCCGTTGGGGCATCAGGTCTCGCCGGTGCGTCTGTTGCCCGCCGATCCGAGCACCAAGATCACCGGCAGGCTGCGCCAGGAATTCGACGTCGTGCGCAATGGCAACGTCGTTTATTACACCGAGATCGAGGACAGTCTCCCGGTCGCGGTGGTTGAGGAGGCCCCTTACTCGCTCGAAATCGCCAAACCGGCGGTGCCGCTCGTGAATAATGGCATCCTTGAACTCAAGGTGGTGACGAAACGCAAGGAGGGTTTCAAGGCACCGATCCGTGTGTTCATGATCTGGAAACCCAACGGTGTGAGTTCACTCGGCGAGCAGACCATCGCCGAAGGCCAGAATGAGTGCATTTTCCAGCTCGATGCCAATGGTGGCACGCCTGCGGGAACCTGGAATTTTACCGTCATGGGCGAGGCAGATGCCGGGAACGGCCGCATCTACAATGCCTCTCCGTTCCAGCAGGTCGTCACCGCGCCCGCTTACATCAATGCGCCGGCCATTCCTCTCGTCGCGGTGGAGCAGGGCAAGGAGACGGTCATGATCGCCAAGCTGGAGCAATTGCAGCCTTTTGAAGGTGAGGCCAGCGCCCAGGTGCTGGGCGTCCCGGACACCATTCCGATCGAGCCGGCCAGGATCACCAAGGACACCAAGGAAATCGCCTTCAAGGTGAAGACGGACGCCAAATCCCCCGTCGGCAAGCAGGGCAACCTGTTCGTCCGCGTGGATGTGCCGGTCAAAGGCACGAATACCACGACGATACATCGCATCGCACTCGGCTCCACCCTGCGCATCGACGCGCCGCGCAAAGCTCCGCCCCCGCCTCCCGCCGCGCCGGTTGTTGCCGCGAACAAGAAGGAGCCGCCCAAACCCGCCGCTCCTGCAGCCCCCAAGCCGCTCTCACGCCTTGAGCAGCTCCGCCAGGAGGCGTCTGGCGCGAAGAAGTGAGGAGCAGATGAGCAGACCGGCGTTCAAGCCCAAAGGGAATGCCGTGAGTTGAACGAGCTTTTGGAGTCCAAGCCATCTCCCCTGGCGGTTCTGCTGCCAAGACGCCAACCGCATGTCCAAAGGCACCGGATGCGTTTCACCTGCGGAGGTCACCACGAGGCGACGACCTCGTAGGCGTAGCCGCGGAGGTATTCGGTCTCAGGGATGGTGGCGAGGATGGGATGATCGGGTCGTTGCGTGTAAGTGGCGACGCGGCGGAGGGTTTTCTTCGCATCCACGGCGGCGTCGGTGATGCTGCTGTGGAACTCGCCCGCGCTGACATGATGCGAGCAGGTGAAGGTGGCGAAGATGCCGCCGGGTTCGAGCATCTTCATGGCGCGGAGGTGAATCTCCTTGTAGCCGCGCAAGGCGTCGCGCACGGAGCTTTTGGTCTTCGTGAAGGAAGGCGGATCGAGGATGATGAGGTCGTGGCGGGCGCCTGCGGCCTCGTTGCGCTTGAGGTAGTCGAAGCAGTTTTCGGCGATGCATTCGATCTTCGCGCCGGAGATGGCGGCGTTTTGTTTCGCGACCTCGGTGGCAGACTCGCTGATGTCCACAGCGATGACTTCGGTGGCTCCAGCGAGCGAACAGGCCTGTGCGAAGCCGCTCTGGTTGGAGAAGCAGTCGAGCACGCGGCGTCCGGCGGCGAGTTTGGCGACGAGCTGGTAATTGTCGAGCTGGTCGAGATAGAGGCCGGTCTTCTGGCCTTCGAGAAGGTCGGCGTGGAAGGCGCTGCCTTGATGACGGACGACGTAAGGCGCGGGTTTTTCGCCGCTGATGACGCCTTTGACGAGCTCCATGCCCTCGGCCTTGCGGACGGTGGCTTCGTTGCGTTCGATGATGCCGCGTGGTTTCAAAATGTCATTGAGCGCCTGAACGATGAGATCTTTGCGCTGATCCATCGCGAGCGTGAGGGTCTGGAGCACGAGGAAATCGCCGTAGCGGTCGATGATGACACCGGGGAGGCCGTCGGACTCGCTCCACACGAGGCGGCAGAGGTTCAAATCGACGGCGGAGGCCTCGCGCACCTTGATCGCGCGCTGGATGCGGCGGGTGAAGAAGTCGAGATCAAGATCCTGACGTCGATAAGAGAAGAGGCGCGCGGAGATTTGTGACTGCGGGTTGTAGATGGCGCTGCCGAGAGGTTTGCCGCGCACGTCTTGCAGCGAGACGACGTCACCGGGCTTCGGATCGCCATGACGTTTCTGGATTTCAGTGGCGTAAACCCAGACGTGGCCGTGGAAGAGGCGCGCGCGGGGCTGGACGGTGAGGGTGGGCATCAGATGCGATGAGCGTGGGGCTGAGGGCGAAGAGTCAGAGAGTGACCACAGCCTTGATAACGCGAGAATCGGGGAGAAGCCAACGATCCATTTGCGTGATGAGTTCGCGGAAGGGGCAGCGATGGCTGATCCAGGGACGGGTGTCGATCCGGCCGGACTGGATCATGGCGAGGATGCGCGGGAAGTCGGCGGCGACGGCGTTGCGGCTGGCGAGGATGCTGAGTTCGCGGCGATGCAGCAGCGGATCGTCGATGACGACGGGTTCCTTGGTGATGCCGACGTAAACGACGCGGCCGGTGAAACGTGCGAAACGAAGTGCGCCGCTCATCGAGTTCGGATTGCCAGTGGCGTCGAAGACGACCTGGAAGGCGGGTTCGTCGGGCAAGACGGCGGCTACTTTGACTCCGGGGTAATGTTTTTCGACAAAGGCGCGACGGGCGGCGTTGAGTTCGAGAATCGTGATGGCGGCGTTGGCCGCACGGGCGAATTCGAGCACGGAGAGGCCGATGGGGCCGGCGCCGATGATGAGGACGTCGTCTGAGGTGGTGACTTGAACGCGATTCACGGCGTGGCAGCCGATGGCGAGTGTTTCAACGAGGGCGAGCTGGTCGAAGTCGAGGGCGTTGCAGGGATGGAGCTTGTGCGCGGGCAGGATCATGCGCTCGCGCATGCCGCCGTCGCAATGGACGCCGAGGACTTGCAGTGTTTCGCAGCAGTTGGTGCTCTCACGTTTGCAGGAGTGACAATGGCCGCAGTTGAGGTAGGGCTCGACGGAGCAACGGTCGCCGACGTTGAGGTGGAGGACGCCATCACCCACGGCGAGGACTTCGACACCGAGCTCATGGCCGAGGATGCGCGGGAACTGGATGAAGGGCATTTTGCCGAGGTAGCCGCTGAAGTCGGTGCCGCAGATGCCGATGGCGCGGATGGCGACGAGGGCTTCGCCTTGCTGTGGCGCGGCGGCTTCGGGCAGTGTGGTCCACGCGAATTTTTTTGGAGCGGCGAGGGTCAGCGAGGTCACGGAGGATCAATGGATGCGATAACTGCCGTTCTCCACGATGACATGCGGGACGCGCCGCCCTGTCTCGATGCAGTCGAAGGCAGGGCGGAGTTTTTGCCAGAAGTCGAGGTGCGGGGAGTCGTGCGCATTCTGCATGCGTGCTTCAGTCATGCGGAAGGGGAAGATGTGGACAGGAACGACGGCGTGGTTATTCAATGCGGCTTCAACGACGAGATAGATCTCCTCGATGAGCGGATCGGTCATGGCGAAGCAGCCGACGCTGGCCGTGTCGCCATGCACCATGATGAGGTTGCCGGTGCGCTGATGAGCGAGGTCGTACTCGTTGGGGTAGCCGACATTGAAGGAGAGATGATAGCTGCTGGCGGGGTTGAGCTGCTTTGGTGTGACAGAGTAGAAGCCTTCGGGGGCCTGCATGTCGCCTTCGCGGGTTTTCGGGCCGAGAGTGCCGGAGAAAGTGGCGATGGGATAGTCGCGGAAGACTTTCCAGCGGCCGTCGTCACCCTTGAGCCAGAGTTCGAGTTCGCGGGTTTCCTTGAAGATGCGGATGAAGGCGGGCAGGCCGAGCTTGAGCCGCCGCGCCGAGAGCTCGTCCGGCAATCCTGGCAGCAGGCGCGAGCGGACATTTTCGAGGCGGCCGGCAGGATTCATCGCCCGCCATTTTTCCGCATGAGGCGGGGCCGGGTAGGGCAGTGGCAAGGTTTCGCGGGTGAGATGCCGCATGAGGTGATTGTACCAGAGGTGGAACGTTTGCAGCGAGTTTGCGCGGACGGCTATGGCGACGACGGCAAGCAATGCCGTGAGGAGCAGCAACCCGCGCGTTCTCATGCGCACCAGGTGCTCAGGATGCTGCCTGGGCCTGCGGTTGTCTGCCGCGCACGATGTTCATCGCACCGTTCAACTCTCCTCCCGGTTCGATGGAGACGGAGCGTGCGGTGACATCTCCGTTCACGGAGCCATTGCCGCCAATGAGAACAGGGCCGGTGCTGAAGATGGTGCCGGTGACGCGTGCCTGAATTTCGACCTCGGCGGCATGCACCGGATTGAGAAAGGCCACATCGGCGCCTTTTTCGACGACGAAGCGGTTGCAACGGATTTCACCGATGATGCTGCCGGTGGTGCGGAAGGCGGCGTCGCCGGAGCAGGTGACGTTGGCTTCGACAATGCCGTGGCATTGCAGATCGCGGCAGAAGATGCTGCTGGCGGAGATGCGCCCGCGTTTGCGGATGATGACGTCGCCGCGAGTCTTGACGGCCTGGGTGGAGGTCATGTTGATCTCCACGTCCTCAAGAGAGATGTAGGCTCCGCATGCGGGGCAGTTGGCGGATTTGGCGGAGCGTCCGGTCTTGAACTTGTGCCCGCAGTCGAAGCACTCGGCGTCTTTGAAATACTGGTTACGGCACATGCCCTGCTCCTTCATTTTTTGAAAAGAGCTGGCTGTCTGAGGGGCGGGAGAGGGGGTCGGCGGTGGAGAGTTCGACTGCGGCCGGCGCATGAGCGCGGCGGGTGTCTCGTCCTGTCCGGCGGCGGGAGAGGGAGGGTCTTCTTTTGACGGGGCGGTACCGGCTGTGGCAGGCGCCTGGCTTTGCAAATAGGCTCCGAAGCCGTCTGCGGCAGAAAGCGCGGAAGTGCCGTCCTGGCGGGCTGTTTTCACCTCTGGGATGGCGTCCGGCGCGCTGCCGCCTGCCGGGGCGTCCTCACCGGGCCACGTTTCGTCACTGGTCCGCATGCCGACGCCCGAGCGTGTCACCTGGGAGGCAAACACATGACGTTTCTTCACCGTGAGGTGAACACCGCACTTTTTGCAAAACGTGGAAACGACAAGGCGCGGCTCATACTGAGCCACGCCACATGACGGACACACCACTTCGATTTGATTCTTCGGTGGTGTGGGGAGGATACTGGACTTCGCGCCGAAGAGCCGGCCGAACACTCGATTTGAAAGGGGTTAAAGTTAGGGTTTCGGGCCGCCGCCGATGGCTGGTTTCGTGTCGGCTTTCTTGCCGACCTGGGACTGGCCCATGAAGGTGGCGCCTTCCTCGATGGCGAGGGTGCCTGCGGCGATGTCGCCGACGAGGATGGCGTTGCTCTTGAGCTCGCAGCGTTCCTGGACGGTGATGTTGCCTTCGACTTTGCCGAAAATGATGACGGAGCGGGTCTTGACCTCGCCCTTGATCAGCGCGTTTTCGCCGACCGTGAGGCTGCCGTCGGAGAGAACCTCACCCTCGATCTTGCCGTCGATGATGAGGTCGTGGGAGAATTTGATGGAGCCTTTGATTTCGACGTCGTTGGCGAGGACGTTTTTACTGGTGGTCATGGCGGGAGTTGAGTGAGCGCGTGGGGGTTGTGCAGCAGGAGCGGATACGGCGGAAAGAATGGGTGCGCGTTCGGCTGCGGGAGCCGGTGCACCGGCCTCCGGACGCCTTTCGTCCTTCTGCCCTTCGGGTTGTCCAATGATTTGCCTTAACATGAGGCTGAAAATATAGCGGTCTATCAAGTTGAGTGTCAATCACTGGCTTGGTTATTTTTTGTGAGCCGGGTGTAACGGAATTGTTTGATGAAGTTGCGCGACGTGAGTTTTGCGGCTGTGTCGCACCATGATGGAATCTGTGTTCATCACAGCCGTGGAGACGGCCTGTGCGCTGGGTTTGGAGGTCGATGCCTGCCGGAAGGCGCTGCGTGGGTGCCTGGGACGGGTATGCCCTCTCGATGGAGGCATCCCCGGTCTTGCTGAATTTGACACGCTGCTCGCAGGGGCGCTGGCCAGACGGGATTTGTTGAAGGGACGTCGCTATGGCGCGGCGAGCAACGCGGCGGTGGCAGTTTCGCGGGAAGCGACACGGCGTGCGGGCTGGACGGAGGCGGAGATCCGCGAGTCGTGGCTGTTTGCCGCCAGCAGCCGGGGAAACGCCGGGGAAATGCTCGGGAGAAATGCGTGGCGCAGGCCCTCCCGCAAGTTCAGCGCCAGCAACACGATGCACTGCGAGATCGCCGCTGCGGTGAGCATCGATCTGGGAATTCGCGGGCCGTGGCAGATGGTTTCAAACGGGTGCAGCTCCGGCCTGGATGCCCTGGGTCTGGCGTGGATGGCCGTGGGAGGCGGGCTGGCTCCGAGGGCGCTCGTCGTGGCGGTGGATTTGCCCCTGGTGCCGGAGTTGCTGCGTGATTTTCGCGACACCGGGCTGCTTTCGCGCAGCGGGATCAACGATCCCTTCGCACTCGAAGGCAAGACGGCCACCAGCGGCTTTCTACCTGGCGAGGCGGCGGTCGCCGTCACCCTCGAGCGCGGTGATGCCGGGACGAAACTGTGCCGCATCGAGCATTATTTCGCGAACAGCGACGCGTATGACACGCTCATGATTCCTGATGATGGCGGAGGCATCGCAGATTGTGCGCGTGCTGTGCTGAATGCGGGGGACAGGAGCAGGCTGGCCGCCGTGTGTCCGCATGCGACGGGGACGGTCAATCATGCGCGTGTCGAGCCTCCGGCGATTTTGAAGGCACTGGAGGGCAGACCCGTGCCGCTGCTGCCGCTGAAACCGTACACGGGCCACGCCCTTGGGGCGAGCGGCCTGCTGGATGTGGCGTTGCTGGCGGCATGCATGAGCGAGGACTGGCTGCCTGCCGTGCTGCCAGGATTGACGCCGCCTGCGTGTGGACTGCCTTTGAATGAATCCCCGCTGGAAGTGAAGGCGGGGGATCGAGTCTTGAAGCTGGCCTCCGGCATGGGCGGACACAACGCGGCGGTGTCCCTGGCCGCGGTTTGATTCGTGCTTGGCACCGGCGGCGGATTCGCGAAGGTCGGCGCACGCATGTCCCGGCTGCCGCTTTCGATTTCCATCATCTCCCTCGACGAGGAGGCCAATCTCCGCCGCTGCCTTGCCAGCGTGGCGGGGCTGGCGGAGGAGATCATCATCGTCGATTCCGGCTCGAAGGACAGCACGGCGGAGATTGCCGCCGAGTTCGGCGCGAAGTTCGTGCATCAGGACTGGCTGGGCTACACCGCGCAGAAAAACCACTGCCTCACGCTGTGCTCGCAACCGTGGATCCTGGCCCTGGATTGCGATGAGGAACTCACGCCTGAGTTGAGTGGTGCCATCCACGCTTTTTTCGCGAATGGCGACGATCAAAAGTTCGACGGCGCTTGGATGTCCCGCCTCGTCTGGTTCATGGGACGGTGGATTCATCACGGCGACTGGTATCCCGACCGCAAGGTGCGACTTTTCCGCCGCGACAGGGGACGCTGGGCCGCCGAGGGCGGTGGGCAGGTGCATGAGCGGCTGGAGGTCGATGGCGCCTGCACCACTCTGCGCGGCGACCTGCTGCATTACTCGTTCAAGAACATCCAGCACTACATCGTGAAGCATGCGCGCTATTCGGACGTGTTTTTGCAGACGCAGCAGGACAAGGGCCGCCGCTGGTCGCTGGCGCACACGCTGTTCCGCCCGTGGTGGCGTTTTGTTCGCGCTTATGTGCTGAAGCGCGGCTTCCTCGATGGTTTCCCAGGCTTCTGGATCGCCATGGCGACGGCGTTTTTCACCTTCGACCGCTACAGCCGCATGTATGAAGCGGAGGCGACGGACAAGACCGGGCGCGAAGCATGAAGCTGGCGTTGTTGCATCATCAAATCATCCGCGGCACCGGCGTGGAGACCTTTCTCATCGAATTCGCGCGGCGTCTGGTCGCCGCCGGGCATGAGATCACCTGCATCACCACGCTCACCACGCCGGAGATCGGCGCGTCGCTGCCCGTGCGCTGGGAGCTGCTGCCGCGCGTCCGCGCCTCGGCCACGATGCGCATGTGGCACTTCAACCGGCTGGCGCCGCGTGCCGCCGTGCAGGCCGGAGTGAACCTCAGCATCGGCTTTGGCCGCACCTGCGCGCAGGACATCCACCGTAATGGCACCGGCTGCCACCGCCTTTACGGGAACCTGCTGCCGTTGTGGCAGCGTTTCAGCGTGCGGCATCTCTACGAGCTGCATCTGGAGCGGAGGCTGTATACTGGACGTACGACCCGGAGCCTCGTCACCAGCTCAGCCCGCGTCGCCGCGCAGTTGCAGGGAGTTTATCGCAGCAGCGGGGAGCGCTTCCATGTCCTCGCCCCGCCCGTGGAGACGGAACTCTTCAAGCCCGCCGAGAATCGCGCCGCCACACGCGATCTGCTCTGCCGCAAGCTCGAAACCGACGCGGCGAAGCCCGTCCTGCTCTTTGTCTCCCTCAGCCACCGCCGCCGCGGCCTGGAGCCGTTGCTGGAGGCCATGCGGCAGGTCGATGCCACGCTCTGGATCGCCGGGAAGGGGCTCAATGCCAGGCAGTATGATTTCATCCAGCGACATGGCCTTGCCGCGAAAGTCCGCGTCGTGCCCGTGACCACCAGCCTCGTCGAACTTTATCAAAGCGCGGACTGGCTGGTGCATCCCACGCAGTATGACGCCTTCTCCATGACCGTGCTGCAAGGCATGGCCTGCGGCCTGCCCGGCATTGTCTCTGTCATGGACGGAGCCGTGGACCATGTGCGCAACGACGAGAACGGCCTCATGCTCTACCATCCGGCGCAGCCGCCGGAGCTGGCCGCGCGCATCCAGCACGCCCTCGCCTTGGGGCAAAGAGCCTGGCAGTCCATCTCAGAGGTTGCTCGCGACACCGCACTCACGCTCACCTGGGAACGCCACCTGCAAGAGTGGCAGGCTCTCCTGGATGAACCCAAGGAACGGCTCTTTGACCCATGAGGCCAAGTTTGCCACTTTGTGAAAACTGGGAGCTCCGCGGCGCTTGTCTTCCAAAATCTGTGGGAGCCAAGCAGGGGGGGCGGCGGGGACGCATCTTTGATCAGAGCCGCGCTGGCGTGGCAAAGGCCAGTGCGCCTACTACCCGAAGCAAAGCATGGGGTCTCCGGTTCTCCCGATCACCCGCTCAAGCAGGTCAGTTATTCCACCATCGGGGACAGATTACGCGTCTAGGCTACTTCGCCTCCGGTGCCTTCGCGCCTTCCTTGAAGCAGTAGAGGTGCGTGTGGGTTGTCACATAGATCGCGCCATTGGCCGCGACGACGCTGCTGAGAAGAGGGGAGGGGAATTCGATGGTCTTGAGTTCCTTGAGCTCCTTGCCTTCGGCAAGGATGAAGAGCTCGCCTTCCTCATTGCCGATCCACACCTTGCCGTCGGCGACGACGGGGCTGGCCCAGATGTGGCCCTTGGTGTCGAACTTCCAGTATTCCTTGCCGGTTTTCGCATCGAGGCAGAACACGCGGCCGGTGTAGTCGGCGGCATAGACAAGGCCGTCCTTCACCGCCGGGGTGGAGATGGTGCGCTCGATGCCTTTGAAGGTCCACAGGGCTTTGCCCGAGATGTCGCCGGTCAATTTGGGGTCGATGCAGCTCAGGCAGCCGACGCCTTCGCCGTGCTCAGGATCCTGTCCGATGGGGACGTAAATGAGGCCGTCGGCGATGGTGGGAGTGGCGATGATTTCGCTGGGACCGTCGTATTCGACGTACTTGATGGGCTCGCCTGCGGAGTTTTTGCGGTACTCGGGCGGGTTCGCGTCGTAGCGCCAGTATTCCTTCAGAATGTCGAGGTCTTCCGCGTTCTTTTTGGTCTCAGGAGCCATCGAATAAACCCAGCCGTCGCCGGCCGCGAAGATGACCTGCTTTTTGCCGCCGAGATCGAGATAGTTGGGGGAAGACCAGGAGCAGTGCAGAACGCGTTCGGAGGCGACGTGATCCATCTCGCCAAGGAGGGCGCCTGTTTCAGCGTCGAGCATGATGAAGCTGGGGCTGTTCGGCGCGGGAATGTTCGCGTGGGTCCAGTCCACGCCGTTGCAAGTGGGGACGAAGACCTTGCCATCGACGACGAGCGGGTAGCCTGCGGTGGCGTTGTGCTGGAAGACGCCGAGCTCCTTGTACATGTCATAAACCCAGAGGATGTCCGCGTCGGCGCCACCGGGGGTGATGGGAGCGGTGGCCTTGCCGTCCTTGTCGAGCGGGGCCATGAACGCGGCCTCGTCCTGCATGCCCTGGTTGCCGTCAGACATGCCTTTGACATCAATGCAGAGAATCTGGCAGCGGTTGCTGGGGACATAGGCTTTGTCGCCGATGACCGTGGGGCTGGCGCAGATGCCGAGGTACTCCCAATCATTGACCTTGCCGGTGCCCATCTTCGGGGAGACGACCTGCCACTTGAACGCGCCGGTGTATTCGTCGAAGACCATGACGATGCCGCGGTCGCCAATGTGTTTTTTGTCGCGAGGCGTCTCGTTGTTTGTGCCGACATAGACCTGGCCGTTGGCAACGACGGGCGTGCCGTAGCTCTGGGAGCCGAGCTTGGCCACCCACAGGCAGTTTTTCGTCGTGCTCATGTCGATGTCCTCGGCTCCCGGCCCTTTGTTGGCTTCCTGGGCATCGGGGCGGAGGCGCCCTGCGATCTTCGGCGCGGCCTTCGGGCCGTACTTTTTGCCTGGATCGATGTCGATTG
>JAEUHJ010000179.1 GCA_016795375.1 Verrucomicrobiaceae bacterium
CCAGCAGGTGCCGGGGCTGACGTTGCTCACGCGGGTCTGGCAACTGCGCGAACTTCTCCGCGAGCTGCCCCAGCTTTGCATGATCGGGGTGGGACATGCCGCCTACAGATAACCATCCCATACGGGGTACAACCACTATAACCAGACTCTCTGATTTTTATTGGCGCGTCTGCCCTGCCAGAAGGTTTGCTCTCAAGTTGCACGCACGCAATCAGAGCATGAATCACCACTTTTTGACACGACCTTTAGCGCGAGAATGTCTCAGCCCACACCCGTGATCTCCCCGGTGTGGCGCGCGTCATAGCCGGGGAGTTCATCGATCAGTTTGCGATGCGAGCGGCTGCGCATGAGGCGGATGAGGGCCTGGAGACGCGGGTCGTGCTCCATCGCGGCGGAGAAACACAGATCGAGGGATTCGGTGCGCACGGGGAGGAAACGCAGACCGGCATCCTCGGCGCAGAGCTGCACGCACACGCCGGCCTCCGCCCAGCCGCCGCGCACGGCCTCCACCACGGCCTGATGACTGAGCATGACGCGTTTTCCATGCAGCGGACGATGCACGAGCTCGTCGAGGCATTCTCGCGCCGCTGATCCAGGCTCGCGCATGGCCCACTGGCGCACGTTTTCGACGCAGGAGCGCACGGAGCGGGTGTGATTCTCGGCGGACAAGGCCACGCCCTCCTGCCATTCGGCGCAGCGCAGCAGGCGAAAGCCGCCGCCGAGGCGGTCACGGGCGGTTTGGAGATTGCGATCCGGTTGATCCGCCGTGGAGCGATGCAGCGCGGCGACATGCACGACGCCTTGTTTGAGCAAATCGAGCGCCACGCCTCCGCCGCGTGAGAAGGCCAGCAGTCGAAACTCCGACGCGGCGGCGTATTCCGCGGCCAGCAAGCCCGCAGCGGGATCGCAACCGGCCAAAACGAGCGTCTGCGCCGGTTCCCACGGGCCGCGATCATGCAGCACGCCTTCGCGGAAGAGGCCGTCATGCGCCCAGGAGCTGCCTGGAAGCGTCTCGACCGGATACAGCACATGCTTTCCGCCCACCTCGGCCTCCCAGTAGCGGGCGGCGCCGGAACGCGGCTCCCAGGCCCAGATGGGCGTTTTGGCTGTTTTGATGCCTCCGCGACCAAAAAGCTCCTCCACACTGCATCCGAGCGCACGGGCCACGGCGAGCGCGGCGGTGACGGAAGGTGTCAAACGACCGGCCTCGATGGCGCTGACGGAGCTGCGCGGGATGCCCGCCTTTACCGCCAGCTCGTCCTGCGACCATCCGAGCGCCTTGCGGCGCTGCGCGACGGGATGAGGCTCGTTTTTCGCGGATGGCATGATGCTGCCATGAGTCGCCGCGATGCTGCCAAAGTCAATCCGGGCGGAAAGAGGCCATTGAATGCCTCGTTTGGCATGATCCTGTCATTAAACGACAGTTTCCTACCTTATGCGTCTCCCGCTCCTCCTCTCGATTCCTTTCTTCTCCCTCGCCGCCGATCCGCTGCCTTTTGAGCTGGGTGAGGTCGTCATCACGGCCGACACGATCAGCGGCGCCCAGGCGATGACCACCCGCGTCACTGCCTCGGACATCCGCAAATTTGAGCGGACGGACCTTTCCGAGGCGCTGCGCCTCAGCCCGGGCGTTTTTGGCAGCAACAACGGCCCGCGCAATGAGTCCGGCGTGTATGTGCGCGGCTTTGACCTGCGCCAGACACCCGTCTTCATCGACGGCATCCCGGTTTATGTGCCCTACGACGGCTATGTGGACCTGCGTCGCTTTTCCTCGGCCGATGTGGCGGAGATCAGCATCTCAAAGGGCTTCAGCTCCGCCACCTACGGCCCGAACACGCTCGGCGGCGCGATCAACATCGTCACCCGCAAGCCGGAGAAGCCCTTCGAGGGCGATCTGCTCGGCGGCTGGATGCAGGAGGGCGGCTACATCGGCGCGGCAAATCTCGGCTTCCGCAGCGAGCACTGGTATCTCCAGCTCGGCGGCTCCTTCACGGATGTCGACAGCTACCGCATGTCGAAGGACTTTGTGCCCACCGCGACGGAGAAGGGCGGCACGCGGGACAATGCGTATCGCGAGGACTGGCGTGTAAGCGTCAAGCTGGGCTACATGCCGAATAAAACAGACGAATATGCGCTCGGCTACATCTGGCAGCGCGGCGAAAAGGGCAATCCCGTTTATGCTGGCAATCTGCCCGCGGCGCAGCAGCCACGCCGCTTCTGGCGGTGGCCGCAGTGGGACAAGCAGACGATTTACTTCATCGGTCACACGCAGCTCGGCAAAGACACCTGGATCAAGGAGCGGCTTTATTATGACCAGTTCGTGAACTTGCTCTCCGCCTACAACAACGCGGCCTACAACACGCAGAACCCGCCCGCCGGTTTCCAAAGCTACTACGATGACTACACCCTTGGCGGCAGCTTGGAATTCGGCACGAAGTTCGGAGACAAAAACACGCTCAAAGCCGCGCTTCACGCCAAGTTTGACCGGCACAACGAGCACAACCAGGGAGCCCCTTACTATGTCTTTGAAGACCGCACCTACTCGCTCGGCATCGAGGACACGCACCAGTTCACCGAGCGCTTCAGCGTCACCACCGGGGCGAGTTATGACCGCCGGGATGTGCTGGAGGCCGTGGACACGAACACGGGCGCAGGCCTCGGCGGCGACAGCTTCTCCGCCTTCAATCCGCAGCTCGGCCTCTTCTACAAGCTGCCGGAGCGCGGCACCTTTCACGCCACCGTGGCGCAGAAGAGCCGCTTCCCCACGATCAAAGACCGCTACTCCTACCGCCTCGGAGCCGCCATCCCGAATCCCAATCTCGAACCCGAACGCGCCGTGCATTACGACATCGGCTACGACGGCAAAGTGGCCAAAAATCTGAGTCTTCACGCCAGCCTCTTCGCCACGATGATCGAGGACACCATTCAGCGGGTGGACAATGTGCTGCCCGGCACCTTCCAGCTCCAAAACGTGGGCAAATCACGCAATCTCGGCACGGAGCTGGGCTTCGACTACAAGCCGTGCGACGCCCTCCAGCTCGGCCTGAACTACACCTACCTCGACCGCAAAAACATCAGCCAGCCGCAGGTGAAGCTCATCGACACGCCGCGTCACTCGCTCTTCACCTGGGCGGACATCCGCCCCGTGAAATGGCTCAGCATCATCCCCAGCGCCGAATACAGCAGCGCACGCTGGGCGCTCACCACCGGCGCGGAGGTCGGAGCCTATGCCGTGATGAATTTGAAGGCCGTCGTGCGCCTCCCGCACGACGCCACGATCAGTTTCGGCGTGAACAACCTCTGCGACCGCAACTACGCCATCACCGAAGGCTACTTCGAGGCCGGCCGCACCCTCTTCGCCAACCTCCAGCTCAAGTTTTGATCCATGCGCACGCTACTCCCACTTTTCGTTTTCAGCCTGCAAAGCCTCGCCGCGGACCTCGTCGTCCAGATCGGCGCTGAAAAGCCGCTCACCATCAAAATGAGCGATCTGGAGCTGCTGCCGCATCAGACCGTCAAAGCCGCTGATCACGACGGCAAAGAGGCCACATGGACCGGCGTGCCGCTTTACCAAGTGCTCCAGCATGCAGGTTTCAGCTTCGGCGACAGCCTGCGCGGCCCCGCGCTGGCCCAATACGTCGTCGTCACAGCCAACGATGGCTACAAGGCCGTCTTCGCCCTGCCCGAGCTCGACCCGCGCAGCACCGACGATCCCGTGCTGCTGTGCGAAACGATGAATGACGCTCCTCTAGCCGCAGACCTCGGCCCGCTGCGTATGGTGTTGCCCAGAGAGAAACGCCACTTTCGCTGGGTGCGGAAGGTGGCGCGGATCGAGGTGCGGAAGGTGGAGTAGATGCTTGCACACGATTCCTGTTCGCTTATTCGCTCGTCCGCGATTGCCACTGCGGCATGTTCTGTCTTGCGTGCGGTGGAAAGAACGACATGCGGCTGAAACCATGAGCATCAACGATTTCCTCACCGAACTCCGCGCCCACGCTGAAAAGCCCGTGCGGTTACTCCTGCCGGACGGCGGATGGATCCCCGCGCACTTTCACATCACCGAGGCGGGGCATGTTTTGAAGCGATTCATCGACTGCGGCGGCACCCGCC
Organism: Verrucomicrobiaceae bacterium; assembly: GCA_016795375.1. GTDB lineage: Bacteria > Verrucomicrobiota > Verrucomicrobiia > Verrucomicrobiales > Verrucomicrobiaceae > Prosthecobacter. The sequence goes on from JAEUHJ010000179.1 coordinate 4,111, forward strand.
GCGCGCAGGAGACCTGCCTGTTGCAAACCTGGGTGAATGACGATGTGGATCATCGGCTCCACGCCGATAAACTGGCCGTCATTTTCGATCAAGCGGGTGATGTGATGCCGCATCACGGCCTGCCGGTGGAAATCGAATATGAGGACGGCGTCGTGGCGCAGTTTCCGGTTGAGGGCGCGGAGGTCATCGACGGCTTGCTCGTCTTCCGCTGTGGCTGGAAGCACACCGACTGCCTCGCCCGCGGCATCTGCCTGCCCGGCGAGTGCTGCACTCTCGGCTCGCAATGCTGCTGAACTCAATGAAGCCTCTCGTCCTCATCCTCTGCACCGGCAATTCCTGCCGCTCCCACCTCGCTGAAGGCCTGCTGCGTCATGTCGCGGGTGATTTTCTCGAAATCGCCAGCGCCGGATCAAAGCCCGCAGGCTACGTCCATCCGCTCGGCGTCAAAGCGATGGCGGAAATTGGCATCGACATCTCCGCGCATACGAGCAAGCAGATGAACGATTTTCTTTCCCGCGATGTGGAAACCGTCATCACCGTCTGCGGCAATGCCGACCAGGCCTGCCCGATGTATCCCGGCCAGATCAACCGGCACCACTGGCCCTTTGACGATCCCGCTCACGCCACCGGCAGCGAGGAGGAGATCATGAACGTCTTCCGCCGCGTGCGCGATGAGATCAAAGCCGTCTTCACCGCGTATGCGGACGGTCGCCGTGATGAATCGAGGCGCGTCCTTCGTTCGGGATCCTGACTGCGATTCGCGTGACAAGCGCCGGGTGGCAGGCATAGATGTCGCCGCCACTCCCTCCACCGCCCATGCGCCTCCTCCCACTCCTCTGCCTCATGGCGCTCAGCTCTCCTCTCCTCGCGCAAAAGGCCAAAGCAGGCAAGGCCGGCACGCCGCCGCCCGCGAAGCCGCCGCTCGTGAGCGTGGACATCGCAAAACTGCCGGAAGGCACGACGCGGCTCGATTTGTTCCTGCTCATGGGGCAGTCGAACATGAAAGGACGCGGCGTGATGCCGGAGGAGCCGAAACACGACCCGCGCATCGTGATGATGCATCTGCGCGACGACCAATGGTATCTCGCGCGGCATCCGCTGCACCTCACGGGTGATGCGAAGTCCTTCAAAGGCCACGACAATGCCGGTGTCGGCCCCGGACTGGCGTTCGCGGAGGTGATTGCCGGCGCGAATCCGAAGAGCGTGATCGGCCTCGTTCCCTGCGCGGTGGGCGGGTCGTCCATCATGCTCTGGTTGAAGGACGCGAAACTCTACGACGAGGCATTGCGGCGGGCGAAGCTGGCCCTGCAAATCACCGCGCCGGTGAAGGCGCGGATTCGCGGTGTGATCTGGCTGCAAGGCGAGGCGGATGCGAGGCCGGAAGCCCTTCCACAGCACGCCGAACGCCTTCGTGCGATGATCGAGTCACTGCGCACCGACCTCGCCCTTCCGGAGCTGCCCTTCATCGCCTGCACCGTTGGCGAGATGAGGGACGAGCCGCAGCTCGCGAATCTGAAGGCGATGAACGACATCCTGCTCGCCCTGCCGAAGAGCGTTCCGCACACCGCCTGCGTGGACGCGCGTGATTTGAAGACGCACATCGGTGACAGCGTCCACTTCGACACCGCCGCGCAGAACGAGATAGGCAGACGCTTTGCCGCGAAGCTCATCGGACTGATGAAACCATGAAACGACACCCGTGCTTTGCCCCCGGGCTTGCCGCAAGGCGGCCGCCTTGGGGAACCGGCGGGGCCGCAGCATGAAAATAGGCTGCGGCAAGGCTGGCCTTCAACCTGCGAAATCTGTAACATGCAGCCATGAAAACGCTGTCCGCGCTCCTCGTCGCATTCGCCGTCACCGCACAGGCCGCGGAGCGGCAGGTTCATTCGTTCGAGCGCATCCAGCTCACGGACCGCTACTATTCGGAGGGCATCAATGCGGCGGATGTGGATGGTGATGGCCGGATGGACGCGATTCACGGGCCGTTCTGGTTCGCGGGGCCTGATTTCAAGGAGAAGAAGCTCATCTACCAGGCCGCGCCGCAGAACCGCGAGGGCTACGCGAACAACTTCTTTTCCTGGCCTTACGACTTCAACAAAGACGGCCTCGTGGATGTCCTCACGGCCGGATTTCCCGGCACGCCGGCCTTTGTGTATCAGAATCCTGGCAGAAAGGGCCACGAGGCACCCTGGCCGAAGCATCAGGTCTTTGATTGGGTCTCGAATGAGTCGCCGCATTTCACGAATCTCGTCGGCGATGCCGTGCCCGAGCTCGTATGCACGCGTGACGGCCGCTTTGGTTATGTGTCGGTCAATCCGGCAAATGGATTGGAGCCGTGGAATTTTCATCCGATCTCCGAACGCATCGCGCCGGAGAAATTCGGCCACGGTCTGGGAGTGGGTGATGTGAGTGGCGATGGCCGCCTTGATGTGCTGATGAAGGATGGATGGTTCGAGCAGCCGGAGGATCTCACACGGGGTCTCTGGACGTTGCACAAGGCATCCTTCGCCCAGCGCGGTGGCGCGGAGATGTTCGCCTGCGATGTGGACGGCGATGGCGACAGCGATGTCATCACCAGCCTCGCGGCGCACGAATACGGCCTCGCCTGGCACGAGCAGACGCCGCAGGGCTTCACGGAGCATCTCATCATGGGGGACCGCCCCGGTCTGAACCGCTACGGCGTGTTCTTCAGCGAGCTGCACAGCGTCCAGCTTGCCGACATGGATGGCGACGGACTCAAAGACATCGTCACTGGCAAGACCTACTGGTCGCACCACAAAAAATCCCACGGCTGGGACGACGGCGCGGTCGTTTACTGGTTCAAGCTCGTGCGCGGCAAGGATGGCGTGGACTGGCTGCCGATGAAAGCCGACGGAGATTCAGGCATCGGCCGCCAGCTCGTCATACACGACATCAATGGCGACAAGAATCCGGACATCCTGGCCGGAGGCATGAAGGGTGCGCACATTCTGATTCATCATGTGAAAAACGTCAGCGAGGCCGAATGGCAGACCGCGCAGCCGAAACGTCTCGAAATGAACGAAACGCCACCAGTGACGGGCAAACCGGCGCCCATCGGCGAAACGACCGGCCGCGTGCCCGATGCGCTCGAAGGCGAGACAATCGCCGCCAACGTGAAGGTCTCCGCAGGCACCGCGAAAACCCAGGACATGAGGAATTTCACCGGCAGCCGCTGGAGCGGCGGCGCCCAGTTATTCTGGAGCGGCGGCAGGAGCGGGGACAGCCTCGATCTCGGCCTCATGGTGCCCGCTGATGGCTCCTACACGCTGGAGACCGTTTTTACCCGCGCACCCGATTTTGCCATCGTGCAGCTCTCTCTCGACGGCAGGGACCTGGGTCCGCCGCTGGACCTCTATCAGTTCGCAAAAGTCACGACGACCGGTGTTTTGGAGCACCTCCTCGGCCCGCTCACCGCCGGGACGCATTCCCTGGTCGTTCGCATCACAGGCACAAATCCGAACGCGGTGCAGAGCCGCCTTGTCGGGCTGGACTATGTGCGGCTCATCAAGTCAGAGTGAGTTTTCCGGCAATGGCACGTTCTGTGTCCTGCCATGCGCCGCATTGTCATCGTTCTTGCATCTGTATCATCGCTGCACGCCCGGTCGCTCCTCGTCGAAAACGGCCTGCCACGCGCGGAGATCGTGATCAGCAGCAGTCCCACGCGTATGCAGCGCGTCGCGGCGCATGAGTTCCGCATGCAGATTGAGAAGATCAGCGGGGCGCGGCTGCCGATCGTGACACAGCCGACGGGAAAGGCGCTGAAGGTCTTCATTGGCGCGAGCGATTCGTGCCCGGTGAAGTCCGAGGGTCTTGAGCATGGCGCGTATCGCATCGCCACAGGTGCCGATTGGATGGCCTTGATCGGTGATGACAGCGATTTCGAGCCGTCGATGCCGTTTGCACGCAACAACAGCGACATCCAACGCGCCCAGGCGGAATTTGAGCAGATCATGGGCGCGCCGTATGGCATGCCGAATGCAGGCCTGTACAAAAACAGGCTCAAACTGCCCGGTGACACCGGCAGACCCGACGGCGTGGCCACCGGGAAAAATGAATCTCTCGACATCTGGGGCCTCGATGAGCGCGGCAGTTTCAACGCTGTGTGCGGATTCCTGCACAGGCTCGGTGCGCGCTGGTATCTGCCCGGAGAACTTGGCGAGGTGCAGCCATCGCTGAAAACCATCGAGCTGCCGAAGCTCGACGAAATCGTGAAGCCCGACTTTGCGCTGCGGCAGTTCAACTTCCGTTTCGGCGTCGTCGGGCCGGAAACGGCGTTGTGGACGATGCGTCTCGGCATGCGTCATGACGAGAAGCTGCAGATCGCCCACGGCCTGGCGAACATGACGAATCGCGAGGCCGTGTTCGCCGCGCATCCGGACTGGTTCGCGATTTACGGCGGCAAACCGGATTTCAGGCCCGGTGATTCCAAATGCCAGTTGTGCTATTCGAACGAGGAGTTGTTTCGCGAAACGGTGCGTTACGCCCGAGCGCAAATCGACACCTGGAAGCTCCAAAGCGTGTCGATCATGCCGCCTGACGGCTACACCGCGATCTGCCAGTGCGCGAAATGCAAAGGCAAGGACTCGCCCGAACGCAACGAGCGCGGCCTGCTGAGCGATTATGTGTGGGATTTCGTCAATCGCGTCGCGAAAGAGGTCGGCAAAACGCACCCACAGGCGAAGATCATGAACTGCGCGTATGGCGTTTACACACTGCCACCGCTGAAGATCGACAAATTGGAGCCGAATGTGATCGTCTGCATCGTCGGTGGCCGACGTCCGATCAACAAAGGCGGGGGCAAAGGTGAAGGCGAGTCCGCGCCGGAGGTTCTGCGTGCCGCGTGGGCGAAGAAGACGGACAACCCGCTGCTCATCTTTGAAAACTATCCCTTCACGGATCGTGGCTGGTATCTGCCGAGCTACGCCGCGCACTCGCTGGTGAACAGCGTGAACGCGACGAAGGGCGTTTCCGTCGGCGAGGACATCTGGCTCAGCGTGCGCCAGGATTTCGACACTGCGGGCATCGGCTTCAATCACTTCCTCGTCTATTTCACCGCGCACGCCTCAGGGCGGACGCACTAACGATCAAGCGGCGAAGTGAGCGAGCAGAGCGGCGAGGTAGTTGGGGTTGATCGTGGCGATGTAGTGCCGCCTGCGCATCGACACAGACGCAGGCTTGCGCACGGGGGGTGGCACGGCACGCAGCAGGTTCATCGCCAGCTTGCGCAGCACCGAGAGGTTGGTGGCGGCCTTGCCTGCGCGGGCGCGGCATTGATCCTCCCCCCACTGCACGTCGAGCCGCCAGTGCAACGCATTCTCCACACTCCAGTGCGAGCGTGCGATGCCTGCCAGGCG
>JAEUHJ010000222.1 GCA_016795375.1 Verrucomicrobiaceae bacterium
ATCTCCCTGGCCGAGATGCGGCTGCGCAATGCCATCACCCTGCCGGAGCTGCACACCGCCAAGCAGGCCACGCTCCAGGCGCAGAATCTCGTCCAGCAGCTCCTCACCTTCGCCCGCGGCGGCGCGCCGATCAAAACACACGTCCGCCCCGGCGACCTCATCGAAACCTTTTTCACGCATCACACGCGTGCCGGGCGCATCGAATACCGCATCGAGGTCCAGCCTGGACTGCCGCAAATCGCCATCGACACGGCCCAGGTCCGCCGCCTGCTCAGCAATCTCATCCGCAACGCCGAGCAGTCACAGCCGGAAGGCGGTGAGATTCTCATCCGCTGCTTCGCGCCCGACCACGCGGAGATGTTCCCCGGCGAGATGGTCAGCGACCAGGGCTTCCAGCCTTCCGGCCTTGCCATCGAAGTCGAGGACAAAGGCGAAGGCATCCTGCCCGATCATCTTCCGCACATTTTCGAGCCTTACTTCAGCACCCGCAAGGCCGACAACGCCACCGGACTCGGCCTCACCGTGTGCGAATCCATCGCCAAGGCGCACGGCGGCTCCCTCACCGTGCGCTCGGAGCCTGGACAGGGAACCACCGTCCGTTTTTACCTCCCGCTCGATTCTGACGCCGAGGAGGCCGATGTCTTCGGCCTGAGCAAAGTCTTCGACGCCCCGCCGGAGGCGGCGGCGGCCACACCGCGCATCCTCGTCCTCGAAGACGATCCGCTCGTGCGTTCCCTCATCGTGCGCAATCTCACCAGCAACGGCTTCGAGGTCACCGAAAGCGCCGAGGGCGGCGAGACCGTGCGGCTCTATCAGGAAAGCGTGGGCCAGGGCCGCGTTTTCGACCTCGTCATCCTCGACCTCAGCATCCCGAACGGCATGGGCGGTGTCCGCACCATCGAGAAGCTCCGCGCCATCGACCCGGAGGTCTTCGCCATCGTCTCCAGCGGTTATTCGGATGATCCTGTCATGGCCAATCCCGCCTCCTACGGCTTCGCCGCCGTTCTGCCGAAGCCGTACGAACCCGCCGACATGCTCCGCCTCGTGCGCGGCATCCTCGCCACCCGCGGCGTGCGCCGTTCCTCCTGAGCACGCACCATGCGCGAGCAGGATCTATTCGACAAGTTGCGCAAAATCGAACGGCTCTATGCCGGCGCCACCACGCCGGGGGAAAAAGAGGCCGCCGCCGATGCCATCGCGCGCATCAAACGCCGCATGGGCGAGACCGCGAAGGTGGACCAGCCTGTCGAATACAAGTTCACCCTCGCCGACGGCTGGTCGCGGAAACTCTTCATCGCCCTGCTGCGCCGTTACTCGCTCAAACCCTACCGCCGCGCCCGCCAGCGCCGCAACACCGTCATGGCCCGGGTGCCGCGCACGTTCGTGGAGAATACGCTCTGGCCCGAGTTCCTCGAGCTCAGCGACGTTTTGCAGGCCTACCTCGACGAAGTCACCGAAGGCGTCATCGCACGCGCCATCCACGCGGATGAAGGCGACGAGGAAATTCTCGATGATGACCGGCTGGAGTAGCGATTGGCCGTTTTACCCCACCACCAGCTCCACCGGGCAGTGATCGCTGCCATGCACGTCATCGCGGATCGTGCATGACTTCAGCGCGGGACGCAGTTTTTCCGAGGCGAGCCAGTAATCGAGCCGCCAGCCGATGTTCTTCGCCCGCGCGTCCGGCGTGCGCTGCGTCCACCAGGTGTAGCGGCCGGGGTTCGGGTCAAATCGGCGGAAAACATCGAGAAAGCCGGCGTCGAGATGCTTCGTGAAGCTCGCGCGCTCCTCGTCGCTGAAACCGGGATTCATGCGGTTCGACTTCGGATTCGCCAGGTCGATCTCCTGATGCGCGCAGTTCAGATCTCCGCAGGCGATGACCGGCTTTTTCTTCTCCAGCCTCTTCAAATGCGCGCGATACGCGTCGTCCCAGCGCAGCCGGTAGTCCAGGCGCGCGAGTTCCGCCTGTGCGTTCGGCGTGTAAACATTCACCACGAAGAAATCCGGGAACTCCGCCGTGATGAGCCGCCCCTCGCGGTCAAGCTCGTCAACGTCAAGGCCGAGCGTGGTCGTTTTGAACGGAACACGGCTGAGGATGAGCGTGCCCGAGTAGCCTTTCTTCTCCGCGCTGTTCCAGACAGCCTCGTGGCCGTCGAACCATGCCAGGTCCACCTGCTCCGGCCGCGCCTTGGTCTCCTGGAGGCAGATCACGTCGGCATCGCACGCGTTCAGGTACTCACGCAGGCCTTTGTTCAAAGAGGCGCGGATGCCGTTGACGTTCCAGGTGGTGAGCTTCATGAAGCCACCCGCTAGCGCGGCATGATGCGGGTTCAACCAGAACCACCGCGCGCGGCGCTCATTCCTCCTGGCTGCCCAGGCGGTCGAGCAGGGCTCCGATCTCCGGGCCGATGCGACGCAACTGCTCACGGTGCGCGGAGGAGAGCGCCGCCAGCACCTGCTCGCCACGTTTCGCGAGGGAGATGAAGACACGGCGGCGGTCTTCCGCCGAGGTCTCCCGCACGACGAGCTTTTCAATGACCAGCCTGTTGATGAGGCCCACGGCGCTGTGATGCGCGATCTGCAGCCGTCCAGCCAGCTCCCCCACCGTCACGCGGTCGCGGCCGGGGAATCCTTTGACAGCCAGCAATGCCTGGTGCTGCTGCGGCGTGAGTCCCGAGGCGCGCGCGGCGTCCTCGCTGAAACGCTGGAAGTGGCGCAGGGCGGAACGGAAGGAGGCGAGCAGCTCGTACTGGGCCTTGGAAAGTTTCTTGGATCCTGCCATGAGCGGATCCATGCACCGCGTCAGGGGATCCTGCCAGCGGCAGTTTGACATATATCGCATCGCGATATAACGGCTCCGCCCGACATGGCAGACGCGCATCCCCCCGGCCCTTTTCCAGACCAGTCTTCCGATGTCATGGACAAGGAGGTGCCGGCGGTCCCTGCCACCATGAAGCTGGCGGTGCTGTCCGACCTCATCGCCGCAGGCGACCCCGCGCTGAGCCGTCGCCAGGCCGTCTGCCTGCTGGGCGGACAGGGAGAGCTCGCTGGCATCATCACGCGTGGGGACATCGTGCGCGCCCTGCGTCAGAACGAAGAAGGGGACATGCCCGTCAGCGAGGCGGGCAGCTTGCAACTGGTGGTCGCCCACCCCGACGAGCCGCTGCACGACGCACTGGCCAGGATGATGCAGCACGACGTGGGCCGGCTGCCTGTGGTGCATCCATCCGAGCCGTCGCGCCTGCTCGGCTATCTGGGGCGCACCGCCATTCTCTCCGCCCGCAAGCACCAGCATGATGAGGAACTGGTCCGCCAGAAGGGCTGAAGAGGCGGCGCTTTCTGCTCTTGCCGGACGGAACGGCCTCCTTCATCATGGCGGCCTTCGAACCCGATGAAACGCCCCGTATTCCTCCATGCCGCCGCCACATTCGCCCTTGCCTTGAGTTCCTGTGGCAAACAAGAGCAGCCTGTGGCGGCAAAACCCGCCGCACCGGCGCCCGTGGCGGCAAAACCCGCCGCACCCGCTCCGGCCCCGGTGGCTCCCGCGAAGCCGGAGGAACCCAAGTTCGCCGCCGCGCCGGTGGACATCAACGGCTTCGGCAGCGAAGAGCCGGCGGAGCGCGTCGGCGAGCCGACGCGCGGCGTCATCATCATCGAGCCGAAGGACATCAAGCACTCCAGTCAGCAGCACTGGGATCAATACGACTGCACAAGCTTCACCGCGAAGCGCTGGGGCCGCTATGAGGTGCGCGTGACCTACACGTTGCGCGTCGCCTCCATGGGCACGCAGTTCCGCTTTGCCCAGCAGCCGCTGAAAAAGAGCCTCGTGGCCTCCAGCCAGCCGAAACGCGTCGTTTATGGCACGGTGTATGTCGAAAAGAACGCCACCTATCCCTTCTCGCTCTTCGCGGCGGCCACGGGAGGAGAACCCGGCTTCCAAATTCATCAGGTGGCCTTCGTCCCCGCGCCGGAAGGGCCTGCCCCTGAGCAGGCCGCCGACGGCAGCATCACCCTCGAAGCCGGCAGCGCCACCACCTGGTCCGAAAACATGCGCTACGAGCCGAAGCCGGAGAAAAACTGCCTCGGCTTCTGGACCAGCGCGGATGACTTCGCCGAATGGCAGTTCGATGTCATGAAACCCGGCCGCTTCAAAGTCACCGTCGTCCATGGCTGCGGCGGCGGCAACGAAGGCAGCGAAGTCGCCGTGAAAGTCGGTGGGCAGGAACTGAAATTCACCGTGAAGGACACTGGCGGTTTCCAGAAATGGTCAGACGCGCAAGTCGGCGAGATCGAGATCAAAAATCCTGGCAAGCAGCAGCTTGTCATCGACCCCGTCACCAAGGCCAAAAGCGCCGTTCTCGATGTTCACAAGGTGCTGCTCACGCCCGTGAGCTGAATTTCGCCCGTGCATGGACTGCTCGCGCACGCCCACCCGCGATCCCGAAACGTGGCTCGATCTCGCGCCCGGGTTCTCGCAGGCCATGGCACGTCAGGTCCGCGCCTGGATTCAGCGCTGGGAGCCGGATCTCACTGAATCCATCAAGTGGCACATGCTCTGTTTCAGCGGCCGCAAACTCGTCTGCGGCCTCAGCGCGTGCAAAAAACACCTCGGCATCACCTTCTTTCGCGGCACCGAGCTGCGTGAGGTCACGAAACTCTTCAACGGCGGCGAAAACAACACCAGCATCCTCTCCATCCGCGTCACATCGCTGGAGAAACTCGACCTCCAGGCATTGAAACGTCTGCTGCATGCCGCTGTCGCGCTGGACGCCGATGAATCCGCCAGACCACCGCCGCAAAAGAAACGCGCCGAGTGGCCCATGCCGTCCGCGCTCGCCAGGGCGTTGGGGAAAAACCGCGCCGCCGCAGCCGGCTTCGACGCGATGAGCATTTCCTGCCAGCGCGAATACAAAGTCTGGATCAGCACCGCGAAGCAGGAGGAGACGGTGCAACGCCGCCTGAAGGAAACGCTGCGCGCCCTCGCCGCCGGCAAAAAGTGGGCGCGGCGGAAGGATGCGTGACTGGCAAAGCACGCTGGACAACGCCCTGGCCGGTGTCCGCAACGTGTCGAGCAACAGCAGTAACATGGACGGCACCTACAGCCAGACGCAGATGCAGGACGTGCTGGCCAAGCTCGATGAACTCAGCCTCGCGCTGCGGCGGTAAGGAAGCGCTGAATCAAACCCCGGAGGCACGATGGACGCAGAGAAGAATTATTGGGAATCAACCTCCGCGCTCATCGTGCCTTTGCGGTTGATGGATTGTTCAGTGTTTCCGTGAGGGTGACACGGAACAATGGCTCATCGTGGTGATTGGAACGCTGCGGAGGATTGATGCGGCAGATTTCTCCCTGCGGTGTTTGAACAGCCTCCTGCTTTTCCCCGAAGCCGAAGGGAGGAGGAGCCGGAGGAAGAGGCGGAGAAGGAGTGGCTGCCTGATCCATTGGCGAAGGCAGGGGGGGTGTGACGAAAAGCCACGGGTTATTTTTCCTTCGGTGAGGCGACGGCCGGCCCGGCGGATGGCTGCCAGGTGAGGGTGTCGTTGTTGTCCCCTTTGAGGTAAATGACGGGAACGGATTTGCCGCCGGGACCGTCGGGTTGGAAACGGCCTTCGGCGTCGAAGTTGGCGATGCGGGCCTTTTCATATCGAATCCAGCCGGAGCGCGCGCCGGAGATGGGGTCGTGGCGGTACACATCGCGCCATTGTTTCGGTGTCGTGAGGCGGGGGCTGACGTAGGCGGGGGCGGTGGAGCGCTCAAGGATGTCGGGGAAGAGAACCTGGCTGAGAAGGGTGAGATTGAGGCCGCGGAGCATGTGGCGTTCGCCGAGGGAGAGCTTGTCGGGCGGTGACATGGTGTCGATCTGGCCGGAGGCATGTTCGACGAGCACGCCCTGCATGATGAGGCGGTGGATCTCGGCGCGCACGTCGGCGACGGCGGACGATTTTGATGATCTGGCGGCTAGAGCGTCGAGTTCGCGCTGGAAACCGAGGTAGAGAGCGTGGAAGCCGGCGATGGTATGGAGGACTTTTTCGATGGCCTGCCTGGCAGTGAGGCCGGTTTTTTCAGCGACGGTTTGTTGGAGCGCGGCGCTGATGCCGGTGCCGAGCTGGGAGCGGAGTTTCGCGGCCTCGTCCTTGCGTTTGCTGTCGCTCTCGGCGGCGGTGAGCGAGTCGAGCTGTGGTTTGAGGGCGAGGTGGAGTTTTTGCAGGCCGTTGCGCTCGGCGGGGGAGAGGATTTGTTCGAGGAGACGGCCGCGGAGGCCGGTGTCACCCGGGCTGAGGGCGAGGAGGATTTTCACCCAGCGCGGATCGGTGTTGGTGACGGGGAGGCCGAGGTCGGGATTGTGGGTTTGATAATGGATTTCGGAGACGCGGCCCTGTTCGTCGTAGAAGTGCATTTCGTTGGGCAGCATGTGGAAGCTGATGATGGAGGGGGCGCTGATGCTGGCGCCGTTGTCGGCGAAGATGCCGATGTCGATGCGGTGGCTGCGGATGCCGGTGGTGTTGATGAGGGGTGGCTGCCAGCGGACGCGGAGGCGGACAAGCGGTTTCCCCTCGCCGATTTCGATGCGGACGAAGCGTGGATCGCCCTGGAGGAGGGCGGCGCGCATCTGCAGCGGGCCTTTGGCTGGATTGAGGCTTTTGTCGAGGCTGATGAGCATGCCGTGCTCGGCCTCATTGCCACGGAGGATGCGCGCGATGGAGACGGGCGTGTCGGCGAGCTGCCAGGGATGATTCCCGGCGGCTTCGAAGTAGTTTTTGCCCTCCTCGATCTTGGTTTCCTCGACAATTTGCATGACGACGACGGGGGGGATGCCCTCCGGGGTCACGTCGTGGGCGATGCGGATCATTTTCGCCTCGTCGATCTGCGCGCTGTCGAAGACGACGGGGTGGGCCTTGCCGGTGAAATAGTCCTCGGGCGTCTGCACCATCTTGTTCGCACGACGGAAGATGGATTGCAGCGTGGGGCAGAGGAGGCGCTTCTCGATGAGGAGTTTTTGCGTCTCAGGCCGGAAGGCGGCGGTGGTGGAGAGCAATGCCTGGAGGAACGGCTGGTCGGTGTAGGAGGAGCCTTGGGAGATGAGCAGGCAGGGGGTGTTCAGCGGCAGGAGGTCGCCGTAGCCGCCGACGCCGTTGGCGCCGATGTCGTGGTCCTGATGCTCGGGGTAGATGAAGAGGTTGTTGGAGAGGTATTGCCGGGCGAGGAAGCGGTTGCCGTCTGGATCCATCATATAAATGCGCGGCAGACAGCCGAGCTGGGTGGCGGCGGAGGCCATGGAGCAGTTGCCGAGCGTGGGCGTGGCGCGGATCTGCGTGGCGGCGCCTTTGTCGTTGTCCGCGCTTTTGAAAACGTGCAGCAGGGGGTACTGGCCGGTGTTCAGGGGGGAGTGCTGGCCGTCGCGGTTTTCATAGGTGATGGCCTGGAGGCCGGCGGCGGTGCCGTTGACGAACCATTCGTTGAGCTGCTTCGCGACTTCGTCGGTGCGCGTGGTGAGGGGCTGAGCGGAGATGCTGGCGATGCCCGGCGCGAGGAACGCGAGAAGGCGCAAGGCTGCCATGGGCGTGATGGTCACGCGGCATTGTCAGGGCGGCCGGTGGATTCGCAAAAGGAATGTGCCGGCGTGCGGGTTCAGCCCTCGTGCGCGGCGGCGATGGGGAATCGCAGCTTGATCTCGGTACCTTGATCGGGGCTGCCCTGCACGAAGAGCTGGCCGCGCATCTGGTCGGCGAAGACGGCGAGGATTTTGAGGCCGAGGCCGCCGCCTTCACCTGGATGGAAGTCCGGAGGGAGGCCGATGCCGTCGTCGCTGATGATGAGTTCGCCGCTGGATTGCGCGTAATGGAGTGTGGCGGTGATCTGCCCGGTGCGTCCGTGCGGATAGGCGTGCTCGAAGGCGTTGGAGAGCGCCTCGTTCAGCGTGAGGGCCAGCGGCATGAGCCACTCCGGCTGCACGGAACCTTCCTGGATCTCCAGACGGACGCTGATCTGTCCCGGGGGGGCTTCGTAGCATTCGCGAAGGTGGGAGACGAGATCGTGGGTGAAGTCGCTGAAGGTGTCGCCTTTCCCGAGGGCGATCTGATACAAGTGCTGGTGCAGCGCGGCGATGGCACGCACGCGGTTCTGGCTGGAACGCAGGGCGTCGCGGGCGTCCTGGTCGCTGACGCCGTTGATCTGCATGTTCAGCAGGCTGGAGATGATCTGGAGGTGGTTTTTGATGCGGTGGTGCGTCTCGGTGAGGAGGAGCTTTTCACGCTCGAGATCGACGACAGGCCAGCGCTGGCTGGAGGGGGAGACGACTTGAAATGCGAGCGGCACGGCGGCTTTCAACGCTGCCGTCGGTGTCCGTGGCACGGGGGCGGGTGATCCGGGCGCGGCTTCTCGGGCAAGGAGGGTCGTGAGTTCAAAACCTCCGTCGTCGAGCATGCGGGCGCTGATTTTCACCTCTCCACGCCTGCCGTTGCCACCGAAGAATGGATGCGCGGCGAACTCCCGCGGGTCGGCCGCCTGCTGCGCGAGGGAGGCGTAAAATCCGGTGGCGTCCGAAGGGCGGAAGAGCTGGTGCAGCGGACGCCCGACGGCGGCGGTGTCGTCCAGATCGAAAACATGCCGCGCGTGCCCGCTCCAGGCGCGGATGCGGCCGTTGGCATCGGTGGTGAGAAGAACGACCGGTGATTCCTGAACATCCGGCGCCGCAGCGGGGGCGGTTTGCGGCTCAGGCAGCGTCACAACCGGTGGCGCGGGGGTGAACTCAGGCTCGGTGACTTCCTGGAGGTAATGGATGGTGCAGTGAGCCTCACCCTGACCGTCGGGCACTGTGGCAAGGTGCAGGATGGCGCGTGCGAAGGTGCCGTCGGCGCGTTTGATGCGGACACCGAGCGCCTCTGCCTGCCTGCCGCTGCTTTGCAAAGCACGCAAGGCGTCCCGGCGCGCGGTGGCGCTTTCAGGATCGAGCCACGCGTCGAGCGGATAACGGCGCAGCTCGGACTTGGCCTGGCCGAGCATGGATTCGGCGTGCTGGTTGACTTCGAAAATGACACCGGTCTTGTCCGTGAGCACGATGGCGACGGGGCTGCCCTGCAACAGCGTGCGGAGCTTCGCCTCCATGCTGCGGAGCTGCTCCTCATGCCGCGTGTGCTCGGTGGTGTCCTGGATGCTGACGAGAAGGCCGCCGCCGGGAAGGGCGACGGGATGAAATTCGAGCTCCTTGAGCAACCCGTCCGCCGTGGCGAGCGAAACGGTGCGGGTGAGCTGCCGCCGCCACACGCTTTCACGCCAGGTGAGGGCCACCTGTTCGCGGTGCTCGTCCGTGGGGCAGGCGTGCGCCAGCCAGTTTTCGACGGTTTGATCTTTTTCGAGGGGGCGGCCGAGCAGCTTGGTGAGGCGTTCGTTTTGAAACACCGGGGCGCCGCGTTCATCGAGCACAAAGACACCACAGGGGACTCCTTCGAGATAACCGCGCAGGCGGGCCTCGCGTCTGCCAAAGGCCTGCTGCGCCTCGGTGAGCATGCGCAGCTCCTGTTGCGTGCGCTGAAGATCGCCCTGCATGCGCCGCATGGCCGCGTCATCCACCACCGGCGCAGCAGCAGGCTGTGGCTGCACAGGCATCTGGAAGGTGACGCGGGTCACGGCCTCCGCGGCAGCCTGGGGTGGCAGCGCCATCAACATGAAATGCCGCCCGTCCGGGTGCGCGTCCGCGCCTTCCAGGGCGGAGACAATCCAGCGCGCGGCTTTGCTCTGGTCGGAGGGAGCGGGCTGGCTGATGATGCAGGCGGCTGGTGGTTCTGCCGCGGTTGCAGCGCCCGCCAGCACTTCGAGCGTTTGTTGACGCAAGGCACCGAAGTCACGGCCTTCGCCAAAAACTTCCCAGAAGCAGGTCGCTCCTTCTTGAATGCCTTTGTCCAGCGTGAGGCGCGCGGCGGAGACATTGGAGCGCAAAATGACACCTTGCGCGTTCAGGACGAGCATGGGCAGGGCGCAATCCAGAGGATCGGGCGTTCCCTGCGCGGGTGAGGGAGAACCCTGGCCCTGAGCTTCTGAGGTGGAGACAGGTTCATCGGTGTTCGCGGTTTGCGCCGCGCTGAACTTCTCACAGGTGATCATCAGGCCGCCGACGGATGCGTCACGCTTTTTCCGCCAGGGACGGACTTCCCAACGATAAACAAGATGGCGCCCATCCTGGCCGTTGAGGGAGTCATGTTCGCTGCGCACGATGTGCCCTTGCAGCGCCCGCTCATAAACCTGGCGCCAGCCGGGGTGCAGTCCCGGGAAGATCTCATACTGGCTTTTGCCCACGAGCGGCTGTACCTGCTGCAGGCCGAACTCATGAATCCATTGCCGGTTGGCGAGCATGTAGCGCATGGCCCGGTCAAACATGGCCATCGCCACCGGGGCGTTTTCCACCAGCACGCCCAGCACCAGCTCCATGTCCTCCGGCTCGTGCGCGGAACTTTCGCGAAGGGTCGCGGCCAGGTAATGGGAGGAGGAAGGCCCGGTTCGTTCCTCACGGGAGTCTTCACGCAGCTTCTCCAAGGGCGAGGTATGCGCCTTGGGTTGAATGACGTTTTTGAGGACCGAAGAAGCCACGGGATGATTCGAATAGTTTAAAATTTAGACCTCCTCAAGTTGTCAACAAGGCGAAAAAGAAAAGAATTGAGTCGCAGTTCAGCAATAAACGCACCTTGTGGCAAGCTCCATCATCTGGTGGGATGCGGCATCATTCCCGATGATAAGGTTCGCCCCGCAGAATGCTGTAAGCCCGGTAGAGCTGCTCCACCAGCACGATTAAAGCGATGTCGTGTTGCAAGGTCAGATCGGAGAGCGACCAGCACACCTGGGCCTTTTCACGGAACCCTGCCGAATGTCCGTCCGCGCCGCCAATCACCAGGCAGATCCTCCTCCGGCCAGACACTTCCTCGCGCTGAATCCAGCCCGCCATCTCCACACTGCGCAGGGAGCGGCCGCGTTCGTCGAGCATGATGAGCAAATCCTTGCCGCAAGCTGCCTGGATTTGCTGCTCCACCTTTTCCAGCGGCCCTTCCTTGATCGTGATGTGCTCCACGCGTGCGTAATGGCACAGCCGCCTCCAATACAAGTTCAACGCTTCCTTGACCCAGGGATGCCCGGGTTTGCCGACGGTGATGATGCTCCACTGCATGGATTGAAAGGATACTTTATCTGCTGAAAGCGAAGGATAAATTTATTGTTGAAATTATGGTTATATTTATTTATTTTACTCTCCATCATCGTCCTTATTGTTGCATAATTTAAAAAGATCGTTAAATTGAGAACGCAAATTCAAAAATTAACCGCCTGAAAAATGCGTATGACCAAACTATTTCATCCCAAGGTACGTCTCACTTCCGTCGGCCTTGCAGCACTCACGCTTGCGTCTTGTGCGGTGCCTCCAAGTCAAGCCTGGCGTGAAATTCAGACTCGTGGACTGATCACCTATCTGGCCAATGACAGCAAGCCGTTGGGGATTCGTTCAGGTTCGACGGCGTTGGCGCAAAACAGCGCCGTGTCGCAACCATCCAGCACGGTCGCGCTTGTCGGGCCGGAGCGGCCTTCCGCGCCTCCTCCTTCGATGCTGAACGCCTCCACGATGCCGGTGGCGCAGTCTGTGCCTGATCTGCCCGGCTATGTGCGCACACCGTTCACCAATCCTCCACGTCTTGTGGATGTTCGCGGCATGTCAGCGGGTTCGAAAGTGGTTTGCCCGTACACCCAGCGCCCCTTCCTCGTTCCTGGCGGCGTGTCCGCTTCTTCCTCATCGCTGGCTTCGGCCTCATCAACTCGCGCCAGGTCCTCCACCTTGTCGTCTGAACGTTCCCGTTCCGCCCCGGCTCCCAACAGCAATGTGGCTGCGATGAACAAGAGCGCGCCGTCCGCGCCCACGCAGCCAAAGGTGTCCCCCACTCCTGACACCACGGTGGATTTGCCCTACGGCTCCCCCATTTCCGGCCGCCCCGGTTTTGTGAACAGCCCTTACGCGGCCAAGCACCAGCTTGTGGATGTGACGGGCCTGCCTGTCGGCATGGAGGTGAAGTGCCCCTACACTGGCAAGCTCTTCCGCGTGCCTGCGCAGTAACGCGGCATCACAGCATTCAAAAATCAACCGCCAGGATCTTCGTCCCGGCGGTTTTTTTGTGCCGCCTCATGCGGAAACGAACATTGGCATGGTGATTTGCCTTCACGCCAACAACATGCGATGATGCGGGCCGCATGGACGCCCCCGTAGGACTGCTGACCCTCCCAGGCCGCACTTTTCTCCACTTCCTGACCTACCTTGGACAGCTTTCCGCTTTGATGCGGGAGTTGACCATCGCCCTGCGCTCGAGGGTGTGGCGTTTGAAGCTCGTGGCCCAGCAAATCGTGGCCATCGGCTATGGCTCGCAGGCGGTGGTGATCGTCACCGGCGCCTTCACCGGCGCGGTCTTCACCTTTCAAAGCTATGCGAAATTCAAGGAGTTCGGCTTTGAAACCACCGTGGGGGCGGTGGTGTCCGTGGCGCTTTGCCGCGAGCTTGGACCCGTGCTTGCAGGCTTGATGGTGGCCGGCCGTGTCGGCGCGGCCATGGCCGCTGACATCGGCACCATGAAAGTGACGGAACAAGTCGATGCCCTGCGCGTCATGGGCGTTCATCCGGTGGACTACCTCGTGCTGCCGCGATTCCTGGCCATGATGGTCTCCATGCCCTTCCTGGTGGCGGAGAGCGTGTCCTTCGGGCTCATCGCCTCCTACATGGTGACAAGTGTCGGCTACGACATGCCCTCAGCCTGGTATCTCACGCACATGATCGACCACACGAACATGGAGGACCTCACCATCGGCATGATCAAGGGCTTCGTCTTCGGCATGCTCATCACGCTCATCTCCTGTCATCAGGGCCTCAGCGCTGAAAACGGCGCGGTGGGCGTGGGGGCGGGGACGACGCGCGCGGTGGTCATCTCCTCGCTGGTGCTGCTGATCGTGAATTTCTTCCTCTCCATCGCGCTCAACTACATCTTCCCCATCGGGACCGTCTGATCATGGCCGCCGCTCCCAGCATGTCGCAGAACACCGCCGCCGATGACTCCTTCATCGAGCTGCGCGGTCTGCACAAACGCTTCGGCAGGCAGGAAATCCTCTGCGGCATCGACCTCACTCTCAAACATGGCGAGACTCTCTGCCTCATCGGCCCCAGCGGCGAGGGCAAGACTGTGACGATGAAGCATGTCATCGGGTTGCTCCGCCCGGACTCCGGGGACATTTTCGTGGCCGGCATGCACGTCAACAAGCTCAAGGAGCGCGAGATGGCCCCCCTGCGGCAGAAAGTCGGCATGCTGTTCCAGGGCGGGGCTTTGTTCGACCGCATGACGGTGGAGGAAAACGTGGCCTTCCCGCTGTGGGAAAGCGGCCTGCGCGACCGCGCGGAGATCAAACGCCGTGTGCTTGAAGCGCTGGAGGCCGTGGATCTTGCCGAGCATCTGCACAAATATCCCACCAGCCTCTCTGGCGGCATGCGCAAACGCACCGGCATCGCCCGCGCCATCATCTGCCGCAGTGAATGCATCCTTTATGACGAGCCGAACTCCGGCCTCGACCCCATCGGCTCCGACATCATCGACCAGATGATCCTCCGCATGCAGAAGCGATACGGCGTGACCTCCATCGTGGTCACTCATGACATGCGCAGCGTGTTCAAGATCTCCAGCCGCGTGGCCATGCTCTATCGCGGGAAAATCCACTTCCTCGGCACGCCGGAGCAGTTGCGCGCCTCGTCCGACTCCGTCGTGCAGGATTTCATCAACGGCCGTTCCGACGTGACCGGCTGATCCGCGTCTCCACCCTCCGCCTACCATCACCATGATCGACAGTGACAAAAAAACCGAGATGCTCGTCGGGTTCTTCATCTTCGTCGGGCTCCTGCTTCTTGGCGGCCTCATCCTTCAGTTCGGCCGCGTGCGCGAGGTGTTCAAGGACACCTACACCCTCCATGTCGCCTTCCCGAACGCCGCCGGCATCAAGGAGGGCTCCCCGGTGTTCCTCGGCGGTTCCCGTGTTGGCAAGGTGGACAAAAAACCGCAGCTCAATCACACCTTCACCGGTGTCATCATCGACCTGGAGATTTTCAAGGACGTCATGATTCCCGCCGACGCCACCTTCGCCGTCGGCTCCGCCGGCCTGATGGGGGACGCCCTCGTCGAAATCAAACCCACAGGCAAGGAGACCGATGTCTTCCTCCCGCATGACTATGACAAAGTCATCGAAGGGGAGAAGGCCGGCAGCCTCAACGACCTGCAAAGCACCGCCAAAACCGTCGGCGAGAAAGTCGATGTCGTGCTCGATGACGTCCGCGTCGCCCTCAAGGACGTGAAGGAGGCCATGGTGAAGGTGAACAAAGGCGCGCTCTCCGACAACACCCTGCAAAACTTCACCCAGGGCATGGAGCACCTGAACAACACACTCAAACGCGTCGATGAAAAAGTCCTCGGCGACGAGAACGCCAAAAACCTCAAGACCGCGCTCGCCGAGCTCAAGGACGCCGCTACCAGCTTCAAAAACGCCTCAAAAAACATCGAGGAATCCAGCAAGCGCCTCGGCCCCATGTTTGACAAGCTCGACCCCGCCATCACCAAGGCGGACAAGGTGATGACCACCGCCGACGAATCACTCCAGTCCATCAAAAAAGCCGCCGACAGCTTCGCCGCCGCCGCCGCCAACATCAGCTCCAGCAAAGGGCTTCTCGGCGCCCTCATGAACGACGCGCAGATGCGCGCCGACTTCCGCGACCTCATCTACAACTTCAAGGTCAACGGCCCGCTCTGGTACAAGGACACGGCTGAAAAACTCCGCCAGGGGGAGCTCAAAAAGCAGCAGGAG
>JAEUHJ010000001.1 GCA_016795375.1 Verrucomicrobiaceae bacterium
GGCCTTCACCGCAAAGCGTCCATCGTACACGCTGCCTGCTTCTTCATCGACTCCCGTGCGGACATTGCCCTCGCTCGCCCCGGTCAATCCTGCGCCCGCAAACACCCTGCCGCAGACGACGCCGGTGCCGCAGAATCCCGGCATGCCGCCGCCGAAATCACTGCCCGTCGCCACCACGGCCATCAAACCGCCACCGAACACCGGTGATCCGTCTGAAGTCGTCGTGACGAACAACCACACCGGAGCGGTGCGCATCTTCGGCGTCTCGCCGGGCGCGGAGAACGAGCAGTTCGTCCGCTCGCTGCAATCCGGCGAGGAGGCGATGATTCCCGCGAAAATCGGCCAGACCCTCATCATCAAGGCCGCCACCGGCGGACGCGAGCTCGAACGCCACAGCATCGGCAAAAAACTCCAGGTGCTGAAAGTCGGCGGACCTGGATCGCAATGAGCAGAGGCAACCCTGTCACTTCCAAAACTTCTCAATTGCCGCCACGAGGCCGGGAATGGTGCTCTCCTTGGCTTCGACATCGACGTTGAAGCCGTACTGCTTGATGGCGGCGCTGGTGACGGGGCCGATGCTGGCGATTTTGCAGTTCTCAGGCAACTGAACGTGCAGATCGAGGAAGTGCTCGACCGTGGAGGCGCTGGTGAAGGTGATCATGTCGGCGCCTTCGTTCTTCAAGCGGGCCAGGGCTTCGAGATTGTCCTCCGTCTCGGCCACGGTGCGGTAGCCGATGGCCTCATCGACGATGGCGCCCATGGCGGTGAGGCCGTTGGCGATGACCTCGCGTGTCTCCGCGCCACGCACCCAGAGCACGTTGACGTTTTCCATGTTCTGATGCTGGTCGAATGCCTTCACGAGCCCTTCGGCGACGAAATTCTTCTCCGGCATCAAATCGACCGCGAGATGGCGCGCTTTGATCTTTTCCGCCGTGCCAGGACCGACGCACGCGATGCGCGCGCCGCCGATGCTGCGGGCGTCGTTGTAGAGCTTGTCGAACATGGTGAAGAACGCGTCCACACCGTTCGGGCTGGTGAAGACGATCCACTCGTAGGTGTGGCAGTCCTGCACGAGCTGGCCGAACTCAAGCTGGTCCTCCGCGGGCTCGATGCGGATGGTGGGAAGTTCGATGACGTCGGCGCCGAGATGCGCAAGTTGCTTGCTCAGCGTGCTGGCCTGCTGCCGTGTGCGTGTGACGACGATCTTCTTGCCGAACAGCGGGCGGTCTTCAAACCAGTTCAACTGCTCGCGTTCGGTCACGACATCGCCGATGACGGCGACGGCGGGCGCTTTGAAGCCTGCTTCCTTCACCTTGGCCGCCATGGTGGCCAAAGTGCCGACGAGTGTCTGCTGGCAGCCGTGCGTGGCCCAGCGCACGAGCGCCATCGGAGTCTCCGGTTTCGCACCGTGCTTCAAAAATTCGCCGGTGATCTCCTCGATGCGCTCCACGCCCATCAGAAAAACCTTCGTGCCATCGGCCTGCGCTAGCTTGGCGTAATCGAGCGAGGTGTCGGGCTTCGTCGGATCTTCGTGGCCGGTGAAGATCGTCAGCATCGACGCATGCGAGCGGTGCGTGACCGGAATGCCCGCGTAGGCCGGCCCCGCGATGGCGGAGGTGATGCCGGGCACGATTTCAAAACGCACGCCCGCCTCATGCAGCTCGGCGGCTTCTTCCGCGCCACGGCCGAACAGCACCGGGTCGCCGCCTTTCAAACGCGTGACCGTCTTGCCCTCGCGGGTGAGCTTGACGATGAGCTTGTTGATCTCCTCCTGCGGCAGCGTGTGGTCGCCTGCCTTTTTGCCGACGTAGATGCGTTCCGTGCCGGGTTTGGCATAGCGCAGATGCTCGGGATTGCAGAGGTAGTCGTAAACCAGCACGTCCGCAGACTCGATGCACTCCTTGCCCTTGAGCGTGAGCAGGCCGGGATCGCCCGGGCCGGCGCCGACGAGATAACAGATGCCAGAGGTGGTTGCTTTGGATGCCATGTTGGGAAAAGGGCGGCCAAAGTGCCGAAACTGCGGTTCACCGCAAGGAGGCAGGTGCGGAATGGCCGGGAAACCTCAGCCCCACAACGACGGCGGATACTCGCCTGCGTCGATCAGCCTGCGGATGCTGGCCACGACCTCGGCCTTATCCTCCGGGTAAGTGACGCCGAACCACTTGCCGGTCGTTTCGAGCACGCGCACCTCCGCCTTTCCGGCGTGGATCAGCGCATCGACCTCCGCAGGCACATAGCACTCGGATTTGAGTTCGGCGCCGCGCTTCTCCAGGAAGCTCATGAACGCTTTGCGCAGATGCGGGAAGATGTCCGGCGTGAAGCCGAAAAAGTTCATCGACACGACCTCATCGCCCGTGAGCGGCACAGGAGCGCCCTCCACCTCGCGGTTTTCCGCGCCGTCGCCGTGCTTGAAGATCTTTGTCATCTCCAAAACAGTCGTGAGCATGCCGCCTGCATCACGCGTGCAGACGCCGCGTGACACGCTGCCGTGTTCGGAGAGCGTGTTCTTCAAATAAAAGCCCACCATCGACCAGTGGCTCCTGCCATCGTCCGGGCGCGGCTGCACGAGGTCGGCGGCGATCTTCCTGTAGGCGTCCTGGCCGTAGAAATCGTCGGCGTTGATCATGAGGAAGGGCTCCTTCACCACATCTGCGGCGGAAAGCAGCGCGTGGGCCGTGCCCCAGGGCTTCGTGCGCCCTTCCGGCACCGAAAAGCCCGCAGGCAGGTCGTTGATGTCCTGGAAGGCATACTCCACCGCGATGCGGCCCTCGAACTTGGATCCTATTTGCGTGCGAAACAGCTCCTCGAAGTCACGGCGGATGACGAACACCACCTTGCCGAAGCCGGCGCGGATCGCGTCATACACGGAATAATCCAGCACCACCTCGCCCGCAGGCCCCATCGCGTCGAGTTGCTTCAGGCCACCGTAACGGCTGCCCATGCCGGCAGCGAGGATGAGGAGTGAGGGTTTTACCATCGGGAAATCTTTCGCCGGAGTGAAGGCTGGTCAAGAAATTCGCGGCTGGGATGGAAGAACTGCGCGCTTGTGCTCCCACCCCGCCTCGTCTTACATCGCACCACGCATGCATCAGGCCATCCCGAAACTCCTCCAGCTCCAGGAACGCGACCAGCGCATCCGCCAGCTCCAGAAAGACCTCAAGGACATTCCGAACCAGCAGGCGCGGGCCAGAATGCAGCTCGCCGGGGACCAGGCCGCCGTGGATGCCGCCACGCAGGCTGTGAAGGAGACGGAGGTGAAGATCAAAAGCATCCAGCTCGACGTGCAGACGCGCCAGACCACCATCAAGCGCCTGCAGGACCAACAGTTCGAAACGCGCAAGAACGACGAATTCGCCGCCCTCGGCCATGAGATCAAACGCTACCAGGCCGATGTCACCACGCTCGAAGACGGCGAGCTGGAGCAGATGGAAGTCCTCGAAACCACCAAGGCAAAACTCAAGGAGGCGCAGGCCAAACTCGGCGGAACACAGAAGCGCGTGAACGACGAGCTCAAGGCGCTCGACGAACGCGCCGAAGTCGTGAAAAAACGCCTCGAAGATCTCAATGCGGAGCGCAAGGAGCTCGCCACGCCCGTCGAGGAGGACACGCTCGACCTCTACACCCGCATCTTCGCGAAGAAAGGCGACGCCGCCGTGGTGCCGATGGAGAACGCCATGTGCGGCGGCTGCCACATGAAGGTCGTCGTCGGCGTCATCCAGTCGCTCAAACAATCCGAGACGCTCACGCAATGCGAGGCCTGCGGACGCATCCTCTACATGGAGGGGTGAATAAGCGCAGCAAACCTTCGGGCGTCATGCGTGTCCACATGGCAAAGGCTTGCACGGTCTGCCCGGCCTGGGTGCCGAGCTCGTCGGTGTGGTTGGATACTTTGGCGGCGAGGTCGTAGATCTGGATGGCCTGCTCTGCTTGCCGTTCCTTCATCGCAGTGCGGGCCGCTTGATCGAGACGAAGGAGCAGCTGCTGCCCGAGGGTGACGCGCACATGCGGCGGCATGGGCTGGCGCTGATCGAAGAAGGTGTCTGCCGCCGCCTGTAGTCCGTGCTGGCTGATGAAGTCATTGGCGGCGGCCAGTGTGTCCGCATTGTGCGCGACATCATAGACGATGGGATCGCCAAAGTGCTCGCGCATTTGGGGGTCGAGACGTTCATCGGCGCGCACACGCTTGCCAAAGCTGCGTTCTGCGCGATCTTGAGGCGTGGCATTTGCGCCACCCGGGGTAAGAGAGCCCGTTGCGGACGTGGATGCCGGCGCTTTCGATGGCATCACTCTCCCCACCCGGCGCTTCCACATCGTCACGGCGCGGAGCTGGCCCTTGGCGTTGGGTTCGGCGGTCACAAAGACCAGGGTGCCGTTCACGCGCTTTTCGAACCGCACGCCCTTCTTGCCGCCCGCCGCCTCGTTGGGAGTCACGGCATCCGGGGCGGACACCACATGCGGGATCATGGCAAAGTCGGCCGCAGTCAGCGCCTCCTGACCTTGCGTGTCCTCGCGGCGTTCATCACCATGCTCACCGAGCGCGTGGGTGACGAACGAGTCATCCATCCACACAAACTTTCCTGCCTGCATCCAGCCTTCCGGCACGGTGCCGACCTGCAGTTTGAGATTCCTTGCCCTGCCACCCTGGACACCGGATGCAATCACCTCATTGAGCGAGGCGTTGCCATGATTGGAGTTGGCCGGGCGTGCATTGTAATCCCACAGCGGCGGCAGGTGTGCCGCGCTCTGCATGACGCGGCCCGGCCCTTGACGGCTGCTGTCCGTGGGAGTAGGCTGGTTTTGGAATGCTCCCTGGCGAGGGCCAGAAACCGCTGAGCCAGGGGGAGTCGGGCTGGGTGCGTTCTGGCGTAGCCCTGACCCGTTTTCCAGGTCTGGGCGCACCCAGTCCGCACGCATCTTCCATTGGCGGCCTTGGTTGGTGAGGAGCGGGAATTGGGTGGTGAGGCTGCCGGTGAATGCCTGCTGGGATTCCACGCGGCCATCCGGGCGGATGATGACGGCGTGCTGGATGCCGCCGTGATATTTGCGGACATAGACGCGGTTGCCGGTTTGCTCATCGATGAGGCGGACCTGGGCGTTTTCCAGGGTTTCTTTGACGCGTGGCAGCCAGGCGGCTTTGTCGGGGTCGATCTTCTGGGTTTTCTCATCGCGGATGAGGTGCCAGACGCGGGCGGCGAGGCTGCCGCGCTCTGCCACCTGGAGGTCGATGCCGGTGCCGTCCGCGGCGGTCGTGGTGGCGGGCCAGGCCTGGAGGATGGCGGCGGCGGCGCGGGCGATTTGTTCGTTGCTGGCGCGGGTGCTGAGCAGGGGGCTTTGCGGTGTTTCTTCGACGAGGGTGCTCTCTGCATGTCGGAGGGTTTCGCCGACTTTGGCGGGGGTGATGCGCTCCGGCTCCAGCAGGGGCGGGGGGGCGGGCTGGGGCTGCTTCTCGATCAAATCCTCGAACTGGTCCGCCTGCCGGTCGCTCAGCTCCGGCATGAGGAAGTCGATGGGATGTACGTGCCCGCTGTCGTCGGTGCGGAAGTTCTTATCCAGCGCATCCGTGATCCACACATCGCCTTTGCTGCGGTGCCACACGCCGTCCCGCGCCTTGAGGAAGCCGTGATGGCGCATGTAGGCGTCGATCTCGCCGAGGGTGGATTGATCACCGTCGATCCACGGCTGGCTGGTCACGAGCTGGCGCGCGCCGTCCGGCAGGGTCAGCCAGCCTTCGATGCGCACGTCGTCCTTGAACGCCTCATTGCCAAAGGCCATGCGCTCCAGGTAGGACTCCAGGCCGAACTTCAAGGCGCCGGGCCGCGTGATCTTCACGGCACGGCCGGTGGCTTCATCGTGCCAGACGAGGTGCTCGTCGCCGTTCTTCTGCTCTAGTGCGTCTGTGCCGGTGGCAAAGGCGGCAGCATCGAGGCTTGGGATTGCTGCCTGCGCTGCTCCTCCCACTGCCGTTTCCAGATTGTGGCCTGGTTGGGCAGTTGGTTCGGCGGCGCGTTGCGGCGTGCCCGCTCGCGGATCTGCTCGTCGGTCTTGCCGTTGCAGGAATTCAAGCGCGAGGCGAGGGTTCCGAGACGGATGCGCGGCAGCGGGGTCTGTTCCATGACGGTCAAAGGTAGCACTGCTCTGCTGCGGTGCAAGCGGCACGATGAAGGCGGGGCGCGCACCGGCCGCAAACGGGCGGTCCCGCACGCCGCGCGGGTTCGCCGTGGCACGCGGGCCGCCGCGTTCCAGCGCCTCGCGGGAGATGCGCAGCACTTCCAGCACCTCGCGGTTCGTCCATGTGGAGCGCAGCTCGTGCCTGCTGAAGCTCTGCAGCAGGTCTTTCAAAAAGCGCCACAGTTTGCCCAGGATGCTCTCCGGCTTCAGCGCGGCGATCTGCTCCGGCGTCATCTGCTCCGCCCGTTTGGCGAACCATTCCTCCACCAGCGCGTCGTCGCTGGTCAGGTGGTCGTAGCCGCTGCCGCGCTCCCGTAGCGCGGCGATCTCATCGGCGGCCTGCGCATCGTTCTCGATGGCGGCCATGAGCTTCTGCCACTGCTGCTGGAATTTCGGACTGGCACTCTGCCGCAAGGCGGCGAGGCCTGCGTGGCCGGTGCGCTCATGCACGATGACGCGCAGCACGGCCCGCTCCAGGCTTTCACCGGGGCGCAGGGCGATGTTGTCCGTCAGGATGACGACGTGGCCGCTCTGCTCGTCAAAGAAGCCCTCCGTGGAACCGCCGAATCCGTGCCAGTCCTCGGGGTGGAAGTCGGATTCGTTCAGGCTCTCGCGGTTGCGCAGCAGCGTCACGCGCTGGCCCAGCCAAGGCGTGCCGCGCTGGATCTTCTGCAACGCCTTCGCGGCGCCCGTGGCGCGGCGGGCGGATTCGGTGGGCGTGAGCCGCGCGGCTGGAGCGGCGGCCTGGCTGGGCTTGACTTCACCGCCGCCTGTCTTAGGCTGGCCGTGACCCGATGGGTGAGGAGCCGCTTCCGTCTGCAGCCCTTGGGTGCTTCCAGGTCCGGGCGTGCCGGGCACAACGCCGCCAGCAATGGCGGATGGACCCGCACTGGACTGGCCCATGCCTGCCGCGAGCGCGGGGGCGGCATTGGGCGTCCGCACCCGCAGGACTCTTGCCCCCTTGATTCCGCGTGAGTCAAGGGGGTATTGCGTTTCCAGTCCCAGCATTTCCGGGGTGCCTTGGGCCACCACCCGTTGATGCCCTTGAATGGGAACCACCTGCACGGCATGCTCGGTGCCGTCCGCATAGCGCCGCACATAGGCACGCCCGCCGTTGCCGGTGTCCAGAAGGAGATGATAATCCTGGATGGTGGCCGGAGTGGAGAGCACGGTGCGGGCGCGGCGCGGGTCAAATTTCCTGGAACCGATGGCCCGGCCAAACGAGTCGTAAGCAAACCCTGCGAGCAGATGCCAGACCCGCGCGGCGAGACCACCGCCGCCCTTGTGGTCCTCGTGCTGCATGAGAACAGGGCGTCCCTCCGCGTCCTGAATGACCGCTGCATCTCCGAGCATCTGTCCCACCTGCTCCCGCATCTGTGCCTCTGAACCAGTGACGCCCTGCGGGACATCCGGCACCGGAACCTGCTGCATCAGCGGGCGCACCGCCTGGAAAGAATCCCCCTCACGAATGCGGCTGTAGCTCGTC
The DNA here is from genome assembly GCA_016795375.1 of Verrucomicrobiaceae bacterium. GTDB lineage: Bacteria > Verrucomicrobiota > Verrucomicrobiia > Verrucomicrobiales > Verrucomicrobiaceae > Prosthecobacter. The sequence continues at coordinate 7,655 of JAEUHJ010000001.1, forward strand.
TTGCCCGTGCCGGGCGGCACCGATTTCGACATGCTCACCCTCTGCGGGGCCATCATCATGCGGATGCCGGGGCCGCCCATGGCATCCGGCACCACGAAGCCTTGCGCTTGATCGAGTTCCTGCCGGCTGTTGGCCGCCTCGAGGAGCACGCTGCCATCGTTGTCAGCCTGTTTCACGGCGGCGGTGAACTGCTCCTGCGTCAGTGCAGGGGCAAGCCGTTGCGCCTGCTCAAACACGGCGCGGATGGGCACCATCGGCGTGCTGCTGCCTGCCATCGCGGCCGCATGTGCGGCGACGAGATCGGCAGGAGACAAGGAGACGGGGAGACTCGGAGAAGGGGGGACGGGAGCCTGAAAGAACTGCTGTGCGCCCCGGCCGGGATTTTGCGCCACGCCGGGCAGCGGATGAAACAAACGGTTCAGGCCCGCGCCGCCTGCGGCGGGTTGCTGGCCCTGCGCCACGGCGGCGGCGTGCGCGGCCACACCGGCGGTCGGGAAGGGGCGGGAGGCGAGAATGCGCGGAACTTCTTCGGACGCCACGCGGATGCCGTCCGCAGACTGCGGAGATGGAGCGGGAATGGAGGTGGTCGCAGACCCCGGAACGGCAGCGTCCGGCTGGATGCCATCTGGCATGGTGCCTGGAGCTTGGGGCGTGGAGCCTGAAGCGGAAGGCTGTGGCGGCATGGCAAGCTGGTCAGAGTGCAGGCGGCCGCGCTCAATGCGCGCATCGGTGCGGAGCTGGCCAGACTGGCGGGCAATTTGGAGCGCCTCTTCACGAGACACAAAACGTTGTGAACCATCCGGCGCTTGAGCCACGAAACCGTAGTCACCCGTTTCGCGCGCGGCGCGGTCTGCGGGTGCGGATGGATCTGCCTGCCGGTGGGTGCGGCCGGTGAACACGGTGCCATCCGGTCGCACCACGGCGGCGGCCACAATGGTTTCACCTTGTGATGCAGCGGGGCTTTCTGGCATGGCCGCATCCTGCGCGGCGAGAGCGGCGACGATGGGATCATTCTCCGGGGTGAGGATGCGAGACGGGGAGACTGGGAGACTCGGAGAGGGGGAGAGGGGCACCCAGCCCAGCGGGCTGCCATCGGTGTCATAGACGAGTTCCGCGCCGCTCTCCGGCATGGTGTCGAGGTCGGAGTTGAGAGTGGGAGACTCGGAGGCGGGGAGACTGGGAGACTCGGAGAGGGGGGCGTCGTATTGGCCGCCGCGTGCGGCGACTTGGGCGAGGATGGAAGCGCCAGCGGCGGGTGTCGAACCCGCATCACCTGGCACGTCTGACGCGGGAGCTGTGCCCGGCTGCGCTTGCGTGGGTGATCCGGCAGTTACGCTGGCTTGTTTTGGCGCGAAACGATTCGCCACCGGAGCTTCCCACCCGCTCACCCGTCCCTGGTCGTCGTAAGTCAGCTCCGCGCCCGGCGGCATGTCGGCCATGGTCTGGCCGCGCGGCGTCCAGCTCTGCGGCGGCAGGTCATCGCTGGGTTTGCGTTCCGCACTGGCAGATGCGGGAGGGTTCGCGGCGTCAACCGGCGGTGGCACAAAGCGATCCCGCACCATCTGTGCGCCCGCGCCCAGGCCGCCGAGGCCGAGTGATCCGATGAAGGCATCCTTTGCCACCTGCAGGCGTTGGTCCCACGACGCTGTGGGATCGTCCATGAATTGTGAGCCCAGCTCGCTGGCCGTCTCACCCACCGCGCCCGTGATCGCCTCTCCGGCGGCTTTCAGCTTGCTGCCGCCCTTGAGTGCCTTCACCAGCTTCGCGCCTTTGAACATCGGCAGCAGATTGCCCGCCACTTCCAGCGGATCACCGGCCTCGATGATGTAGTTTCCCGCGCCTTCACCGAAGGTGGAGTTCATCAGCTTCGCCAGATTGCTGTCCTTCGCGAGGCGCTGCTGTTGATCCTCCAGCTTCGCACGGCCCGGCGTCAGGCTCACGTTCTTGCGCAGCTCATCGAACACCGCCGGATCGCGGGTCTGCAAATAATCCAGCAGCAGCGCACCGTGGCGCGGATTGCCCAGCAGGGAATTGCTCTCCGCGAAGGCGCGGTTCTCCGGCGTGTCGCCTTCCAGGGATGTGTAGGCCCGTGTTTGCGCCTGCTTCAGCCGGTCGTTGCGTTGATCCAGCCAATGCCCCCAGTCCTGCGCATTCTCCGGCACGCGTCCCGCGTCGATGTCCTGCTTCAGCACGGCCAACTCGTTGCCGAGGATGTCATCCCCCGTGCTGAACGCGGATTGCACGCTCTTGCCCAGCTTCTGCATGTTCGTGTTGAACGCCTCCTGCACCTGGCTGCCTGGACGCGGCAGGCCGTAGCCGATCATGTCGGACGGTTTTTCCGGCACGGTGTCCACGCGTTGACGCGTGTTGTTTCTCCAACGTCACACCGGCACACCGAGCGCCGCCAGCGTCTTGAGCACGATGGGATCACCAGGTTTGAGCTTCTCACGCTCCTCAAACAACATGCGGGCCACGCGTTCATAACTGGGCAGCTCACCTGTGCGCCGCTGTGCCAGCAAACGCACGTAGCGCACGGAGCGGTCGATGAGCTTGTTGTTGCTGGGCTTCACATAGGTCATGAGGTTGTCAAGGTAGCGGCCCAGACGGCCCATGACGAGCGTGGAGTGGATGTTGATGAGCATCTTCAGCAGCAGATGCGCGTGAAATTCATGCACGCCCGCGAGATCAACCCGCGCACGCAGGCCGTCGAACTCCCAGATCATCCCGCCCGCATCGCCGCCGACGCGGAACGGCAGGTGCTCCGCCTGCTGCGTGCGTGTCTGGCGGCGCGACTTCAGTTGCGCGGAGAAATCGTAGCATGCCAGAACCCCTGCCCCGGCGACGTGCCGCGCGTCAGGCCACTCCAGCGTGCGTGGTTCGCGGTGCAGCAGCGCCCGCCACGCCGCATGCGCCTCCGGCTGTTCCAGCATGACGAAATGACACCACGAGGCCGGCGCGACGGGATCGTCCTGTTTTTCAAATGGCGCGAGGCTGAAGGTGGGCGCGCGTTCCGTCGTGTCGGTGACGACGGTGATGCCGAAACGCGGGCTCTCATACAAGACAAACGCGCCGCGTTCATACACGGCGGCCTCGTGCTCGATGAACGGCACAAGAAACTGCCCGTCGTGGTGCGCCAGATGGCGCATCAGTTGCAGCACCTCCTCCGGCGCGTGCTCAGGATCTCGCTGGTGCATGAAGGCGAAGCCGATGGCCGCCATGAGCACGGTGCTGGCCTGCATGCGCGTGCTGCCCGCCACGGCCATCGCGCCGACGGCAAGGTTGAGCTTCTGAATCCTGCGGTTCTGGATCACGCGCTTCGAGCGGGCAGCCGCCTTGACCAGTTGATCGTCCGGGTTGCAATACAGGAACCACGGGTGATTGGAGGACAGCGCCGCCGCGCGCTCGGTGGCGCCGATGACGAAGGGCGTCTCGCCGCCCTCAGTCGATGCAATGAGCAGGTCGCCTTCGGCAAAGCCCAGCTCCTCAAGCTGCCGCGCGCCGTATTCAGGATGATCCTCGAAATTCTCGATGGCTTTGATCAAGGCGAGATCACCCCCGGCCATGAAGGCGACCACGCGCTCCGGGTCAGGGCAAGGCAGCACGCCCATGCGGCAGAAAATCTCGATGCTGAGCGAAAGCCGTCCCGTGGCACCGCAACCGCAGAGAAACACCCTCCGTCCCGCGTCGAACGTGGCCGCCACGGCACGCGCCAGACCGGCCAGCGACGCGGATTTGGCCTGCAACTGCCGCAGCGCATGCACATCCACCTGGTGCAAGAGCGTGACCGCCTCCCCAACGTCCTCCACGGCCATCTGCGACAACGAGAGCGTGAAGGGATGCTGTGATTCCGTGTCCAGCGCTCCGAGCTGGTAGTCGGCGGCGACACTGAGGTATTCGTCTGCGGGATTCATGCGGAAGTTTCGACTGGTGGGAACGGGCGGATGTTCACTTGTGATTTTTCGACATCAACACGGCCTCACTCCTTCCCGCACACGATGCGGAAACCCACGCTGTCGAGGCGGGCGTTGTAGGGGTCAGGCCCGCGAAAGGAGGCCAGCAGGCGCTTTTCAGATCCACAGCGGAAGGCGCCGCCGCGCACGATGCGCAGGCTGTTCTTCGGCGGATCATACCAGCCACCGACCCACTCCCAGACATTGCCCGCGAAATCAAAAAGACCGTTCGCATCCTCGGGATAGCTGCCCACGGGGGCGGTGTCCGCATGTCCGTCATCGATGGCAAGCCATTTGCCATCGTAGCTGTTGCGGTACTTCCGTCCGAATGCCTCATCGCAGAAATTGCCGACGTTTTTTGCCAGCGGACGTGCGCCCCAATGAAAGATGCCGGCGCTCGGCGCCTGCCGGGCGGGCGGAATGCCGGGTTTTTCCTTCAAACCGGCCATCAGGCTCCACTCCTCATCGGTGGGCAGACGGTATTTGCGTCCTTCTTTTTTTCCCAGCCACTCGCAGAATGCCAGCGCGTCCTGCATGCTGACATTCACCGCCGGATGATCCTGCGTCTGCGGAAAATCGGGCTTCTTGCATTCGACACCCGTTTGCGCCGCGAACGGCTGATAGTCCCTCACACGCGTCTCCAGCCGGCAAACCAGCAGATTGATACCCGCAACACGCACAAACGGCATCCCCAGGCTGTTGGTGAATGCAGTTTTGACTTTCGCCGTCTGCGCACCCGCCGGTGGGGCGAGCAGCAGGCAGATGGAAATCCATGACTCGATGCGCATGGCTCAATTTGCCGGGGCGGGCTTCCACCCCCAGGTTTCATCGAAGAATCCAGCATCCGCGATGCCGCCCGGCGCCTGGCTGGTCTTTGGTTTGGTAAGATCGACGATGGCCCAGTCCGGCAGCTTGGCCACCTGGCGGGCGTTGTTGAGATAGTCGTATTCGCGGTAGGTGAAGCTGCTGTTGATGACGACATATTTCGCCGGATTGAGCGGGTTCGGATAGATCAACAACGGCGCGTGGGTCGCGGCGTCATAGGTCTTGCCGTTGGCGACGAGCTTGTCCTTCGACCACTGGACCGGCAGCTTGCCGGCGATCTTAGCGAGCACCGCGTTGCTCTGCGGGTCCCCCCACAGCACGAGATTGTTTGCGGCGATGTCAGCCTCGTTGATCGCGGTGTCATCTTTCGCCGGAGCGTCGCCACGGAACTGCCTGCGCCATTCAAACTGCGCGCGTTCCAGTTCTGCTTTTGCCCAGGCATCCCCTTTTTCGCTCCATCCGGCCTTTGTCGGCTTCACGAAGACAAAGCCGTCCATGAAGGCGTCGTCGATGGGGCCTTGCAGGCCGTGTTTCTTGTAAAGCTTCGGCGGCGCCCCCTCCGGCTGGCTTTGCTCCAGCTCGATGCCTAGCGATTGCGACCACTTGCTGTTTTTGAGCTGGAAATGCACGCGCCAGGAGCGGTCCACCTTCGGGCGGGAGACTTCCAGCGTCTGCCCGTCAATGATCACCACCGGCTTCACGAGCAAGGACAGCGGGCAATGGCCGCCAGGCATGTCGATGGTGAAGGCGGTGATGTTCTGCAGCTTGATCGTGACCTCGGACTGCCCGGTGATGCGCGCATGGATGCGCCCGCGCTCCCAATGCTCCTGCAACGCGTCCGCCACGACCCAGTGCATGCGGTTGTAGCGCAGGAACCAGGTGGAGAGATGCACATCCCGAGGCGCGCGGTCGCGCCCGATGGCGGCGATGCTGGCGAGGCGCTTCTCGATCTCGACGAGCGAATCGGGGTGGATCTTGTGCGCGGTCTGCGGACCGATGATGTGCAGCAGATCGACATGCTCGCCGCGCAGCGCCTGCTCCATCATGTCGGCGGCCTGCTTCTGTTTGTCGATCTCGCCGCTGTAGGCCACGGTGGGGCAGTTTTCGAGGTTCAGGGCGTTGTCCGTGGCGTTGTACCAATGCCAGAGCTTCTTCTGATACCACGGCGCGCCGCTGACATCCTCGTTCTGGAATCCGCCGAGGAATTCCGGCGTCTCGGAGAAACCCGCGCCTGGATTCGCGGCGCACCATTTCTCCGCGTAATTCACCGCGAACTGCCATGCCGCCGCGCCGCCCATGCTGAAGCCGCGTACGATCACGCGGTCCTCGTCGATGGCGTAAAACCTGTTCGCATGGTCGATGGCTTCGAGCAGGTCGATCTCGCCCGCGAATTTGTTCGCGCAGCAATAGCGGCCATACGGATGCAGCACGAGCGCGCCCTTCGGTGAAATTTGACCGGTCTGCTTGCGGCGCTGGTCCATGAAGGAGAGTTCGCTGAGCGTCTCGCCACGGCCATGGCACCAGATGTCGAGACGAGAGGGCGCGCCGACGTAACTTTCAGGAATCACCATGCCATAAGGCTGTACAGAGCCGTCGATCTTCGAGCGATAGCCGCGCACCACGAGCCCCTTCTGCTTCGTCCACGGCGTCTGGCCGGACTTGAACGCCTCGGCACGACGCAGCCCCTCGGCGATCAATTCATCCGCGCTCTTCAGCTCCTGCAGCTTGTGGACTTCGTTGTAGCGCAGCGCCCAATCGACCGCCTTGTGGAAAATTTCGAGATCCGGCAGCAAGTCGGCGAGCTGCGGGTTCTTCGCCTGCGCTTTGGCCGCGTCGTCGATGGCGGCGCGCAGCTTCGCCACACCTTCGGTCAGACGCGCGCGGTCTGCATCAGGCACGACGACTCCGGGAGGCGGGATGGGCCGCACATTGCCGGCAAGGTTGTCCTTGGGGCCGTCGGCAAGGGCGGACGAGGCAAGCAGGAGATGCAGAACGAGGCGCTTCATGGTTGGAGGAATCATCAAAAGGGTGCTTTAACGCGAATGTTTCGGAATGACCGCGAATGGTCGCGAATACAGCCTCTGAATTCGTGCTAATTCGCGGCTATTCGTGAGCATTCGCGTTGTGATTGGAACTGCTACCTCTTGCGCCTGGCCTTCGGTTTGGCGGCGGTCGCGAGCGGCACGTTGTGGATTTCAAAAGGCGCGCTGGTGGCACTGTCGAACTCGGCGGCGGCCCCCAGCCCGGCACGGGCGATTTCCTCCGCCGTCCTGCCCTTGTCATAAGCCGCCTGCATGGCACCGAGCGCGTAGTCGCGGCCCGATCCGGCAGCCCAGAACTTGTGGAACTGCTGCGCGGAACGGTACGAGTAGATCGCGAAGATGCCGTGCGGGTTCGCCATCAGGCCGTAGAACTGCGTCGTCTCATACTCCTCGCCCTTGTCCGGCATCGCGGCCATGAAGTACTCGGCCTTCAGCCACGCGTGGGCATGACGGAAGGTCTCGAAGATCATCTCGCAGGAAGAGAAATCACGCGGGCGCTCGGGATTGGCGAAGTAGCTGTTCATCACCACCAGGCTCGCCGAAGTTCCGGTGAGGCCGATGAAGGTGTCGCCCACCTTGGTGATCTTCGTTTTATTCACGACGTGCTGCGCCTTCTGTCGAAGCGTGCCGAGACAACTGAGCGTGTCAGCGCCGATGCAGGCGACTCCGTTTTTCCGGGTGACGACGATGGTGGACATGAGGCCGCACGACTAGCGGCGGCATGAAGATGGCGCAAGAGCCGTCATCACGCGGATCGAAACCGCGCGACCGGCGGCCATGCACGCCCCGTTTCTTGCCCTGAAGCGCTTTTCCCCGAGTTTTCCGTTCAGAATCCGCCCCGCCAGACGTTTTCTCAGCACCCCATGCAAACCACGTCTGAAAAACCCGCCGCGGAGAAGAAAGCCGAGAAGACCGAGGCCGGGAACTATTTCGTCTCCAACTACCCGCCGTTTTCCTTCTGGAAGCCGGATCAGGTGCATGTCGTCGAGGAGACGCTCCAGCGCCCTGCGCCCAAAAACACCCCGCTTGGCGTCTATTTCCACATCCCCTTCTGCCGGAAGCGCTGCCATTTCTGCTACTTCAAGGTCTATACCGACAAGAACGCGGGCGAGATCAAGGCATACATCGACGCGGGAATGCGGGAGATGGAGCGTCTGGCATCACAGCCGTATCTGAAGGGCCGGAAGGCGCACTTCGTGTATTTCGGTGGCGGCACGCCCAGCTATCTTTCCGTGCCGCAGCTCAAGGATCTGTCAGACCGCATGAAGGCGCTGGTGCCGTGGGATGAGGCGGAGGAGGTGGCCTTCGAGGCGGAGCCTGGCACGCTCAATGAGGTGAAGCTGACGGGCATCCGCGAGATCGGCGTGACACGCCTGAGCCTGGGCGTGGAGAATTTCGACGATCACATCCTGGAGACAAACGGCCGCGCGCACCGCGGCGGCGAGATCGGCAAGGCGTACCATTTCGCCCGCAGCCTCGGCTTTGAGCACATCAACATCGACCTCATCGCGGGCATGATGAACGAGACGGAGGCGAACTGGAAAGCCTGTGTGCAAAAGGCCATCGAAATGCAGCCGGACGCGGTGACGATCTATCAAATGGAGGTTCCCTACAACACCACCATCTACCAGCAGATGAAGGCCGAGGGCAAGGTGACGGCCCCCGTGGCCGACTGGCAGACAAAGCGCGACTGGGTGAGCCACGCGTTCGATGAGTTCCAAAAAGCCGGCTACACGGTGACGAGCGCCTACACGGTGTCGAAAGACCCGAAGCGCATCAAGTTCGTGTACCGCGACTCGTTGTGGGACGGGGCCGACCTGCTGAGCTGCGGCGTGGCGTCCTTCGGGCATTTCGGCGGCGTGCATTACCAGAACCAGGCGGATGTGGGTCCCTACATGCAGGCGGTGGACGCCGGAAAGCCGCCGGTCTTCCGCGCCTACCAGACGACGCACGAGGACCGCTTCGTGCGGGAGTTCATTTTGAAGATCAAACTCGGCCGCAGCGAGTGGGCGCCGTACATCCGGAAATTCGGCGAGGATCCGCAGAAACATTTCGGCCCGCAGCTCGACTATCTGGCGAAGGAGGGCTTTGCCACGCTCGACGCGGAAGGCATCACGCTCACACGCGACGGACTGCTGCAGGTGGACCGCCTGCTGCACGACTTTTTCCTGCCCCATCACCGCCAGTATGCCCGCTACACCTGACACGGCCGCCGTCCGCCAGGACGAGGACATCCTGGCCCCCCTCATTTTCTTCTATGGCATCGGCAGCACGCGTCCGCGGGCGACTTTTGTCGGGCCGGACATGTTGGCGGAACAGGAGCGCAGCCTCCTGGTCCATGGGAAGGACATGACACCGCGCCTGCGCGAATTCCACGGCTGTGAGATCGACCTGGACGTGGCGGCGCGCGCGCGCATCGGCAACTACCTAGTGCGCGCCAGCGTGCTGCACCGCCGCAGCGACGGGAAACCGGTCGAATTCGGCGCGATCGGCATCCATCTCGATCTGTTGCCGGAGGAGGCGCAGAATAACGTGCTGGAAGGCCGCGTGCCCTTCGGCGCGATCCTCGAAAAACACAAGGTTCCGCATTCCAGCCATCCACGCGGCTATTTCCGCATCTCGGTGGACCAGCGCCTGGCGGAACTGCTGGGCGCGACGAGCGGGCAGATGCTTTTCGGCCGCTGCAACGAGCTGCGCCACGGCAGCGGACGTGTGCTGGCGGATGTGGTGGAGGTTTTGCCGCGACAGCCTTGAATGCCGTGCTTGCCGCGTGATTTGCGCCGCCGCCATCGTCCGCCGGTCAAACCAGTTGCGACGCGAGGGGATCGCGGCTTGATTCCGTGAAGATCAAGCACTCCCCATTCCCATGAAAAGAACTCTCCTCGTGTCCGCCTTCGCCGGCCTGGTTCTCAACCTCGCAGCAGCCCCCCAGGGAACGAAAGGCGTGGAGGATTTCGACCCGCTCGCCTTCCCGGGCAAGATGGTCGATGACGTGGTCGTGCCGGTGCCCAGCGAGGTGTTCTCCGTGCTCGACAAACTGGGCGAGCCGAACTGGGGAGCCGAGCTGCGCAAGGCGAAGCTGCCGACGACCAGCGACCGCACCAGGCTTTCTCTGCTCTTTGGATACACTGTCGCGGAGGGCTTCGTGGCCGTCCAGGCGGAGAACAAGGAGGCGGTGAAGGAGCTCGGCCGTGATGTGATCGACCTCGCCAAAAGCCTCGGCCTGAGCAAATCCGTGCTGCCACACGCGCAGAGCATCCTGGACGCCGCCGACAAGTCGAACTGGAGCGCCATCCGCAAGGAATTCGACCAGACGCAGAAAACCGTGCGCGACACGATGGAGCAGATGAAGGACATCGACCTCTCGCAGTGCGTCAGCCTCGGCGGCTGGCTGCGCGGCACCGCCTCGGTGACCTCGGTGGTCAGAAAGAGCTTCTCCGCCGACCGCGCCGAGCTGCTGAACCAGCCGATGCTCGTGGAACATTTCGTCACCACGATCGAAAAGATGCCTGCCGGCACCCGCGACCACGATGTGGTCAAATCCATCCGCAAAGGTCTCGGCTCCGTGCTCCAGCAGATGGAGGGCGCGGTGGACGGCTTCACCAAGGATGCCGTCGCGGACATCGGCAAGACCTGCGACGGCCTGCTGACGGAAATCCTCGCCAAGTAATCATCCGTGCCAGCCCCCGTCATGAATTCACTTCCTGGAAAAACAATCCTCCTCGCACTGCTGCTCCCCCTCACGGCGCTGGTACATGCCACGGTGGACGAGTCGCATGACTTCGCCATGGAGGCCGCCACGCCCTTCGTGGAGCAGGGTTTCATCGTGCGCGAGGACTACTGGAACGGCGAGGTGAAGAGCGGCCAGAAGCTCATGATCACCCACCAGCTTTTCAAAGGCAACGAATACGCCTTCTGGCTCGGCACCGCGAACGAGAATGTTGTGCTGGACATGAAGGTCTTCGACGAAAAAGGCCAGCCGGTGCAGATCAACGCGAAGGCGGACAAGTTCTCCATGAGTGTGCGTGTGAATCCGCCGAAGACCGGCACCTACCGCATCGTCTTCGATTTGAAATCGAAGAAGGAGGCCAGCGTGATGTGGGCGCTGGCGTATGGCTACCGCTGATGCCCGTCGAAACGCTCACCTACGAGACGCCGCAGTTTCTGCAAAAGCTGATCGGCAACGACCTTGGCAGCCTGCGGCTGGTGGGCGGGGCTTTCGATGTGAATGTGACCAGCCGTGAAGGATGGGTGCGCATCGAGGGCGAGGAACGGAAGATCGCCGCCGCACGCGAGGTTTTCACCCAGCTTGAGCGCGTGCGGCGCCAGGGCGGCGAAATCACGCCCGGCATGGTGCGTCTGGTGGCTGAAAGTGTGCAACGGGAAAGCGGCGAGGCTCCGGCGGAGGCCATCATGCAGCTCAAGATGCTCGGCTCCGGCAAGCGCCCCGCTGTTTTGGCGAAAACACGCGGCCAGATCGCCTATGTGCGGGCCATGCGCGAGTGCGAGGTCGTCTTCGGCATCGGCCCGGCCGGCACAGGCAAGACCTATCTCGCCATGGCGCAGGGACTGCACTGGTTGAGGGAAAAAGTCGTGCAGCGGCTTGTGTTGACCCGTCCAGCAGTCGAGGCGGGCGAAGCACTCGGTTTTTTGCCGGGCGATTTGAAGGAAAAAATCTTTCCTTACCTCCGCCCGCTCTACGACGCTCTTTACGATATGCTGGAGCCCGAGGAGGCGGAGCGCCTCATCGAGCGTGGCAACATCGAGATCGCCCCGCTGGCCTACATGCGTGGACGCACGCTCAAAAACGCCTTCATCATCCTCGACGAAGCACAGAACACGACCACCGAACAGATGCTCATGTTCCTGACCCGCCTTGGCGATGGAGCACGGTGCGTCGTCACGGGTGATCCCTCCCAGGTGGACCTGCGCCGCCATGTGAAATCCGGCCTCCAGGAGGCGGTGGAATTGCTGCAAGACGTGGAGGGAGTCCGATTCATCGCCTTTGCACCGAAGGACATCGTCCGCCTGCCCGTCGTACAGCGCATTATCGAGGCCTACCAGGCTGGTCGAGGGCGAAATTCAGAGCCACAACGTCACAAACAGAACAAAGGCGAAGGGAAAGATTCTTGTCCGACCCCGGATGTGTGATAGGCTCGCCCACTCCCGTCCCCGAATCATGTTTGAGTCCATTCGTCGTGCCCGCTTGCAACGCGAAGGGCTTTCCTGCGGCAAAACCCGCCGGAAGCACCAGGGGGGGGATTTTTTCGATGAGATGCGCACGCATCCGGCCGGAACCGTCGGCGTCTATGTGATCTTCTTCATCGGCATCGCCATCTTGATGAGGCTGGGAACACAGGTGGAGGACGGGCTGCCCGCGCTGAGCTGGCTGCACGTCTTGTTCGCCTCGGCCATCGGCTTTGCCCTGGTTTCGCATGAGCGCGTGGCGTTACGGGAACAAATCGCCGACAACAGCCTCCTGCTGCTCGTTCTGGGTACGATGCTGATGCACATCGCCCTGATTGTGCTGATGCTCGATATGTCGGCAGGACTGAGCTGGGGAAAAACGCTGAAAGCCGTCGTCCTGCCGCACGCCTTCGGCCCGCTCGTGCTTTCGGTGATTCTCGGCCGCCGCATCGGCCTCTTCGCGGCGATTTACTCCACCCTCTTCGGCGTGCTCGTCTGCGTCTCGGTCTCCGCGCCGACATACCTTGCCACCTCGGCGCTGATCGGCTTCACCGGCGTGCTGCTCACGAAGCGTGTCCGGCGCCGCAACCGCCTCTTCATGGCCGGCCTCTACGTCGGACTTGCCGCGATGGCTTTTTCACTGCTCCTCCACGATGCCGCAGGCACCCTCATGGATGAGAAAGTCAGCCGCATGATCGGCCTGCCGCTCATCATCGGCCTTGTGACCGGGATGGTGGTCGGCGGCCTGCTCCCGGTGCTGGAAAGCATCTTTGGCGTCACCACCGATGTCACCTGGCTTGAACTGGGCGATTTGAACCACCCGCTCATGCGCCGCCTGAGCATCGAGGCGCCGGGCACCTATCACCACAGCCTTGTCGTGGCGAATCTCTCCGAAGCCGCCGCCGAGACCATCGGCGCGGGCGCGAACATGTGCCGCGTGTGCTCCTATTTCCATGACATCGGCAAGCTCAGCAAGCCGGAGTACTTCATCGAGAACATGGATCCTTCGGCCAACCCGCACGAGGATCTCACCCCGCGCATGAGCGCCCTGGTCATCATCGCGCATGTGAAGGATGGTGTCGATCTCGCCATCAAGCACAACCTCAACTCCCGCATCATCGACGCCATCGAGCAGCACCACGGCACCTCGCTCGCCTACTACTTCTACCGCCAGGCGCTCGACCAGAAGACCGAGCAGGAACGTCTCGTGAAGCTCGGCAAGGCGAAGGAGGACGACGTGCAGCAGGTGAGCGAGGAAACCTTCCGCTATCCCGGCCCGAGACCACAGTACAAGGAATCCGCCATCATCTCACTCGCCGACGCGGTGGAGAGCGCCTCCCGCACGCTCGAAAAACCCAACGCATCCCGCATCGAGACCATGATCGACGAGATCGTGCAGGCTCGCATGGCCGACGGCCAGCTCGACGACTGCGACCTCACCATCGCCGAGCTGGCGAGAATCAAAGCCAGTTTTGCCAAGACGCTGCTCAGCATGATGCACGGACGCGTCAAATATCAGAAAGCTGTTGAATCAAAGCCCGTCATCCTGGCATCGACGGGTCCCAAACCACGACTGGCTGCCGATGATGAGCCTGCCGCCTCCAGCGCTGGCAACATCGTCGAAGCCACATTCGCCGCGCCTTTGGACGAGCAGCCTCCGGCAGCCAGAAAAGCCCGCAGTGGCCGGAAAAATTCCGCCGCGTGATGCTGCCGCAGTTGAGCATCCACAACCGCCAGCGTCGGCACAAAATTCCGCTGCCCTGGCTGCGCAAAACCGGAGCCGCCGCGATGCCCGCCTGCCTCGCCGCGATCAAAGCACCTGACGCCCCGCTTGCCAGCCTGCCGGAAATCGAAGTCTCCATCGTCAGCGACAAGGAGATCGCCCGCGTGCATGGCGAGTTCCTCGACGATCCCACGCCCACCGACGTCATCACCTTCCACCACGGCGAAATCATCATCAGCGCCGGCACGGCGGAGCGTCAGGGTCTTGAGCACCGGCATCCTTTCGACCACGAGCTCGCCCTCTACCTCATCCACGGCCTCCTCCACCTCGCCGGATGGGGCGACCACGAAGCTGCGGAAGCCCGCGAAATGGCGCGGCGACAGGAAACCATCCTGCGCGATGCCTTGAAGGCCGTCTGATCACCGCTCCAAAACCTTCAGCGCATTGCGCAGCAGCGTCAGGCCCGCCTCCTGGCTCTTCTCCGGGTGGAACTGCACCGCCACGAGGTTCTTCTTCGCGATCCCGCTGATGAAGCTCACGCCGTAATCCGTGCGGCACAACGCCAGCGACTCATCCTGCACCTCAGGGTAATACGAATGCACGAAATAGACGTGTGTCGGGTTCGGCAGACCGGCCCGCACCGCAGACTGGCCTGCCGCCCAGTTCGCCACGTTCCAGCCCATGTGTGGAATCTTCAAACCGTCCGCCGCATCAAACTTGCGAACCTTGCCCGGCACGACACCGAGTCCGACGACACCGGGCGACTCCTCGCTGCTCTCAAACAAAAGCTGGTAGCCCAGGCAGATGCCGAGATACGGCCTCTGCGCCTTCAACCAGACCTGCAGCGGCTCCCACAGGCCGGTCTCCTTCAAAATGCGCACCGAATCACCGAACGCTCCCTGTCCGGGAAACACGAGCACGTCGATGTTCCCGAAGTCTTCCGGCTTCGTCACGAGATTTGCATGCGCTCCGATGGCCTCGAACGCATTCAACACACTGCGCAGGTTCCCAGCGCCATAATCAAGCACGCCGAGTTTCATCACAGAACGTCCTTCGTGCTCGGGATGCCGGTGACGCGCGGATCGTGCTTGGTGGCAGCGTCCAGCGCGCGGGAGAGACCTTTGAAGATCGCCTCCGCCATGTGATGCGCGTCGCGCCCACGGCGGATTTCGACGTGCAGCGTCACCATCAGGCTCGACGCGAAGGCGCGGAGAAATTCCTCGACGAGCTGGTAGCTGAAGCGGTTCACGCCGCCGATGGCCTCGACGTTCTCCGGCGCGTGATAGCTCAGAAACGCACGGCCGCTGAGGTCCAGCGCGACTTCAGCCAGCGTTTCATCCATCGGCAGCAGCCAGAAGCCGTAGCGGACGATGCCCGCCTTGTTGCCCAGCGCCTCGCGGAAGCAGTTGCCCAGCACGATGCCGGTGTCCTCCACCGTGTGATGGTAGTCCACCTGGATGTCGCCCACGACTTTCACTTTCAGGTCAAACAGACCGTGCTTCGCGAACAACGTCAACATGTGGTCGAAGAACGGCACTCCCGTGTCGATCTGCGCTTTGCCGGAACCATCGACATTGAGTTCGATCTCAATGTCCGTCTCGGCGGTTTTGCGGTGCTGCTTGGCGGTTCTGCTCATCGGCTGCGAATGAACACGCGTTCGCCCCGTAGCGCAACCGTCCCGGTTGCAGTTTGAACAAGCGGAACGCTTGTCCTACGCCACGATCCCTTTCACCAGCTTCCCATGCACGTCCGTGAGGCGGTAGCGCCGCCCCTGGAACTTGTAGGTCAGCCGTTCGTGGTCGATGCCCAGCAGATTCATCAGCGTGGCATGGAAATCGTGGATGTGCAGGCCGTCCTTGATCGTGTTGTAGCCAAAGTCATCCGTCTCGCCATACACCGAGCCTGACTTGATGCCGCCGCCGGCAAACCAGGCGCTGAAACAGCGCGGATGATGATCGCGGCCGAAATTCGGCTGTATCTTGCCCTGGCAATACGCCGTACGGCCGAATTCGCCGCCCCAGACGACCAGCGTGTCATCCAGCAAGCCGCGTTGCTTGAGGTCCTTCACCAGCGCCGCGGCCGGTTGATCCGTTTCCTTGCACAGCTTCGGCAGCGCGCCCGGCAGGCCGCCGTGATGATCCCAGTCCTGATGGTAGAGCTGGATGAAGCGCACGCCTTTCTCCGCCAGACGACGCGCTTGCAGGCAGTTCGCCGCGAAGGTGCCCGGCATCCTCACATCCGGCCCGTAGCTGTCCAGCACATGCGGCGGTTCCTCGCTCAGATCGGTCACTTCCGGAATGCTGGTCTGCATGCGGAAGGCCATCTCGTAATGGTCGATGCGGTTCTGAATCTCCGCGTCCGGTGTGCCGACGAATTGATGCTCATGCAGTTCCTTGAGGCGATCTAGCATCAGCCTACGGCTTCCCGCATCCACACCCGCCGGATTGCCGAGATAGAGCACGGGGTCCTTCGCCGCACGGAAGAGCACGCCCTGATGCTTCGTGGGTAGAAAACCGCTGCCCCAGAGATGCGAACCCAGCGGCTGCCCGCCCTTGCCCTTCGTTATCAACACCACGAACGACGGCAGGTTCGCATTCTCCGCGCCGAGTCCATAGCTCAGCCACGATCCGAAACTCGGCCGGCCAGCGATCTGCGATCCCGTCTGGAAAAACGTCACGCCCGGGCCGTGGTTGATGGACTCCGTGAACATCGACCGCACCACACAGAGGTCGTCCGCGATGCTGGCCGTGTGCGGAAGCAGCTCGCTGAACCATCCGCCCGCCTGCCCATGCTGTGCGAACTTGAACGGCGATCCCACCATCGGAATCGAGGACTGGTTTCCCGACATCCCCGTCAGCCGCTGCGTCCCGCGCACCGAATCCGGAAGCTGCTCGCCATGCCGCTTGTTCAGCAGCGGCTTGTGATCCAACAAATCGAGGTGCGACGGCCCGCCCGACATGAACAGATAGATGATCCGCTTCGCCTTCGGCGCGAAATGAGTGCCTCCCAGCGCGCCACGATCATCTGCGGGCGCGTCCGCCAGCATCTCATTCAACGCGATGCCACCCAGGCCAAGACCAAAGCGGTTTAGAAAAGTGCGGCGATCAAACATGGGAATGTGGACATTCATCGATCGAACTCGGTTAACGTTTAACGACGCACTCATCATGATTTAACAAAGCCTGCCCCAGAACTGCGGCGGCAGCGGCTTCCGGCGCAGGAATGGAGACGGCACGCTTCGCATTCCCCGTTTTAAGCATGTCCCCGGCTTCTTCCGGCTGTGCTTTGAAATGGGCGAGCTGCTCCTGGTAAAGCTGCGTGCATATCTGGATTTCCTTCGCATCCGGCTTGCGGCTCAGGCAGCGCAGGAATCCAGCTTCGATCATCTTGGGCAGCTCCCCCTTCACTTCGAGATGCAGCTTCTCGCCCAACACACGCGCGGCCTCGACATATTGCACTCCGTTAAGCAGGATGAGCACCTGCAACGGCGAATCGGTGCGCTCACGCTTTGAAATGCACACCGCGCGGCGTGGCGCGTCGAACGCCACCATCGCCGGCGGCGGGCTGGTGCGCCGCCAGTGTGTGTACAGGCTGCGGCGATACACCGCGTCCCCCGTGCCTGGGCCGACCGGCTTGAATGCCTCCGTCATCTCATACGGGTACACCGGCGGACCGCCCATGCTGAGCTTGAGCAGACCGGAGGCGGCGAGCGCGTTGTCACGAATCATCTCCGCAGGCAGGCGAAAACGCGGGCCGCGGGCCAGCCATTGGTTTTCCGGGTCATCGGCCATGGTTTTCGCGTCGGCGATGCTCTGCTGGCGGTACACCTGGCTCAATACGATCTCCTTGATCAGAGCCTTCATGTCCCAGCCGCTTTGAATGAATCGCAACGCGAGATAATCGAGCAGCTCGGGATACAGCGGGCGTTCCCCCTGGCTGCCGAAGTCTTCCGTCGTCTTCACCAGGCCCCGGCCAAACATGCTGTTCCAGACGCGGTTCACCGTCACACGTGAGGTGAGCGGATGATCCGGCGCGGTGAGCCACTGCGCGTAGCCCAGCCGGTTCTTTGGCGCGCCCTCCGGGAATGGCGGCAGCACCGCAGGCGTCGCCGGCCCGACCTCCTCCGCGCGCTTGTCATACTCGCCACGAGTCAGCACATACGCCTTTTTTGGTTTTGCCATCTCGCGCATCACCATGATCTCCCTCTGTGCATCCTGCAGCGCGTGGAATTCCTGCCGCGCCTTGTTCAATTCCACACTTGGCGGCACATCACCTGACATGTCGCGGCCGAACACGCGGAAATCGTCAATCATCCCGCCTTTGAAGCCGCGATCACGAAAGCGCTCGCCCAGGCTGATGTTGTCACCACCGCCGCCTTGGATCGTTTTCGTCAACCCGTCACGGATCACCTCCACTTCCGCCAGTTGGCCATTCACATAAAGATGCAGGCCGGACGCGCGGCTGCTGCCGTCGTAGGTCACGATCACCTGGGTCCACTCATTCACTTTCAGCGGCTTCTTGGCACGAATCGAAATCGCATTGCCCGGCCAGAAATGAATGAGCGACCACTTCAGTTTCCCCCCCTCGATCAGCAGCTCGTAACCGCGGCTGGCGGCATCCGTCCACGCACGCGAGCGATGAAACACCACGGCGCGATCCTTCACATCCGGCGTTTTCAACCACAGCGACACGCTGAACGGCTCGTGGCGTTTGAAATTTCCCAGCGGCGTGTCCACAGCGTCATCACCGGTGAACTCGACCGCGCTGCCGATCCTGCCAGGCACCAGCTTGTTCTCGCCCTTCAGAGTTGCGGCGTTTTTGACATCCGTGCTCAAAGCATCGGCCAGCTTGCGGCCTTTCAATTCATCAAACGTGAAATGCGCGAGCTGACCCTCCAGCGAGGCTGGAATGGCGGCTTTCAGCTCGATGGTTCTGCGGGCAGTGCCTTCAGGGCCGCTCAGAGCAGCCACTCGATTCTCCAGCAACTTCATTTTCACCTTGGTCGGCGGGTCCATCAGCATCATGGCCGGTGTCGGCGGCGACGGGGTGAAGAACGAATACAAGCCAGCCTCGTCGATGTTCTGAAGCATCGAGAACAACCCGTAGTAGTCCTTCTGCGCGATCGGGTCGAACTTGTGGTCATGGCAGCGTGCGCACTCGAAAGTCAGTCCCAAGAATGCCGTCGCCACGGTTTGCACACGGTCGGCGATGTATTCGACGCGATACTCCTCCTCCACGCTGCCGCCTTCGCTTTCCTGCTGGTGCAGGCGGTTGAACGCCGTCGCCAGCACCTGCTCATCCGTCGGGTTCGGCAGCAGATCGCCCGCGAGCTGCCAGGTGATGAACTGGTCAAAGCGCAGATTGTCATTGAACGCCTTCACCACCCAGTCACGCCACGGCCACACCTCGCGGTCACGATCCACCTGGAAGCCGTAACTGTCCGCGTAGCGCGCCAGATCCAGCCAGTCCGCCGCCATGCGTTCGCCATATCGCGACGAGGCCAGCAGACGGGTTGCCAGATGCTCGATGCTCGATGCGGAGTCGAATTGATGTTCGGCGACGAAGGCGGCGACTTCCTCGGGTGTTGGCGGCAGGCCGGTGATGTCAAAACTCAGCCTGCGGATCAGCGTCTCGGGTGGAGCCTCGGGTTGCAGCTTCAAACCACGCTCCGCCAGTCCGGCGCTGACGATCCTGTCGATGCTTTGCCCTTTCGTCGCATCCGGTTTCAGCGGGATGAACGACCAGTGCGCCTCATACTCCGCACCCTCATTGATCCACTGCTTCAAAGTCGCGAGTTCCGCCGGGGTGAGGTCGCCGAGCTTCGACTTGGCCGGCGGCATGTGATCATCCTCATCCGTCGTCAGGATGCGCTGGATCAGCTCGCTCGCCTCCGCCTTGCCAGGGACGAAAGCCTTCGCCGCGAGCGCCTCATCGCGCACATCAAGGCGCAAGTCAGCCTCGCGCTTCTTCGGATCAGGACCATGGCAGAAGAAACATTTGTCCGACAGGATCGGCCGCACGTCGCGATTGAACTTCACCTTCGCCGGCGCGGCGGCGAGAGCACAGGTGGCGCAGAAAATATAAATGAGAAAGCGCATCGGCAGAAACATACGCCCCGGTGGCGTGTGTCTTCATGACATTGTTATGCCATCCCTTGGCGGATGCCATGTCAGGCGGTCTGCCCTGCCCCTCTCACCTCCGCAATGATTGCAACCGTGCGTCGAGTTGCTGGAGCACGGAGGGATCGCCATCCTCCGGAAAATGCTCGATCAGCCACTGCAAATCGGACCTGGCCGCGGCTTTGTCTCCGAGCCGTTCATGAAGCTGCGAGCGAATGTCGCGGTCCGGCTGAGATTTGGGATCAACGGCGAGGATCAGGTTGAAATATGGCAGCGAGTCACGCAGCGAACGGCTGGCCTCGAAAGTCGTACTCAGCAGGTTCCGCAGCATGCGCAGGAAAATCGCCCGCTTCGTGGTCGGCGCGAGCATCTCCTCGGAAAATTCCCCTGTGTCACTGAGTTGCAACGCGGCCTGCTCCACGGTGAGTTCCTTGCCGTTCTCAAACACGTCAATGAGCTGTAGCTCGCCCTCGGGGCCGTCGCGGTAGCCTACCATGAACTTGCCGGGCAGCGGCACGCCAAAGACGCCCTGGATGCCTAGTTTTGACGCCAGTTCGACATACAGCACGCTCAGCGTGATGGGCAGGCCCTCGCGGTCGTCGAGGACTTCGTTCATGTAGCTGTTGCTCCGGTTCTCGTAGTCGCCGCGGCTTCCGTGAAAGCCGTTTTCCTCGAAGAGATAGCGGTTCAGCCGTTTCACGGCGGGGATCGTGCCTTTCTTGATCTCAGCGTCGTCCTTTAAATCGGCGGCCATGGTCTTGAAGGCGTTCATATAGGAGGCGATGTCGATTTCGGGATTGTCGTGCCGGGAGAGCAGCAGTGTGCAGCGCAGCAGGTTGATCTCCGGCTCCGGCTTTTCGAGCTCGGCGAGGATTTCCTTCGTCGTGGCGCGGCGATGCAGCTCGCGTTCGAGCTCGCGGAGCTTTGTGCTTTCTTCTTCGAGCTGCTTGCGCTGCTCCATCACGACGCGGCGGGCGGCGACGGGGTTTTCGAGGAGTTTGTCGAGTGTCTGCTCGCGCGTGGATGCCTGCGCGAGGTGGGATTCGATCTCGCTGCGGAATTTCGAGGCGAGTTCCGGCTCCAGCGGCTTTTCAGCGAGATCGGCGCCCACGTGGAAGCTGCGGAAGTCGGCCACGGTGGTGCGGAATTTGCACAGTCCTGCGGTGCCGCCGCGCATGCCGGTGTCGCCGGTCTCGACGATCTGTCTGCCATTCACAAAGCAGGTGATCTTCTCCGGCTCCACGCGCACGCGCAGCGTGTTCCATTCACCCGGCTTGTAAGCATCGCTCGGCACATCGGCGAGGATGGTCCACGAATACACGTCCGGCCCGTCAAAGCGCGTGAGGCGCAGCTTTCCGCCGGAAGGATAGAAGCCGTAGTGCCTGTCGCCGCCGTCGGAGCAGAAGGCCAGCCCTGCCGCGCCGCTTTCATCATCGAGGCGCACAGTCACGGCGGCCTCAAAGGTGTCCTCGGGCGCCTTTTGTGTCGAAAGACACAGCGCGCGGCCGCCAAAGCCGCTGCCAGGCAGGTCGGTGTGAATCACGCCCGCGTGCTGCGTCCATTGCGAGCCGAGGTGGAGCTTCCACTGCTTCGGATTCAACACGCCGATGGTCAGCCAGCGGCTCATCGGCACAGGGTTGGGCTTTTCGATCAGCTCCTTCAAAGCATTCACCGGCATCGCAAAGCCAAGGTTGTCGGTCTTGATGTGCTTGAGGGTGAGCAGGCCGATCACCTGCCCCTGCGTGTTGAGCAGCGGGCCCCCGCTGTTGCCTTTCTCAATGGGGATGGCCACTTGCAGCATGTCGTTGCCGTCGATCTCGCGCGTGGCGGAGAGCACGCCCTGCACGACGCTGAAGCCCAGCCCCTCCGGCGCGCCCATC
The DNA here is from genome assembly GCA_016795375.1 of Verrucomicrobiaceae bacterium. Taxonomy (GTDB): domain Bacteria; phylum Verrucomicrobiota; class Verrucomicrobiia; order Verrucomicrobiales; family Verrucomicrobiaceae; genus Prosthecobacter. The sequence goes on from JAEUHJ010000001.1 coordinate 29,381, forward strand.
GCCACGACGCTCTCGCCCTGGCGCACTTTTTCGGAATCGCCCAGCGGCAGCGGCTTCAGTGCCTTCGCCTCGATTTGGAGCAGGGCGAGGTCGTGATGCGAGTCGGTGGCATGAATGGCGGTCACATCGTGCGTCTTGCCATCATGCATCTCGATCTGCAGCCGCCGCGCCTCGCCGATGACGTGCAGATTCGTCGCGATGAGCCCGTCCGCGCTCACGATGAAGCCGGAGCCGATGCCATCCGTGCCCTCGCGGCCGATTTGCGTGATCTTCACCAGCGATGGCGCGATGGACTCCGCGAGATCGGCGGTGGTCTTGGGCTTCGGTGGCGGGGATTTGGTCTTCGCAAAGAGCTGGCCGATGGAACACACAGAACACACGGAAAGGAGCAGAAGGAAGTGTTTCATGGTGTGCAGGTGGCTGCGCGGATAAGGAAAAAGGTATTATTAATCCGGCATCAAGATAACACGTCAAGCGGCGTAGCGGGTGGAGTTAGAATTGAAGAAGGCGAGAACCTGTTGAGGCCGCTTCTGGCATGAGCGCATCTGGCTGATGATCTGCTTTTGCAGTTCCCGCTCACTTCGAGCGGCGGGAAGCTGGCCGAGCCTGCTTTTGAGCGAGCGGTTGAGCCGCTCGCCGCGGTTGAGTTCCGGGCTGTAGCTGGGCAGATGATGCACCGCTATTTGCTCCTGGTGTTGTGCCAGCCACTCCTTCACCGGCTGGCTGTGATGCACGCGCAGGTTGTCGAGGATGAGATACACTTTGCGGCCTTTCATCGAGCGCACCAGCCGCTCCAGGAACCTGATGAGCAAGGCGGAGTCCAGCAGCGCCCTGGTAAACCATCCAACGCGAGCTGCCCCGGTTGCTCACCGCGCTCATCATCGAGCTGCCAAAGCGTTTGTTCATCTGCCTGACCTCCGGTGTCTCTCCGCGCGGCGCGTAGCCGCGCACGGCGTTGGGCTGGTTGTTGACCCCGGTCTGGTCTCCCCAGTAAACCTCGGCTCCTTCGGCTTTCGCCTGCGCCGCGATCTGTGGATACTTTTGTTCCAGCCACTATTGGACTTCCTTGGGGCGCTGCTCGTAGGCCCGCTTCAAGGGCTTCTGCACTCCATCAGCCGAAAGGCAGCGCAATCCCCCAACCAAACTCAACACCCAAACCAAGCCGCCAGCCACCCCCAGGCTCTCATAAGAACTGGCTCAAACTCCGGGGGCAGATCAGGATGGCTGTGAAACGAAATGGTTTCAAATCTGCGCGGCAGGATCCGTCACAGGTGGAGGCACGGCGATTTCATCCCCGGCCAAGATGCGCGTTTCCACTTCAGGATCGACTTCGATTGACTCAGGTTCTATTTCGATCTCCTGCCGCCACTGACGGGAGATCCACGGCCGCGCCAGCCCGTAGAGCAAATACGACACAAAGATGACCGAGGGCATCCAGTGCCAGTTCATCACCGTGAAGGCGATGACGACGATGCTGATGAGCACCCAGTGGAACGAGCGCTTCGTGCGCCAGTTCACCGCCTTGAAGCTCGGATATTCCAGATTGCTCACCATCAGGTACGAGAGCAGCGCCATCAGGCCTGCCAGCGCGTACTTCCAATGGCCGATCTCCCGCCCGTTGCCGTCCAGCCAGATGACGAGCAGCGTCAAAGACGAGATCACCCCTGCCGCCGCCGGGATGGGGCAGCCGCGAAAGCTCTTGCTGCTGCATTTCACATCCGCCGCGGCAAGGCAATTGAACCGCGCCAGCCGCATGGCCCCGCAGACGAGGTAAACACACGAGATCAGCCAGCCGAGCCCCTTGGGCGTGTCGATTTCCTTCAACACAATGTCATGCACCAGAAGCGCCGGAGCCACGCCGAAACTCACGATGTCCGCCAGCGAATCCAGCTCCCGCCCAAACGGGCTCTCCGCCCCTCCCATGCGTGCCACGCGCCCGTCCAGCGCGTCAAACAGGCAGGCCAGCAGGATGAACACGATCGCATAATAGTAATGCTGGTGCTCGTCGAGGTGCCGCCCATCAAAGATTTGCAGAATGGCGACAAAGCCACACAAAATGTTGCCCGCCGTCATCAAAGTCGGCAGCACCGGGATGCGAGGTTCATGGGCATGGGACATGGCTGGAGAATGAATGAAGAATGACGAATGTCGAGCCACGAGAATATCGGGGGCAGGCCCCGCCCCGGCTCCTCAGAAAACGCCACGCCGGATATTCACCAGAGCTTCACTGACAAACCGACCTTGATTATTCAAGCAAACGCCCTGCTTCATGTGAATAAACACACACGACAGCAGGAAATACCCACCTCCTGCAACCTCGGCGAATCTCCAAAACCTCACGTTGAAGAATCAAGGACGCGGAAATCCGTTATGGCACCCCGATAGAGCATAAGATAAAAGATGAAAAATACTTATCCGATCAAAATAGCCTGGCAAAATGATTGGCCACCAACATCAAAAGCATGCCAGCCCGCTCCAGCCTCTCAATTTTTCAATATAAATTAAATCTATTCTTTTGATTTTCAATAAATTAAATGCATCCCACGAAACAATCGCGCCCTCTCGGCTATCTCGCTCCTCCCAATTAAGCCCCCATACAAAACACGCACGCTAGTCACCGCCGCAAACCTGTTCCTCTGCTCAAAAACAAAGGTTCCACGCAAATTTCAGCTACTCATCAGGGGCAAATCTCCGCAAACCTCCTTACAGCAACTGATCAGCAAGACACTCATCACCCGGACTGTGAACAACCTGTCAAAAAGCGTGTTTGTCACAGGAGAAAAATGCGAACAAGCAACCTCCAGACACAAGCATAACCCTCTGCTCCGCTCCCGTCGTACTGACAAGGAAGCGAGAGCAAGCCATCCGGGCCTACGACGGCATCGCCGCCTCAGCTCCACACAGGCCGACGACGCATCAAAAGAGCCAGCCCTGCGGCTGCGATCAAAATAGCCCCCCCAGGCTCTGGAATGGGAGCGCAGTCTCCTCTCAAGGCAATGTTATCCAGATAGAGAGAGCCACCACCGCCGCCCCACGCGTAAAGTTCGACGTGGAACTGCTTGCCCGAAGTGTCGATGCCCGTGGGCAGTGGATTCACATCAATCGGAAAATCCAGCACACGCGAATTCCAGCTTCCCACACCATCGAGAGCAATCGGCCCCGACGAGAGGTATTCAATCCCTCCTCCATTCCCCTGCCAGAAGATAGTCGCCTGGATCGCGTTTACCGACGTGCAGTCGGGACGCATCCAATCGAACGACACGCCCGAGATGTTCGCAATCGAGTCCGGCTTCACGAACACGTCATAAGACAACGTTCCGGGTGCCGAGGAGAAATTTGTGCGTGCAAACGAGTAATCATAGGAGTTGTCCCAGCCGCTGAAATTTCGGAACAAGCTCCCGTCCTGCGAACCAAACCGCAACTGCTGACAGAGGCGGTTTGGCGTGAGATCAGACGCCATAACACAAGGGGAACATGGAGTCGGCATGTTGGCCGCACAATCGCAGATGAGTGTGTTGAAGTCATACTTCACCAAGACGTCGTTCAGCAAGTCATCAGCCTGAAGCGGCATTAACGCTGACAAGGACAGCACGGCAGTGAGAAAAAATGAGCTATTCTTCATAGTTATGAGCAGCGTTTGAATCTTTGCAAAAATGGCAATATTCCACGAAACGAAACGCAGTTTGCTCAACCAGCCAATTACCTCAATATTATTTTTGTAAAATTTCTCAAAACATAAGTTCAAATTTGAGAAATATAAATATATTTGATCTTCTGATTGTTATTTTTCGCGCACTTCCCTCAACTCACGCGCTTCAAGCGGGCTGCGTAAAAGCCGTCAAATTTCCCTGCTTCGGGATTGCATCTCAGCTCCTCTTCAACACACCAATCCGCCCCGTGCCGCGCCAGAAAAGCCTTCACCTGACATTCATTTTCACTCGGAAGGATGCTGCACGTCGCATAAACCAGCTTTCCGCCAGGCGCTGTCATGCGGCTGTAACTCTCAAGGATTTCTGACTGCAAAACCACCAGGCGTGCCATCTCCTCCTCACACAGTTTCCACTTGGCATCAGGATTGCGGCGCAAAACGCCCAACCCTGTGCATGGCACATCCAACAACACGCGGTCTGCTCCTTGCGAGAGACGTTTAACCGTCTTCGCCCCCTCGATTTCCCGTGTCTCGATGATATCCGCCCCTGCGCGCGACGCACGCTTCCTTAATTCCGCCAGCTTCCATGCATGCACATCCAGCGCCAGAATACGCCCCTTGTTGCGCATCAGCGCGGCGAGGTGCAGTGTTTTCCCCCCTCCCCCGGCGCAGGCATCCACCACCCTCATGCCGGGTTCTGGCTGCAACAAAGGAGCGATCAATTGGGAGGCCGCGTCCTGCACCTCGAAAAGCCCTTCCTTGTAGGCGGCGGAACCAAACAAACTCGCCCTCTGCTTCAAACGCAACGCGCTCGGCACATCCTCGACAATTTCTGTCTCAAATCCCTGCTGTCCCAGCCTCTCGCGCAAAGAGCGGCGGTCATTCTTGAGCGTGTTCACCCGCAAATAAACATCCGCGGGCATATTCAACGCCTCGCGTAAGGCAGGCCACGCGGAGCCAAGTTCCCTCTGCCCGTGCTCCTCCAACCAGTCTGGAATCGAAGACCGGATGGCAGGCGGCACATCCTCTTTCACACGCCTCAGGACATCGCCTGGCCGCACTGCGGGTGCGCTCTCATCCCGGGGAAGTTCACGTCCGCTCGTGATCCAGTAGGCCGCCCACACCCGCCACAAACGCTCTGGAGTGATGTTCTCCGGCTGGTTGTGTTCCGCATCCGGCAGCCCTGCGAGATACCAGAACCAGCGCCACCACCGCACGCACTCATAAATCGATTCCGCGAACACCCGCCGGTCGCGGCTGCCCCATTTGCGGTGCCGCTTGAAGGCAAATTCGATCACCTTGTCCGCATATCTGCGCCCTGGGAAAACCTCCCCGAGAGAAAGAATGATTTCGTCGAGCAGATGGGGTGGCAGCTTCATGAGCATTCAGCGGGCATTGTCTTGTCCTGATACAGCGCCTGCACGCCGCACGAAAGGGCAAAGAATCAACCGTTGCGCACAGACAAGGAATCCTCCCGACACCCCCCCCTGCGCCGGCCTCACACGCGGCCTGTTTCGGGACATGGGAGAGAAACCTGCACATAAAAATCAAAACACCTGGAAGGCTTCAATGGTTTGACATGCGCGCTCAACCGCTGAGAGTCGAAATCCGATGAGCAAACAAGCTCCAGAACCCGAAATTCCAGTTCCGGAAGAGGCCAAAAAGGAGAAAGGCTTGTGGGAGAAGACCCGCAAGAGCCTGATCGAGCGCTTGAACAACTGGGAAGACCAGCGCACCTGGAACGAGTTCTACCAGACTTACTGGCGCCTGATCTTCAGCGTGGCCTCGAAGGCCGGCCTGACCCGCGAGGAGTCATTCGACGTGATCCAGGAGACGATCATCGCCATCGCCCGCCAGGTGCAGAAGGGGCAGTACGACCCGCGTGCCGGCTCGTTCAAGGCCTGGCTGCTGCAAATGACACGTTGGCGCATCCTGGACGTGTTCCGTGCCCGCAAACGCCAGCCTTCACTCGCCGACCAGGGCAACGCGGACAGCGAGGACACCAGCACGCAGATCGTGGAACGCCTGTCGCAGGACAAGGACAACATGCTGGAGAAAATCTGGGATCGTGAATGGCGGGACAACATCACCGCCGCCGCTCTTGAACGCGTGAAGGCCAAGGTCTCTCCGCGTCAGTTCCAAATTTTCGACTGTTATGTGATGAAGGGCTGGGGGGTGAAGAAGACCTCCGAGGCTCTCGGCATCAACGCCGCGCAGGTCTATCTGGCCAAGCACCGGGTGGGGGCGCTGGTGAAGAAAGAAGTGCAGGGGCTTGAGAACACGATGCTTTAGTGGGAGACTTCCGGGCGCTTGAGTCGACCCTGACGGACAGGCTTCAGCGCATGCCGCCCTCCCCACGAAAGCCTCATGAGCGATCCCTCCATCCTGCCACCCCCGTCCGAGACTGCGGACGAGGAGGCGGTGTTGTCCGATGAGGCATCCGCCGAATCCATGAGCGTGGAGCTGCCCGCCCCTCCGATCGCCGCGCCGACGGAGAAGAAGCGCCCGCCGAAGAACGGGCCGGCCTCGCATCGCGATGACATTGTCATTCCCGACTACACGCTGCTCAAGCGCGTCGGCTCGGGTGCTTACGGCGAAGTATGGCTGGCGCAGAGCGTGACTGGCGCGCTGCGCGCGGTGAAAATCGTCTGGCGCGAGGATTTCGAACTCACGCGCACGTTCCATCGCGAGTTCCAGGGCATCCAGCAGTTCGAGCCGATCTCGCGCGGCCACCCGTGCCTCGTGCATATTTTGCATGTGGGCTGGAATGAGCCGCGCGGTTTTTACTACTGCGTGATGGAGCTGGCGGACGACGCGGAGGAGGGCGCGAACATTTCCAGCACGCAGACCTATGTCCCGCGCACGCTCGGAACAGACATGAAGCGCCACGGCCGGCTCGACCCGTTCTTCTGCCGTGACGCGGGCGTGTACCTGGCCGACGCGCTGCATTACATGCACAACCACGGGCTCACGCACCGTGACATCAAGCCCTCGAACATCATTTTCGTCGGCGGTGTGTGCAAACTGGCCGACATCGGCCTCGTCGCCGCGTTTGGGGAGCGCACCTTCGTCGGCACAGAAGGCTTCGTGCCGCCGGAAGGCCCGGGCACGCCGCAGGCGGACATCTACAGCCTTGGCAAGGTGCTTTATGAAATGAGCAGCGGGAAGGACCGCATGGAGTTCCCCGAGGTGCCGGACAATCTCTCCGACGAGGAGTGGCCGTTCTGGGTCGATCTCAACCGCGTCATCTGCCAGGCCTGCGACTGCGATCTCGACCGCCGCTTTGCCACGGCGTCGGATTTTGCCGAGGCGCTCCAGCGCGTGGGTGACAGAAGGCCTGAGAGCTTCAGCCGCCGCTTCAGCCGCGCGGCCATCATCACGCTGCTCGCCTCCTTCACCACCGCCAGCGGCCTCGTGATGGCGAAACACCAACGCGAGTGGGTCTACGAAATTCCGGTGCCGGCGAAGCCGCCGCCCGTGCTGCCCGTGCGTCCGCAACCGCCCGCTCCGGGCAAGCCGTGGCAGAACCGGCTGCGCCAGTGGTTCACCTTCAAGAATGACCGCCACATCGCCGACCTGCCGCTCGACGCGCTGCTTTTCCGCAATTTCCTCGAAGCCACCTACGGTGCGGCCGAATATGAGGTGACACCGGTCACGATGCCGGGGAAAACAACCCTCTATGCAGCCATCATCCCGAAAGACGCGGCGGACGCGTTCTGCGCCTGGATGACTGCCATGGAGCGCCAGTCCGGTCGGCTCGACCCCGATCATGAATACACTTGGCGCACCGCCAGCATCCCCCTCATGCCCGGCGCCTCCAAACCGAAACCGGGCCACAGCGCGATCCGTTGCGAGATCGTCGGCGTGAAATTCGGCGTCCTGAACATCGCCAGCACCCCCTCGGGGGCCGATGTGCTCGATGGTGAGCGGCTCATGGGCCGCACGCCGTTGTCCCTGCCCAAAGTCCGCGCGGATTCCTTCAGCTACGAAATCCGCCTGCCCGGCTACAAACCTGAGGCCGCCGCCGGCAGACTCAAGGAGGGCCAGAGCATCAGCTTCAACCTCCGTCTCAAAGCCACCGGTTCCGTCGTTTTCGGCAAACCGTGGCAGAACAGCCTCGGCCTCCAATTTGTCCCGCTGGGCAAGGCCATGCTCGCCAGTACCGAGACACGGCGGAAAGACTTCGCCGAATTTGCCAGGGCCACGAACCAGACGCCGGTCGAAGGCCGTGTGCTCGATGCCGGCCCCGACCTGCCCGTCACCATGGTCAATCGTTCCGAGGCCGAGCAATTCTGCCGCTGGCTCACGGATCGCGAGCGTGCGCAAGGATTGCTCGAACCCGACCAGGAATACCGCCTGCCCACCGACGACGAATGGAGCATGGCCGCCTACCTCTCCCGTGAAGTCGGCAAAACCCCCGCCGAACGCAGCCTCAAAATCGAGGGAATCTATCCTTGGGGCTTCATCTGGCCACCACCGGCCAGATCAGGCAACTACCTCGACAAATCTGCAAACAGCCCTGACGGAAAACCCGCGCCGATTCCCCGTTACGATGACGGCATGGCCGGGCTCTCCCCCGTCGGCTCCTTCCGGCCTGACGGTCGCGGCTTGCACGACCTCTCCGGCAATGCCTGGGAATGGGTCTCCGACTCATGGAAAGACATGCCAGATCAGGGCGTGCTGCGCGGCGGATCATTCACCACAGCCGAACGCCAGGAGCTGCTCGCCTCCTTCCGCCGACAGAGCGCGGCCGCCGACCGCCATCCCGACGCCGGCTTCCGCATCCTGCTCTGGAACATCGGCCAGATGGCGCGGGCGGACGAAGATTGACCCCGGTCTTTCGCGGGAATACGCAATCTCCTCCGCATCTCCCACGTATCAGCAGTTCCCAACGCCATGAAACTCCGACACGCACTTTTTTCCGTCCTCGCCGCCGCCTTTTGCATCGTCAACGCGGAGGACAAATCCACATCAGCCCCAAAAGCCATGCCGAAGCCCGAAATCGTGAAGACCGACGATGAATGGAAAAAACTCCTCACGCTCGAGCAATACGAGGTCACCCGCGGACGCGGCACCGAGCGCCCCTTCGGCCACATCTACGAAGAATTCGAAAAGCAGGGCGAAGGCACCTACCACTGTGTTTGCTGCGGCGCGGAGCTCTTCACCTCCAAGGAAAAATTCCACTCAGGCTGCGGCTGGCCCTCCTTCTACGATTCGTCCAAAGCCAGGGGCGTCCTCGAAAAACCCGACAACAGCCACGGCATGCGTCGCATCGAAACTGTCTGTAGGCGCTGCGACGCGCATCTCGGGCACGTCTTCGAGGGCGAAGGCTTCAAAACCCCCACCGACCGCCGCTTCTGCATCAATGGCGTCGCGCTGAAGTTCGTTCCCAAAGGCGGCGAAGCCCCGAAACTCCTCGATGTCAGCTCCGAGGCTGTGCAGAAGAAAAAGGATGAGGTCGCCAGGGAAGGCGGCGTGGAGGCGGAGAAGTAAGCTGCGTGCCGCGCGGCTCCACCGCAGGTATCACTTCAGCCCGCCGCCATCCTCCACATTGTCCACGTCGAGCTGGCGGACGCGTTTCCGGTCGCGTTCGTTCTGGACGGCTGTGCGGAGTTTTTCACGAACGGACTCGACAGCGGGGATGGCTCTCATCGCAACCGTCGGTGTGGTGGCGTCCGAGGTGACCATGGTGAGGTTGCCGAGGCCGACAAGCCGCAGCAGGAAGGGCTGCTCGATGCTGTAGTCGCGCACACGGAAGAGCTCCAGCTCATCCACCTTTCTGCTCAAGATGCCGGCGCGGATGCGCAGGCGCTGCGTGGTCAGCTCATAGGTGGTGCATTTCGTCACCCACCAGCGGACCAGCCACATGAGCACCGGAATGATCAGGGCGGCGTAACTCAGGGCGCCTGTTGGCAAGGCGAGAACCGTGGCGCCGACGGCGATACCCGCGGCCAGCAGCACGCACAGGAAGTAATACCAGAAATGAACCCACTGGGAGGTATGGCCGGACCACAGCGTGGTTTCCGAGCCTGCGGGGGCGATGGAGGCGTCTTCGGTGGGCATGAGATGCGTGAGGTTCGAGTTGAGTTTGTGGCTGGGGAAAATCAGAGCAGCGAAGCGATCTCATCCAGCGCCTCTTTCGTGCGCTTGATGCCTTCGATCTCCGTGTGCTTGTCGCCTTCGTATTCGATGCCGATGTAGCCCCTGTAGCCGGCCTTCACGACGATCTCGACGAGGCGCTTGAAGTCGAGAGTGATCTCGCGGCCTTCGCGACGATCCTCGGTGTAAAACTTGCCGGCGCCGGTGTCCCAGTCATACGCCTTGGCACTGACCGCCTGCTTCACCCAGGGCAGGAACTCGCGCAGCCCTTTGTAGGGATTGTAGAGCTCGCCTTTGACGCGGTCGGTGTAGAAGTTGCCGAAGTCGGGCAGGATGCCGACGCGCGTGTGGTCCGCCGCTTTCATGACACCGGTGAGCCAGAGGCCGTTACTGGAGAGGCCGCCGTGATTCTCGACCACGACATATAGTCCGCGTTTGCCGCCTTCGACGCAAAGACGATGCAGGCCGTCGGCGGCGAGCTTCATCTGCTCGTCCCAGGTGAGCTTGTGGTCGCTCGCCGCATTCACACGGATGCTGTGGCAGCCCAGTGTGACGGCGGCGTCGAGCCACTTGAGATGGTTCTCGATGGTTTTGGCGCGCTTGGCGTCATCTGGGTCGCCGAGATTGCCCTCACGGTCGCACATGATGAGCAGGCCTTTCACGCCTTCGCCATCCTGTCGTTTTTTCATTTCACGGAGGTAGGCGGCATCCTTCGCCTTGTCGAAAAACATCTGGTTCACATACTCGACGCCGTCGATGCCGAGGCTGCGGGCGATCTTGCAGAAATCGAGGTGTTCATGCCGCTCGACATTGCCTTTGCCGAACATGCCCTTGTTCAGCGACCATTCCGCCAGCGAAATCTTGAACAACGGCTCCTTGCCAGCAGCGAGGGCGAAGCGCGCGCCGGCGGTGGTGGCTGCCGCGGCGGCGGCGAACTGGAAAAACTGGCGGCGGGAGGAGGTGCGGGTGCTCATGGAAGGCGACGACGAGCATTATGGCCTGCGGTCATGCGAAACCTCCAGAAGAATTTTCCGCGTCCCTTTGTAAACCGGAAGCCCGCCGCCGGCATCCAGTGCTCTGAATCTGCCATTCCCTTCCTTCGTCCGAAAGGCCGCCCCCCTTCCCTGCGTAGTCCACGCACCATCCCCCTATGATGTCCAAAACCACCCTCTCGCTGACCTGCGCGGCTCTTGTCGCGGCGTCCCTCCATGCCCAGGAAGGCGGCGAAAAAATCACCTACCAGGACCACGTCCGCCCGCTGCTGGAAAACAAATGCTTCTCCTGCCACAACCCTGACAAGAAGAAGGGTGACCTCGATCTGACCAGCTTCGGCGCCCTTATGACCGGCGGCGGTGGCGGTGCCATCGTCGATCCCGGCAATGTCGATGGCAGCCGCATCTGGAGCACGTGCGCGAAAAAAGAAGAACCCTTCATGCCACCGGAAGGCGCCCCCCTCAGCACGAAGGACCTCGACCTCCTCGTCGCGTGGATCAAAGGAGGCATCCTCGACACCAAGTCTTCCATCGCCAAAAAATCCACCAAACCGAAGGTGGACATGGCAGTCGCCGTCACCGGTGGAAAACCCGAGGGCCCCATCGCGAGACCGGAACATGTGCTGCTCGAGCCCGTCGTCGTCACACCGCGCACCACCGCCGTCACCGCCATGGCCGCCAGCCCGTGGATTCCTCTCATCGCCCTCGCCGCTCCGAAGCAAATCCTGCTTTACGACACCGACACCAGGCAGCTCGCCGGCATCTTCCCCTACACCGAAGGCTACGCCCGCAGCCTCCGCTTCAGCCGCAACGGCTCACTCCTCATCATGGGCGGCGGCCGCGCGGGGAAAAACGGCGGAGCCATCGTCTGGGACGTGAAGACAGGCAGGCGCATCACCGAGGTCGGCAAAGAGTTCGACCAGGTCATGTCCGCCGACATCAGCCCCGACCACAAGCGCATCGTCATCGGCAGCCCCTCAAAAAAGGTCAAGGTGTATGACACCGCCACCGGCGAGGAGAAATACGTCATCAGCAAGCACACCGAGTGGATCATGGGCACCGCCTTCAGTCCCGACGGCGTCCTGCTCGCCACCAGCGACCGCAACGGCAACGTCATGGTCTGGGAGGCCGAGAACGGCGGCGAATTCTATATCCTCGGCCAGCACAAGGCCTCCTGCGTCGATCTCTCCTGGCGCGCCGACTCGAACCTCCTCGCCTCCTGTTCCGTGGACGGCACCATCAGCGTCTGGGAGATGAACGAGGGCAAGCAGGTCAAAAACTGGGCCGCTCACGGCGGCGGCGTCCAGTCCATCTCCTTCACGCCGGATGGCAGGATTGTCTCCGCCGGCGACGACGGCCTCGTCCGCATTTGGGACATCAACGGCAACAAGCTCGGCGAGGCGCCCGGCCAGGGCGATCTGGTCACCAAGGTCGTCGCGGGCTTCGACTCGAAACACGCCGTCTCCGCCAACTGGCGTGGCGAAATCAAAATATGGGAAATTGCCGGGGCCAAGCTCATGGAGGCCGGGCAGTTGAGCAGCAATCCTTCGCTCATCGCCCAGCGCATCGTCCAGGCCGAACAGCGCATGGCCGAACTCACCGCGAAACTTCCAGCGCTACAGGAAGCGGTGAATAAAGCGGGGGCAGATGTGAAAGCACGCGATGAGGCGCTCAACAAAACCCGCGCCGATGTCGCCGAAAATGAACGGCGCGGCAAGGCATACCCGGGTGAGATCGCCAATGAGGAGAAATCCCTCTCCACCCTCAAGGCGGCCCGTGAAAAAGCCGCGAAGGAGAAAGAGGCGCGTAACGCCGCCATCAAAACCTTCGGCGAAAAAGCCGCGAAGATCGCCGCACAGGAAAAAGAACTCGCTCCCGTCGCCGCAGAGGCCGCGCAACTGCCTGCGCTCGATAAAGCCGTCGTCGATGCCAACGCTGCGCTCGAAGGCGCGAAAAAAGAGCTCGCCGCCAAGGCTGGTGACTCCGCGCTCACCGCCAAGGTGAAGGAACTCGAAGGCAAACTGGCTGCGGCGAAGGCTGCGCAGCAGAAAATTGCTCCGAACAAGACCAAGGCCGGTCAACTCGCCGCCGCCCTGACCAAAGCCAAGGCTGAGCTCGGCGCCGCGCCCGCGCCTGTCGCCGATCTCGACAAACTGATCGCTGAAACCGACGCCAAGATCAAAGCCACCACCGCCGGCATCACCACCAAGAAGGCCGAGTTGCCCAAACTGCCAGCACTCGTGAAAGCCGGCCCCGATCGCATCAAGAACGCCGAAGGCAACGTCACCGCAGGCAGGAACGCCCTGGCGGCCGCCCAAGCCGCAGCCAAGTCAGCCAGCGACGAGATCGGCGTCCTGCAAAAAGTCCCCACCGTCCTCAAAGCCGCGCAGTTCAACACCAGCGTCCTCGCCGAGAAGGAGAAACTCGCAAAACTCGAGGCCGACTTCAACGACTTCACCGAGGCAAAAAAAGACGCCGAGACAGCCAAGGTATCCGCTGCGGGCCGCATCGAGGCCGCGAAGAAGGCCATCGCCGAGGCCAGCACCGCGCAACCCGGGTTCGAAGCCGCCTTGAAAAAAGTTCAGGGAGAGCAAGCCGCTCTCGAAACCGCCATCAAACCCGCCCGCGATGCCGACGCCGCCGCAGCCGCCAAAGTGAACGAACATAAGCAGATCATCGCCGCCAAGGAGGCTGGAATCGCCGCCGCGACCAAGACGAAGGACGACGCTGTCACCGCCGCCAGAAAAGCAGCGGACGACATCACCAAGCTGATTGCATCACGAAAAAAAGCACTGACCGAAGTGAACGCCAAACTCGCCGGGCCTGAGAAAAACGTCAAAGCCAGGCAGGATGCTGTCACTCTGCGGGAAGCCGCCCTTGCCGCCGCCAGAAAAACCCACACCGACGCCGCCGCTGATCTCGTCAACAAGGCCAGGGCCGAGAAAGACGCCGAAGCCGCCCTCTCCATCGCCTCCGCAGCCCATGCCGCGTCTGAAAAAGCCTTGAATGACGCCCGCTCCAGACAAAAAACGGCCGCTGATGCAGTGGCCGCCGCCCGGAAGGAACTCGCTGCGAAGGCTGGCGATGCAGCCATCACTGCCAAAGTCGCTGAAGCCGAAAAAGCAGCTGCCGCCTTCGCCAACGCGGTCAAAACAACCGAAGGCGACGCGCAGAACAAGAAAAACGCCCGAAACACGGCTGCCAAGGTCAGGGACACAGCGCACGCCGCGAACAATCAGCAGCCCCTCATCAAGGCCGCGGCTGCGGTGAAAGCGGCTGAGCAACAGCTCGCCAACGCCAGAAACGAACTCGCCAACGCCGAGAAAGCCTCAGCCCCCGCACGCGCCCAGCGCGACAGCATCAACAGGGAGGTCGAGGCCCAGTCCAAGGCCCTCGCCGAAAAACAGGCCGCGCCCGCGAACATCGAAAAAGACACCGCCGCGAAAATCGCCCCGCTCAACGCCGCCATCGCCGCCGCCAAAGCCGCGCTTCCCGTGCTTGAGCAGGCTTTCGCCGCCGCGCATGGCAAACTCGTCGCTGAACAGAAGGTGCTCGATGCCAAAAAAGCCGAAGTCACCAAGGCGAACGCCGATTTCGAAGGCGTGAAGAAGAAGAAGGCCGACGCCGAAGCCGCCACCGCCGCCGCCACGAAGGAAATTCCCGAGAAGGACAAGATCATCGCCGAAGCCACCGCCGAACTCGCCAGGCTCCAGCCCCAGCTCGACCCGCTGCGTGCCAAGGTGAAGAAGATGACCGACCAGTATCTGGCGATGCTGCCGAAGTAACCCGGAGCGTACATTCAACGATCCAAACTGCGAATGGGGGCCATGCGCCCCCATTTTTTGTCGCTCTCGTTCACCTTGCCCCTTCGGCATTCCGCGACATCATTCGCGCCCCATCACCACCGTGAAACCCTGCTACATCACCACCGCCATCGACTACACCAACGCGCCGCCGCACATCGGTCATGCGTATGAAAAAGTGCTGGCGGATGTCATGGCGCGGTTCCAGCGGCTGAACGGGCGGGAGGTGTATTTCCTCACCGGCGTGGATCAGCACGGTCAGAAAGTGCAGAAAAGCGCTGAGAAGGCCGGGCAGACGCCGCAGGAATTCGTCGATGGCATCACGCGGCATTTCACCGCGCTGTGGGAGAAACTGAACGTGCGCTACGACGGCTGGGCCGCCACCACGGACCCGAAACACAAACGCGTGGTGCAGGCACTGCTGCAAAAGCTGCACGACTGCGGCCAGCTCTACAAAAAGAGCTACGCGGGCTTTTACTCCGTGCGCCAGGAGCAATTCCTCACCGACAAGGAACGCGGCCCCGACGGACGGTTCGGCGAGGAATGGGGCGAGGTGGTCGAGCTTCAGGAGGAAAACTGGTATTTCCGCCTCAGCGATCATGTCGAGTGGCTCAAGAACCACATCCGCAGCAATCCCGATTTCATCTTCCCCCCGCATCGCGCCAACGACGTGCTCAACTCCCTCGAAGGCAACGCTCAGGACCTCTGCATCAGCCGTCCGGTCGAGCGTTTGAGCTGGGGCATCCCCCTGCCCTTCGATGAGAAGTTCGTGAACTACGTCTGGTTCGACGCGCTGGTAAACTACATCAGCTTCGCCGGTTACCTGGCCGCCGAGACCGGCAACACCGGCCTGCCGCAGTTTGAAAAACTCTGGCCTGCAAATGCGCATGTGATCGGTAAGGACATCCTCGTGCCCGCGCATGCCGTGTATTGGCCGATCATGCTCCATGCGCTCGGTTTTCCCGACGAACAGATTCCGAAACTGATCGTCCACGGCTGGTGGAACGTGAAGGGCGCGAAGATGAGCAAGAGCCTCGGCAACGTGATCGATCCGAACGTGCTCTCCGCCGCCTTCACACCCGACGGCCTGCGCTATTACCTCATGCGCGACATCGCCACCGGCTACGACGCTGATTTCAGCGATGAACGCATCATCATGAGCTACAACAAGGAGCTGGCCGGCGGCCTGGGCAATCTGCTCAACCGCTCGATCAACATGGCGCAGAAATATCGCTCAGGTGTGCTCACGCCTGGGGATTACGATGACGAGATCAACCAAGCCCTGCGCCAGACCGTTGCCGAGGCACTGCCTCTTTACCTCGAAAAGATGGACGGCTGGGCCATCCATGAGGCCATCGCCGCAGCGTGGAAGATCGTCACGCATGCGAACGCCTTCGTTGACAGCACCAAGCCCTTCTCACTCGCCAAAGATCCAGCGCAGGCCGCACGGCTCGACAGCGTGCTCTATCACCTCGCCGAGGCGCTCACGCATGTCACCGTGCTGCTCAATCCCGTCATGCCGACGGCGATGGCCGCCGCGCGTGCGCAGATCGGCTGGACGATGCCGGAGGACTTCCAGATTGGCGCTTTGAAGTGGGGGCTGCTCGCCAGCGGCCATCAGCTCGGAGCGCCCGTGCCGTTGTTTCCGCGCCTGGAGATCGTGGAGGAAAAATAGAGACTCACGGCCCCATCATGCCTCAAAAGCCCTCCTCCACCTTCGCCCGCATCCGTGCCGAGGTACTCAGGCTTGTCGCATTGATTCCAGAGGGGCAGTTCACGACCTATGGCAGCATCGCCATCCACATGAACGTGGTGGCACGGCACGTCGCCACGGTGCTGGCCCGGCTCACGAAGGAGGAATCCCGCGCGCTTCCCTGGCACCGCGTTGTCAGCGCGAACGCGCGCATCAGCCCGAACATGGACGCGAAGCTCGCCGCACGGCAGAAACGCCTCTTGAAAGCCGAAGGATTGAAAATCGACCGCGCCGGATTCATCCAGGATGCGGACGCGCATTTCCACGTCGTGGGGGTCCGCCGGAACATCCGCTGGAGCGAGATGCAGTAAACGGCCCGCCGCCAGGAACCGCGAAATGTGCGCCCGCTTCGTTCGTTATCCCCCACATGGTACTCCGCGCCCTTGTGCTTGCCTCCATCGCCTCCGCGTCGCCTGCGCAGGATGCTGAATCGCTCTTTGTGCGCCGGGTGTGGCCGTTGTTCCAGGAAAAGTGCCTCGCCTGCCACGGCAAAGACGAGAAGAAAATCAAGGCGGACTACGACATGCGCACGCTTGAAAGCGCCACCAAAGGCGGAGAAAGCGAGGCGCGGGCTCTTGTGCCTGGGAAGCCGGAGGAAAGCCCGCTCTACCTCGCCTCCACGCGCACGCACGAAGACTGGGAACCGATGCCGCCGAAGGAGGCCGACCAGCTCAAACCAGAGCAACTGGCGTGGATCAAACAATGGATCGCCGGTGGAGCCCCGTGGCCTGATGAGGCGAAGCGCAAAGCCATCGCGAAGGCCGGCGCGGGCAAATGGAACGCCGAGGACGGCGTCACCGTGAAGGTCACGGGAGCCCTCTCTCCCGAATGGGCCAACCGCCGCTACACCCCGGAATCACTGTGGGGTTATCAGCCTGTGAAAAAAACAGTGCTCCGCGACCGGCCCTCCGTGCATCCCGTGGACGCCCTTCTCGCCGTGGAAAACCCGGCGCCGGAGGCGGACGCACGCACGCTCATCCGGCGGGCCACCTTTGATCTCACAGGGCTGCCGCCGACTCCGGAGCAGATCACGGCATTTGAGTCCGATTCAATCCGCAACCCGCATTCCGCATTCCGCAATCTCATCGACCGCCTGCTCGAATCTCCTCACTACGGCGAACGCATGGCCCGTCACTGGCTGGATGTCGTGCGCTATGCGGACAGCAGCGGTCTCGCCAACGACTATGAACGCGGCAATGCCTGGCGTTACCGCGACTACGTCGTGCGCAGCTTCAACGCGGACAAATCTTTCGACCGGTTCATCACTGAACAAATCGCCGGCGACGAGATGAAGCCGGATGATCCGGAGATGCTCATCGCCACCGGCTTCCTCCGCATGGGACCGTGGGAGCTCACCGGCATGGAGGTCGCCAAGGTCGCCCGGCAGCACTTTCTCGATGATGTGACCAACTCCGTCGGCGAGACCTTCCTCGCGCACTCGCTGCAATGCGCCCGCTGCCACGACCACAAGTTCGACCCGGTTCCGACACATGATTACTACGCCATGCAGGCATGCTTCGCGACCACGCAGCTCGCCGAGCGTGCGGCACCGTTTTTGAAAGCGGAGAACACCGGCGGATTCGCGGAGAAAAAGCACCTGGAATCCCTGCGCGCGTCGCATCTGGTCATGCTGGAGCAACTCGACGCCAAAATGCTCGCGAACGCTGAAAAGTGGTTCGCCGGGAAAAATATTGACCGCACGGCGTGGGACAAAGCGGTGGCCGACGTGCGGGAGCGCGCCCAAAACGGCGCTGTGGTGAAAAAGAACGGGAACCGTGCCGGCGTGTTTGAGGCGGCTCGACAAGCTTTGCAGAAACAGGGCGTTCCAGAGGATCGGTATCCGCCCAAATTTGCCGGATTCACGCCGGATGATTTCGGCAACGAGCGTGTGGCCCGCAAAGGCTTGGAACGCCTCAAGTGGGAGCTGGATCGCTACGAACCCTATGCGTTCAGTGTGTACAACGGCCTCACGCCCCAGGTCATGGCTGTCACCGCCCCCACTCGCATGCCTGGAGATCGCATGAAAAACGGCGAAATGGAGCAGACCGCCATCCTCGCCGGCGGCGATCCGTTTTCACCCACCATCAAGGTCGGGCCGGGCGTTCTTTCCGCCCTGGGAAGCACCAGTCTGAAGTTTGAAGCGACCGAAGGCGTGGATGGCCGCCGCACCGCTCTGGCGAAATGGATCGCGGACAAGAACAACCCGCTGACCACGCGCACCATCGTCAACCGCCTCTGGCTCTGGCATTTCGGCCGGGCCATCGCAGGCAATCCGAACAACTTCGGCAGCACGGGCAGGAAGCCGACTCATCCGGAGCTGCTCGATCACCTCGCCGCCATGCTGGTGGAGAAAGGCTGGAGCATCAAGGAAATGCACCGTCTCATCATGACCAGCGCGGCGTACCGCAGGAGTTCGGAGTTCAAGACTCAAAACGCAAAGTTGAACCGGGAAGACGCGGAAAAGAGTTACGCGGTATTCAAACCCCGCCGCCTCATGGCCGAGGAGCTTCGCGATGCCATGCTCAGCATCACCGGCGAGCTGAATCCTGTGGTGGGCGGCATCCCCAACCGCCCGGAGATCAATTTCGAAGTCGCCATGCAACCCCGCATGGTCATGGGGACGTTTGCCTCCGCCTGGGTGCCCAATCCGCTGCCTTCGCAACGCCACCGCCGCAGCCTCTACGCTTTGAAGATTCGCGGATTGCGCGATCCGTTCATGGAGGTCTTCAACGAACCCGCCCCCGACTTCTCCTGCGAAGCCAGGGAGGTCTCCACCGTCACACCCCAGGTGTTCAGCCTCTTCAACAGCCAGCCGGTCCATGACCGCGCCCTGGCACTGGCACACAGAGTTTTGAAGGAAAAACCCGGGGACGCGATCACCCGGGTGTTTCAGCTCGTGCATGGAAGAAAGCCGTCCGCAGATGAAAAAACCGCCTGCGCGGCCCATTGGAAGAACATGGAGACCGGGCAGGCCGCCATCAAATACACCAGGCAGAAGCCTCCGCTCGAAGTGCGCCGAGAGGCCGTCGAGGAGAACACCGGCGAGAAATTCACCTTCCAGGAAAAGCTCCCAGCCTACGCCGGTTTCATCCCTGACCTCCGCCCGGCCGATTGTGATGCCAGGACTCGCGCGCTTGCCGATGTCTGCCTGGTCCTGCTGAACTCGAATGAATTCGCCTATCTTTACTGATCACCCGCGCAAAATCGCCTCCGCCACGCGCATGCCGTCGGCGGCGGCAGAAATGATGCCGCCGGCATAACCCGCGCCTTCGCCCGCAGGATAAAAACGCCTCACGCCTGTGCATTCGAGCGTCTGCGCGTCACGCGGGATGCGCACCGGCGCGGAGCTGCGCGTCTCCACACCGGTGAGCACCGCTTCTTCGAGCGAAAAACCAGGCAGGCTGCGCTCAATGCGCGGAATCGCCTCCTGGATCGTTTCGATCACGTATTCGGGCAGGCATTCACGCAAATCCGTCCACACCACGCCGGGTTGATACGATGGCAAAACCTTGCCCGGACCGGTGGAGGCACGTCCAGCGATCAAATCGCCCAGAAGCTGCGCTGGCGCGCGATAATCGCCGCCGCCGAGTGCAAACGCGCGCCGCTCAATCTGACGCTGAAATTCGATCCCGGCCAGCACATCGCCCGCAGGCATGTCTTCCGACCGCACATCGACCATGAAGCCGCTGTTCGCGTTCGCCTCGGCACGCGCATAACTGCTCATGCCGTTCGTCACAACCATGCCCGGCTCCGAAGTGGCCGCGACGACGAACCCGCCCGGACACATGCAAAAGCTGTAAGCCGCACGGCCCGTGCCGCAGTGCGCCACGAACTTGTAGGGCGCGGAACCGAGACGTTCATGCCCGGCCCATTTTCCGTAGAGCGACTTGTCGATGAGCTTCTGCGGATGCTCGATGCGCACGCCGATGGAAAACGGCTTCGCCTCAAACGGCACACCATGACGATGCAGCATTTCGAACGTGTCGCGCGAGCTGTGGCCGATGCCGAAGACGAATCGTGATCCTTCGATCGTTTCGCCACCCGCCAGCGTCACCGCACGCATCACGCCATCCTCAATCACCACATCGGTCACGCGTGCGCCGAAGCGCACCTCGCCACCGAGCGCGATGATCTCCTCGCGCACATGCCGCACGACCTTGATGAGCCGATCCGTGCCGATGTGTGGCCTGCTTTTGATCAAAATGTCCTCGGGAGCGCCTGCGGCCACCATTTCACGCAGCAGCCACGGGATGCGGTGCTCACGGTCACGAATCTGCGTGTAGAGCTTGCCGTCGGAAAAAGTTCCCGCGCCGCCTTCGCCGAACTGCACGTTCGATTCGGCGTTGAAATCCCAGCCGCGGCGCCAGAAGCCAGTCACATCACGCGCACGATCGCCTGCGGCCTTGCCACGCTCCAGCAGCAACGGCTTCAAACCCGCACGCGCCAGAAGCAGTCCGCAAAACAACCCGCACGGCCCCGTGCCGACGATCACCGGCCTCGCTGGGGCGGGTTTCGCGGTGGATTCAGCAACCTGGCGATAGGTTTCATCCGTCGCCGGGTGGACGTGGCTGTTCTTGCTCAGACGACGCAACACTTTTGCCTCGTCCTTCACCTCGACCAGCAGCGTGAAGCTGAACTCCACATGGCCACGCCGCGCATCGATCGCGCGCTGCTTCACCTTCAGGCTGATCAGATCCTCCTCACGCACGCGCAGCAGTTTCAGCACGGCGGCACGCAGATCATTCTCGTGATGATCGACGGGCAGGAGAATCTGGGAGAGCTGCAGCATTGGGGCCGCAGTGCATAGCCTGCCAGCTCCGCATTACAACCTCACTTCGCCTTCCTCGACGATTCCACCGCCGGCGTATGCCAGCCGAAAACCTTGTCGCCATGGAACAGCGGATGATGCTCAGGCGTCCTGCCGCCGAAATCAGCGACCGCACCTTCCCGCTCCACCGTGCCGACACGCAGGTCCGCATAAACATCCCCCTCGTCATAGAGCACATGCAGTGGATCATTGGTGCGCAATTCCACGCCTTTGACCGGGCGCACGATGGTAAACTTCCAGGTGTTGTCGATGTGCTGGATCGAACCAAGCTCGCGATAGACCAGCGCCTTCGGCACATTCTTCAAATCATACTGCGCCGCCAGATTCGCACGCCACGGATCATAAGCCGGACTGGCTGGATTCGCGTAATCACCGGCCCAGAACGACCGAGCGGACGGCGGCGGATCCGGCTGCGCGGCACGGATTGCCGCAGGTGACTGAGTGGCCGGGAACGCATGGCGCACCGGCAGCGGATCGACACGATCGACGACATTACTCACGAGCGCGAACACATCGCTCACGCGGCCATACGCGAAAAACTGGTGCGAATCGACCAGCTCGGAGGTCGCCGCCAGCGTCTTTTTCACCGTGAGGCGATGCTCGTTCGCGTTGGAGAACAGATTGAAGGACAGCAGGTAGTCCACGTCCTTGTCCATCACCGGAGCCTGCGTCTTCGCATCCTTTGACAGCGCCAGCGTCTGCGTGCCGGACTTGGTTTCCTCGGTGGTGAGGTTGAACACGCGCAACTGGCCGCGGCGCAGCAGATTCGTGCTCAGGCTGTCCGCCAGCGCCCGGCCCAGATCAGGCCGCCGGGTGCCATCCACCGTCACATCCTCGGCAAAAATCGCCACCTTCGGCTTCTGGGCATTGAGGACGCTGACGTTACCATCAGCGGTGAGTTTCGTGGCGGGGACAGCGCTCACGAGAGCCACCATCACAAAGACAGTTCGGGACAGGTGCATGAGCCAGTTTGAATTCAGCCGATCTTAAAGGTTCAATTTTTGCTTTGGAAGCAAAATCTGGTGCCCCCCCGCGAAGCAAGGAGACTCACCGTGCGGATGAATCAAGGCTTCCAGGCCAGCGCCTTCACCTCGACCGCTCCGATGGCCTGATGAAACACCATCTGCGTGCCCAGTTGCTGCACGGAGGCGTTTTCACCCTTCTTTTTGCGCACCGGCGGCGGATCTTCGAGCACGGTCTGGATTTCCGACACGTGGCCGATGCAGTTGCCAAATTGATCAATGATTGCGGAGCCGCTCGAACCCGGTGCCCAGTCCGTCGTCGTCTCCAGCCACACGGGTTTCGGCACCTCGATGCCCTGCGGCAGCTTGTCCGCCTCTTTTTTGCGCATGAACGGCCGTTTCACAAAACGGCTCACGATGCCCTCGCTGAAATAACCGCGTTTCCCGCCCGGATCGCTGAAGCACCACACCGAATCGCCCGGACTCACGTCAAAACCCAGCGGCAACGGCGTGAGCGGCTTGTCCGACTTCACACGGATGATCGCGCAGTCCGTGCCGACGTTGCAGGCCAGCACTTCCGTCACCGGCAGCAGCACATCGTCCTCCGTGGCGGCCACGAGCCAGCCTTCCTTCAAATTCGGCGGCGGGGCGATCACATGTGCGCAGGTGGCCACCGCTCCGTCCGCAGTGATGGCGTAACCGCCCGCGAGATCGAGGTGCATGCGATCACACTTCGAGCACAAAAAATACGCGCCGACGCGGATGTGAGCGCTCCGCGCACGCTGCCAGCATTCGCGAGCGGAAAGTGGTTTCGTGTCCGCAGGCGGCAAAACGATGTCGCAATGCCCCCGCATCGACTGCTCGGTCGCTTTCGTCAGTGGCAGCAGCGCCGTAGCCTCTTGCAGTTTTTTCGCCTGCTGCATCAGCGCCGCGTTCGGTCGTGAACCGCGTCCTTCCGCATAAACCGGCACACCTGGGGCCTGCGCCCTCACTATGCCGACCGAAGCCAGTAGGAGAAAAAGCACGCAAACTTGTTTCATGACGCTCAGTTGATTTTCGCGGCACCAAAGTGGCCGCGCAATGCCTCGGGAATCACGATGGAACCATCGGCCTGCTGATACGTTTCAACCAGCGCCACAAACAAACGCGCCAGGGCCGTGCCGGAGCCGTTCAGCGTGTGCGGCACACGGTTTTTTCCGTTCTCGTCCTTGAAACGCAGGTTCATACGACGCGCCTGATAATCGCCGAAGTTCGAACAGCTCGACACTTCGAGATAGGTGCCCTGACCGGGTGCCCAGACCTCGATGTCATACGTTTTGGCCGAACCGAAGCCGATGTCGCCGGTGCAAAGCTCGATCACGCGGTAATGCAGGCCGAGAAGCTGCAACACCTTCTCCGCGTGGCCGGTCAGCGTTTCCAATTCGGCCATGCTCGTCTCCGGCGTGGTGATCTTGACCAGCTCCACCTTGTCGAATTGATGCATGCGGATCAAACCACGCGTGCCGAGGCCCGCGCTACCCGCCTCGCGACGAAAACACGGCGTGTAGGCCGCGTAATTGATCGGCAGTTTGTCGTGCGGCACGATCTCCTCGCGATGCAGGTTCGTCACCGGCACTTCCGCCGTCGGAATGAGATACAAATCGTCCTCCGGCGAGTGATACACCTGGTCGCCGAACTTCGGCAGTTGGCCCGTGCCGACGAGACAATCCGGCTTCACCAGCAGCGGCGGGCTGATCTCTTGATAACCGTGCTGCGTGGTGTGCAGGTCGAGCAGGAAATTGACCAACGCACGCTCCAGACGCGCACCGGCACCGCGATACACCACGAACGCACTGCCTGTGATTTTCGCTCCGGCTTCAAAGTCGATCATGCCCAAAGCACCGGCCACTGCGGTGTGATCCTTCGGTTGGAAGGCATAGTCCGGCTTCGTTCTCCATACGCGCACTTCAGGATTCTGCTCGGCACTGCTGCCGACCGGACACGCCTCATGCGGCAGGTTCGGAATACTGAGCAGCAGGTCGCGCTGCCTCACATCGCTCGCATCCGCCTCGCGGCCGATTTCATCGATACGGCTGCCGATCCCACGCACCTCGGCCTCGATGGCGCTGGTGTCCTGGCCGTTCTTCTTCGCGATGCCGATCTCCTTGCTGATGCGGTTGCGGTCGCCCTGCAATTTCTGCCGCTCCGTCTCCGCCGCGCGGCGCTGCGTGTCGATCGCCAGCACCTCATCGACCAAGGACGCGAAATCGCCGCCGCGATTGGCGAGGCGTTGTTTGACCGAATCGGGGTTTTCGCGAAGGAGGCGGATGTCGAGCATGGGGCGCGGAGGTTAGCGGCGAAGTCCTGTTTGTCGAGTCCGGGAAGGCGGCATTGACAGCCCCGCAGGCAGTCCGAACATCCGCCAGTGATCTACCTCGACGCCAACGCCACCACGCCTGTCGATCCGCTCGTGATCGACGCGATGCTGCCGTTCCTGTGCGAGCATTACGCCAATCCCTCCGCCAGCCATGCGGCGGGCCGTGTCGCACGACGCGCGACCGATCATGCGCGGGGAGAACTGGCCGCGCTGCTTCACGCGGAGCCGGAGGAGATCATCTTCACCAGCGGTGGCACGGAGTCGATCAATGCCGTGCATGCCTCCGTGCGCTCGCTCTGGCCGAAGAAACCTGATTTGATCATCACCGGCACCGAGCACCCCGCCGTGCTCGAATCCGCCGCGCGCTGGCGCAAATGTGGCGGAAAAGTCGTCCACGCGCCCGTGCATGCCGACGGCCGGGTCGATCTCGACGCGTTACGCGCCGCTGTGAAATCCGGAGGCACCGCGCTCGTCTCCATCATGTGGGCGAACAACGAAACCGGCGTCATCGCCCCGATGCACGAGATCGCCGCCATCGCCCATGCGGCAGGCGCGTTGGTTCACACGGACGCGGTGCAGGCGGCGGGGAAGTTCCCGCTCGATGTCAAAACAGCGCCCGTGGACTTCCTCAGCCTCAGCGGACACAAGATGCACGCGCCGAAGGGCGTCGGCGCTCTTTATGTCAGCAGGCGTGTCCGCTTTGAGCCGCTGCTCATCGGCGGCGGCCAGGAAAACGGACGCCGCAGCGGCACGGAGAACGTTCCCGGCATCGTCGCCCTCGGCAAAGCCGCCGAGCTCGCACGTCGGCACTTTGACGACGGCACAAAGGCGCGCATCCATGCCATGCGCGACCGCTTCGAGCATCTCGTCCACGCCGCGTTGCCGGACATGCGCATCCACGGCTGCCCCACGCACCGCCTGCACAACACCAGTCTCCTCTGCCTGCCGGAGATCGACGCCGCAGGCATGCTCATCCTGCTCGACCAGCAGGGCATCTGCGTCTCCGCCGGCTCCGCCTGTCACACCGGCACTCTGCATTCCTCCCACACACTCGAAGCCATGGGCGTCAGCGCCCGCGACGCCGCCTGCACGCTGCGTTTCTCCTTCCACCGCTTCAACACCAAAGACGAGGCCGAAACCGCCGCGCACGCCGTGATCGCCGCCGCGCACAAACTGCATGCCGAGAAAGGCGATGACAGTGTCGTCATCACGATCTGACAACTTTGAACTTGTAACCTCCAACCTGAAACTTCCTCCTTCCCTCATGGCCCACCGTTTCATCTGCTCCGACCGCGTCCACTTCTCCGACACCGACATGGCCGGCATCGTCCACTTCTCGAACTTCTTCCGTTACATGGAGCGCGTGGAGCATGCGTTCTTCCGCAGCCTCGGCTTCTCCATCGTCGATCCGCCCGAACATGGCGACGAACGCGTTGGCTGGCCCCGCGTGCATGCCTCCTGCGATTACATGGCACCACTGCGCTTCGAGGAGGAGTTCGAATGCGAACTGCTCGTCGAAGAAGTGCGCCACAAGGTCATCCGCCACCTGATCCGCTTCTGGAAGACCGACGGCACCCTCGCCGCCGAAGGCCGCATCACCGCCGCCTGCGTCCGCCGCGATCCCGCCACCGGCAAGTTCAAGGCCATCGATATCCCCCAACGCTTCCGCGACAAGATCGAAGCCGCGCCGCCGGAGCTGCTTAAGCGGTCGGAGAAGAAGTAATCGCCCCACAACAATGATCACCCATGCCCGCATCCCCCCCGCCCTGCTCCTGCCCATCGTCGCGGCTTTCGTGCTCGCAGGCTTGTGGATGGGTTTGAGCGGCGTGTGGGACGGCTGGATCGACCACGACACCCGCGAACTCTTCACCAAAGGACGCGTTGTCATTGTCTCCAAAGCCGCAGACCCGGCTCATTTCGGCCGGATTGTCGCTTATCGCCTGATTCTCGGCACAGTCTGCCTGGCCCTGGCCTTCGTCCTCTTTCGACTGCAACGCTGGTGGCGGAGCGAGGGCTGAGGGTGACGCAAGCCTCATGAACCTCCCGCGACTTCGCATTCACCCGGTTCTTCTGCTGTTCCTGATGGCTGCATGGGGCGCTGGAGGCCTGTATCTTTTCAGCAGCGGCGTCCGCGAACTTTTTCAAATCGATCGTGAAGCGGCGGAGCTCATCACGAAGGGTGACATCGTGGCCATTTCAGAGCATCCCGATCCTTTGCGCATCCACTTCGGCTGGCGTCTGGGGCTCGGTGCCGTGAGTCTCGGCCTTGCCATCGGCTTTTTCCGTCTGCATTACTGGCGGAGAGAGTTCTGAACCACCCGCATCGCGTGCTCCTCTTCATCCCCTACGAAATCGAGACGCTCACACAGGAACGTCCCTGGGCGAACTGGCTGCTGATGGCTGCTTGCAGCATCGTCTCGCTCGCCGCAAACTTTGACAGCATGCCGAAGGAAACGACGGAGGCTTTGATTCTGAATGGCTGGCACTTCCCCGGCCTGATCGGCCATGTACTGCTTCACGCCGACCTGCCGCACCTCGTCGGCAACATGATCTTCCTGTGGGTTTTCGGCAACGCCGTCTGTGCCAACACCAACAACTGGCTGTACCTCCCCGCCTTCCTCGCCTGCACGCTGCTGGCGGCGGCGGTGCATGTGCTGGCTGACGGCTCACCTGCCATCGGGGCCAGCGGGGCGATCAACGGCATCGTCGGAATCGTGCTGGCCATGTATCCGCTCAATCGCGTCCATGTCGCCTGGGTCTTCATCATTCGCGGCGGCAGCTTCTCCTGTTCCGCCTGGATCATCATTCTGGTGTGGCTCGCCTTCGACCTCTGGGGCGTCGTGACCGGTGGCGATCTCATCGCCTACTGGGCGCACATTGGCGGCCTGCTCGGCGGAGTCGCTGTGGGCATGTCATGCCTGCATTTCGGCTGGTTCCAGCTCACGCAATACGATCACCGCTCTCTGCTGCAAATCCTGCGCGGTGAGAAAGACGGGGGATTCAACTGAAGCACACTGGAGCACGGGACACCCGCCATCCCCTGTCCCCGGCCTTGCAAAGCCGAGTTGCTGCGGCAAAGAACCAGACTCCCACCCCGCCACCCGTGAACTCCCAACCCAAACCCAAGATCATGTCCACCTGGCTTCTCTACGCCCTGCTCACCGTCTTCTCCTGGGGCGTCTATGCCGTCATCCTGCACAAAGGCCGCGCGCTGATGCCAGGCATCAATCCGCCGGGGCCGGAGGCGGCGCATGCCAGCTTGAAAGCCTTCCTGCTCGTGTGCCTGGCCTACGCGGCCATCGGCGTCATCACCGCCATCCTTCTGAAGGTGCGCGGCTCGGATTACAGCTTCACCAGCAGTGGCATCACCTGGAGTTTCGTCGCCGGTTTCGCCGGAGCGCTCGGTGCTTTCGCGCTCGTGCTCGCGCTCGGCGCGGCGGCCATGCCCATCGCCAAAGGCGGCGGCGGTTTCGGTCTCGCGGCGGCGGCGGCGGTGGCACCCATCGTTTTCGCCGGCGCGCCGGTCGTGAACACGATCACCGCCATGATCTCCCACCCGCCCGCAAACGGACTCAAGTCGATCCCGTGGCAGTTCTTCCTCGGTTGCCTGCTGGCGGCATCGGGCGCGTTTCTCGTCGCGAAATTCGCCCCCTCCAACAACCCGGGTGCTGCCCACAAGCCCGCCGCCGAGGCCAAGCCGCACTGACGGCCTCGTGGCGGAGGGCCACCCTGCCAGGATCATCAAGCGGACTGCGCCATGACGTTCAGGATCGAATCCTTCCAGTTCCACGTCCTGCCCATGCGGACGCGGTTTCCGTTCAAGTACGGCATTGCCAGCATGAACGCGCTGCCGCATCTTTTTGTGACGGTGGACCTGGTGGTTGATGAGAAGCCCGTGCAAGGGCTGGCGAGCGAAGGATTGCCGCCAAAGTGGTTCACGAAGAATCCGGACACGCTGTTCGAGGTGGATCTGGCCGAGATGATCGCCGTGATCCAGAACGCGTCGCGCATCGGGTGGCTCGCGGCTGAAAAGAGCGCCGGTTTCTTCGCCTGGTGGCGGGATTTGTACCTGGAGCAGGAAAGCTGGTCCCAAGTGCGCTCCGTGCCGCCGCTGCTGGCAAATCTGGGTGTGAGTTTGATCGAACGCGCTGTGCTCGACGGCCTGTGCAGGGCGTTGGGCCGGCCTTTGCATTCGGTTTTGCAAACAGACGCCCTCGGCATCGATCTCGGAGCGGTGCGCAAAGAACTGCGCGACATGCGCGTGAGCGATGTCATCGCACCTCAGCCGCTCTCACAAGTTCATGCGCGGCACACGATCGGACTGGGAGACGCGCTGACCTCCGCCGACGGCAGCCTTGATGACGGACTGCCTTTCACGCTGGAGGAGTCCATCCGCGCCTACGGCCTGCGCTACTTCAAAATCAAAGTCTGCGGCAACCTTGAGGTGGACCTGCCGCGCCTGCGCGAGATCACCCGCATCCTCACCATGCACTGCCCGGGCGGCTTTCATTCCACGCTGGATGGCAACGAGCAGTTTTATGACCTGGCCTCGTTCAGTGGCTTTTACGAGGCGCTGCGTTCGGACACAGCGCTTGAGCCGCTGTTCCGCAGCGTGCTGCTCATCGAACAGCCGCTGCACCGTTCAAAAGCGCTCACGGAAGATGTGCGCTCCGGCCCGGGCATGATCATTGATGAAAGCGACGGCTCGCTGAAGGATCTGCCACTCGCACTGTACCTCGGCTATCGCGGCACGAGTCATAAGAACTGCAAAGGCATCGTGAAAGGCCTGGCCAATGCGGCGTTGCTGAAGAAATGCGCCGCCAGCATTCCTGGCGGGCCGGTGCTGAGCGGTGAGGATCTCGCCGGCATGGGTCCGGTGGCCATGCTCCAGGATTTGAGTCTGATGACCCTGCTGGGCATCACCCATGTGGAGCGCAACGGCCACCACTATTTCCGTGGTTTGAGCATGTATCCACCGCCAGTGCAGGAGGCCGCGTTGCAAGTCCACGGCGGCTTCTACCACCGCCACACCGGAGATTTCCCCACGATCCGCATCGAAAACGGCGTGCTCGACACCCGCAGTGTCAACGCCGCCCCGTTCGGCTGCGCCATCACGCTGGATGTCGCGGCGTTCGAGCCGCTGAACGCGTGGATCAAGCGGGGCGGGATGGGAGAGCTGTGAAGTCGCCTTTTCCGTCGTTCCACGACTGGTCGCGATAAGGACGTTGAGGGTTTTCAAACACGGCCTAAGGTTTCCCATGCCGCAGGCCGCCACCTCCCAGACATCCACCCGCGAACGACTTGGTTTCGTGCGTGTTGCGGCGGTTGCGCCGGAGTTGGTGCTGGGGGATGTGGCGAAGAATGTGGCGATCCTCGCGCGTGAGGCCCGTTCGCTGGCGCATCGCGGCTGCAGGCTCGTGGTTTTTCCGGAACTGTGCCTCACGGGCTACTCCTGCGCCGATTTGTTTCACACGGAGGCGCTGCGAGCGGCGGCGGTGCGTGGTCTGGCCGAGCTGGCGCAGGCGACGCATGATCTGCCGGCCGTTCTGGTCGTCGGCCTGCCGTTGCTGGCTCAAGACCGCCTCTACAACGTGGCGGCGGTGCTGGCTCGCGGCCATGTGCATGGTTTGGTGCCCAAATCATTCCTGCCGAACTCGGCGGAGTTTTATGAGCGCCGCTGGTTCTCCCCGGCGCACACGCTGAACGCGACGACGCTGCGATTGAACGGCCAGGACGTGCCGATCAGCGCGGAACTGCTGTTTGAAGCACGCGACGTGACCGGATTCGTGCTCGGCGTCGAGATCTGCGAGGATTTGTGGACCGTGATTCCGCCCTCGAGCCATCTGGCGCTCGCCGGAGCCACGCTGCTGGCCAATCCATCCGCCAGCACCGAAGTGCTGGGCAAAGCGCCGTATCGCCGCCACCTCGTGGCGCAGCAATCCGCACGTTGTCACGCGGCTTACATTTATGCAGGAGCCGGAGCGGGAGAATCGAGCACGGACGTGGTTTATTCGGGGCACGGCATCGTGGCTGAGAATGGCGTTGTTCTCGGTGAAACCGAGCGTTTTTCCTTCGAGACGCGCCACATCGTCACCGATGTCGATGTGCAGCGCCTGGCGCATGATCGTTTGAAAAGCTCCGCGTTCCGCGATGAAGCCGGAACGGTGCCGATGCACCGCATCGCCTTTGATCTCGGCCCTGCGCTCGGCGGCGAGGACAAACTGCTGCGCACGATATCGCCGCATCCGTTCGTGCCTTCGGCCAAAGCCGACCGCAACGCGGTGTGCGAGGAGATTTTCGCCATCCAGGCCACCGGACTGGCCCGCAGGCTCAAACAAGCACACGCCAAGACCGCAGTGCTCGGTTTGTCCGGCGGTCTCGATTCAACGCTCGCCTTGCTGGTGATGCTGGAGGCAATCAAACGCGCCGGCATGCCGTTGAGCGCCGCATTGACGATCACCATGCCCGGATTCGGCACCACGACGCGCACGAAGGGCAACGCGGAGAAACTGGCCGAAGCACTGAACATCGAACTGCGCACGATTTCGATCAACGAAGCCGTGCGGCAGCACTTCGCCGACATCGGACACTCCGAAACGCAGCACGACGCGACTTACGAAAACTCGCAGGCGCGCGAACGCACGCAGGTGCTCATGGACATCGCCAACAAGACCGGCGGCATCGTCGTCGGCACCGGCGACCTGTCCGAGGCGGCGCTGGGCTGGTGTACGTTCAACGGCGACCACATGTCGATGTATCATGTGAACTCCGGCGTGCCCAAGACGCTGGTGCGTTACCTCATCGAATGGTGCGCGGAAGGCCCGTTTGCGGACAAGGCGGGCGCGATTTTGCGCGACATCGCCGACACACCGATCACACCGGAGCTGCTGCCGCTCGCAGCGGACGAATCGTTGCAGCAAAGGACCGAGGACACCATCGGCCCGTATGAGCTGCATGATTTCTTCCTGTTCCACTTCGTGCGCCACGGCAGCAGCGCGGAAAAAATCCGCTGGCTGGCCGCGCAGGCATTCGCGGGCAAATACGACGATGAAACCATCGCCAGATGGCTCACGCTGTTCTTCAAACGCTTCGCGCAAAACCAGTTCAAGCGCTCCAG
Organism: Verrucomicrobiaceae bacterium; assembly: GCA_016795375.1. Lineage (GTDB taxonomy): Bacteria > Verrucomicrobiota > Verrucomicrobiia > Verrucomicrobiales > Verrucomicrobiaceae > Prosthecobacter. The sequence goes on from JAEUHJ010000001.1 coordinate 60,940, forward strand.
CGTGCCCGACGGCCCGAAAGTCGGCTCCGTGGCGCTTTCCCCGCGCGGCGACTGGCGCATGCCGAGTGATTTCGCGGGTGATCTGAACTCCTGAATTCTCGTCATGCTCCGTTTTCTCCTTCTCAGCCTGTTATTCCCACTTTGCGCCTGTTCACGCGACGACAAACTCATCATCGGGACTGACGCGACGTATCCGCCGTTTGAGTTTGTGGATGAAAACGGGCAGATAGCCGGGGTTGACATCGAGATCGGCAAAGAAATCGGCAAAGCACTCGGTCGTGAAGTGGAGTTCAAGAACATCAACTTCGACGGCCTGCAAACCGCTCTGCTCACCGGCTCGATCGACCTGGTGATCTCATCGGTCAGCGCCACGCCGGAGCGGCGCAAGGCGGTGGATTTCTCCGATCCGTATGTGCGCACCGGTCTCTCCGTGCTGGTGGCAAAAAGCTCCCCGGTGATGAAAGGCGGGGATTTGCAGGCGCCCGGCCGCAAGATCGTCGTGCGACTCGGCACCACGGGCGAGACGTGGGCGCGCGAGAACCTGAAGAACGCGGAGATCAAGGCGCTGGACAACGACGCCTCCTGCGTGATGGAAGTGGTGAACGCGAATGTCGATGCGTGGGTTTACGACCAGATTTCGATCATGAACCATCATTTGCGGCATCAAGAAACGACCCGGGCGCTGCTGGCTCCGTTGCGCGAGGAATTCTGGGCGGTGGCCCTGCGTCCGGGACAGGATGAAATGAGGACGAGGATCAACGAGGTGCTGAATCGCATGAAGTCGGACGGCAGCTTTCAACGCCTCGCCGGCCGCTTCATGATGAAGGAGCAGAAAATGATGACCGATCAGGGCATTCCGTTCGTGTTTGAGATGAGGTAGTCATGCGCCCCCCCGGCATCGGACCCCGGACATCTGCGGTGAAGCGGCGGGACTACTTTGACAGTGCGAAATCATCCGGCTTCACTCCCTGCTTGTTGCCTTTGAAGCCGTACATCGTCGGCTGGAAGCCGCCCACGGGCGTGACATCGGCTTTCTCCGGCACTTCGAGAGCGAGTCCCCAGAACACGGCGTTCACAACCATGCGGCGCGTGCCTTCAACGGCGAGGTCGGTGGCGGCGCCCATGGTGGTGCAGAACACTTTGTTCTCCGAACCGGCGTCATTTTTCACCACACGCGTCCAGGCGACCGGCATCATGGGGGTGTTCACATCCTGCTCGGCCCCGGCCTTGGTCTTCTTGGAATAGGATGCCGCCGGCGTATCCGCGGTCATTCCCTGAAGTACCTGGCCGCGCAAAAGAACGACGGCATCGGCGGACGGGGCGGCCTCATAGACATCGGTGCTGCCAAAGACACCGCTCACACCGCGCAGGATGGCGTGGTTCGCGTTCGCTGCCTCGGCGATGCCTTTCGTCGCCTCGACTTTGTGTTTGCCCCAGTGGCTGACCCACGTCTCCCCGAGCACCTTGCGCCCCCAGCCGCCATTGTTGTTGAAGTTCCATGCGGCGAAGGGGCTGTCCTTGGGATAGCCGTTGAAGGCGTGCGTGCTGGTGCGCAGGGCGATGATGGGGACGCCGCGATTGACGGCCGCCTCGAATTTTTTGCTCGTGGCATCATCCCAATGACGGAAACGCAGCAGCATGACGATGGCGTCGGCGGAATCGAGCGCTCCAGGATGGCTGAGGCTGGTCACCGCCGTGGGATCGATGGTGCCGTCGGCGGCAAGGCTGAACAGCACGGTGCATTTGAAGCCGTGCCGCTGGCTGAGGATTTTTCCGAGCATCGGCATGGACTCCTCGCTGCGATACTCCTCGTCACCGGCGAGCAGCACGATGTGTTTTCCCTTTGCGACCCCGGCAGGTTCATAGACAACATGATCGTCGGCAAGCAGGCCGGACGCGGCGAGGAGGGAGAGGATGAATGGTTTCATGGTGATTGACGTGATCAGGCGGAGAGTGAGACATACGCCGGCCCGCGCCATCTGTTTCCTTTGAACTGGGGCCGGTGTAAACTGCCACGGCCATGATTCCCAAGTTCCCGCTCTTTCTGACGCTGATCCTCGGCGGCATTTCAGCCTGGCTCTGGCTGGACTCGCATGTGATGCGCGCCGTGTCCGTGATTTTTCTGCTGCCGCTCTGGCTGGTGCTGATGGGACTGTGGTGGGCGCTGTACCGGCGCGGCGCACGCTTGAAGCGGCTGGGGCTGTTTGTGCTGTGCGGCATCGTGGTGGTGAACGTGTTTCGTTTCCTGGTACGCTACGAAGGCTCGGCGGACGGGTCGGCGTTTCCGAGCCTGGTCTGGCGCTGGCAGAAAAAGACGGTGCTGCCGGAACTGCACAACATCTCCGGCGCGGCAATGGCACCTGCAACCACTCCCCCTGCGGGAGTGAGCGACATGCCGCGTTTTTTAGGCGCTTCCGGAAATGGTGTGATGCCCGAACCGGACTGGCAGACGGACTGGAAGGTGCATCCGCCGCGTGAAGTGTGGCGCTTGAAAGTGGGTGATGGCTGGTCGGGCTTCGCCGTCGCCGGCAGTCGTGCCATCACGCAGGAGCAGCGCGGCACGGAGGAGTGCGTGACGTGCTATGACATCACCCGGGGGAATTTGTTGTGGTCGCACGCGGACGATGCGCGGTTTGACGAGACGATGGGAGGCATCGGTCCGCGGGCGACACCGACGGTGGACGCGGCGAAGGGCGTGGTATTCACCGTGGGAGCGAAGGGCTTGCTCAACTGCCTTGATCTGGTGACCGGCGCTTTGCGCTGGAAGAGCGATGTGCTCAAAGAAGCCGGAGCGAAGGTGAATTTGCAATGGGGCAAGAGTTCCTCGCCATTGCTGACGGGCGATGTGGTCGTTTGCAGCGGTGGTGATGGCGGCGCGTCGTTGATCGCGTATCACCAGGCCAATGGAGCAGTGGACTGGAAGGCCGGGAATGACGGGGGCAGTTACAGTTCGCCCGTTTTGATGACGCTGACGGGCCGCGAGCAGATCGTGAATGTGAACAATGCCTCGGTGACGGGCCACGATCCGGCCACGGGAGCGGTACTGTGGCGCTTCGACTGGCCGGGAGGCTTCCCCAAGGTCTGCCAGCCGGTGCAGGTCACGCCAGATCGTCTGCTGATCACCTCCAGCTACGGCGTGAAGTCGCATCTGCTCGAAATCAAAGCCGACAACGATGGCAAACTGGCCGTGACGTCGGTCTGGAGCAGCAGCGCCCCGCGCACGAAGTTCAGCAGCGCGAGCGTGTCCGGCAGACATGCCTACGCGCTGGACGAGGGCACGTTCTGCTGTGTCGATCTGACAAATGGTGAACGCGTCTGGCGCGAAGGCCGCTACGGCTTCGGCCAGCAGATCCGCCTCGGCGATTCCTGGCTGCTCATCCAGACAGAAAAAGGCCCGGTTGCGCTGGTGAAAGCAAGTCCTGAAAAATTGGAGGAAGTCTCGCGCATCGCCGCCTTGAGTGCGAAGACCTGGAACCCACCGACACTGGCAGGACGATGGCTGCTGGTGCGCAATGACCGCGAGGCGGTGTGCTACGAGCTTCCGGCGAAGTGAGCCCTCACCACACCCGATGAAGGAAACGACCGACCATCCCGCGCGCGGAGTCCGGCCTGGCGTAGCGACCGCCCTCGCCGGAGGCGACATCAGGCTCGACCTGCATCGGACCTTTGTGCTCGATGATCTTGATGGACTTCACTTCGACGCGGGCCACCGGGCAGTCATTGGCGTCCACCGGCAGGATCGAGATGTGCTTCAACACGTCGAGGCCGGAGACCACCTGCCCGAAGACGGTGTATTTGTCCTGGAGCGAGGCGAAGTTGCCAATGGCCATGTAAAATTGCGAGCCATTGGAGCGGCGGGAGGGGTTGACCTTGTCCGAGCGGCGCGCCATCGCCACGGAGCCGATGCGGTGCGGGCGTTTGATCTCGGCAGGAATCGTTTTGTCCTCCCCGCCGGTTCCCCACTTCTCGCGAGCGGACTCGTCGGAGGTCAGCGGATCGCCGGTCTGGACAAGAAAGCCCTCGATCGCACGGTGAAAAGCGAGGCCGTTGTAAAAACCGCTGTCACAGTGGTTGATGAAATTGGCGACCGTCTGCGGCGCCTCATGCGGATACAGCTCGATCATCACCGTGTCACGCAGGCCGCCGAACGAGACTTCCATCACGGCAAGTTTGCGCACTGAGTCCTTGGACCAGAGGGCAGGGTTTTCCGGCGCCGGGGATGGCAGGCGCAGAGGGCCGGAGGAAACGCCGGTTTTGCCGGGGATGGCATCCGGCCGGACGGCGGCACCACCAGCCTTGTCAGCGGCTTGGTAGAGCGACCGCTGCGCCTCCTCAGCCAGCTTCTCCACATTCGCGGCCGGGGACGGCGTGCTTGCGGGTGCCGCAGGGGCGGGCATTGGCGAGGTGCTGGGACGCAGCGCATCAGGAGCTTTGATCTGTTGCGCTTGCAAGGCGGAACACCCTGCAAGGGCAAGGATGCAAGTCAGGATCGGAGGCTTCACGTCGGGAACGAGTCGCATGAGATTGGTCGCGGCTGGATCAGCGCAAAGGGGAGTTGGCCGGCA